>CAYWRM010000014.1:0-96020 GCA_964460905.1 uncultured Lentimicrobiaceae bacterium
ATTTAAAAGTTTTAAACTAAACTTAGTGTAAACCTATATCATGAAGTAACAATTTATTTTTCCATTATAATTATGCCTGAGGCAAACAGGTCTGAATTTAGAATGTCGAACACCGAATTTAGAATACTGAAGTTAGTTTTGTATTTCATTCAACATTCGATATTCAGCATTCAATATTCGATATTCCGTTTTTCTTTAGATTTGAATTATTTCATCAACATACAAAACAAACACTTTAAAGTATTAATTTTGTAATAATTATTTTCATGCCTGAAAAATACAGGTTTTGATAAAATTATACCAATTAGTTATCAAAATGAGCCTTATAAAACAAAATATTTTTCTGTTTATCGATTTAAAATATTTGTTGCATAGCCAAAGCTACGGAAGAAATATTTTAAGAAGATAAGATGGAAAAGATAAAGGTTTTAAGGCTTATTTTGGTGGCTATTTGGTATTATAAACGAATTAACTATCCATACATACAATAAGATTTTTAGCCATGTTCAGATTAATGATTGTAGTTATAATTATATCTTTTGTTTCAATTATAAGTAACGCTCAAAATTCTGTTAAGTACACACTTAACGAGGTTATTGAAATTGCCCAAAAGCAATCTCCCGATGCATTGAAAGCCAAACATAGTTACCGACATAGTTATTGGAGTTACAGGTTCTTTAAAGCAACCTACCTTCCAAATCTGGCAGTGGATGCAACAATGCCTAATGTTAACAGAAGTATTATACCTGTATCGGCTCAAGATGGAAGTACTAACTATACTCCTCAAAGTTTAACAAGTTATGAGGTTAACCTTTCACTTAGTCAGAAAGTTGGATTTACCGGAGGTGAAGTATTTTTAAGCACCGGGTTATCACGTATGGACAACTTTAGTACAGATACAACAACAACACAATATTTGGCTAACATGGTAAATATTGGTATCAGACAACCAATATTTAACTATAACCCATATAAATGGCTTAAAAAAATTGAACCCATGAAATATGAGGCTGCCAAGAGGGTAGTAGTTGAACAAAATGAAAAAATTGCATCAACAGCAGTTGATCATTTCTTTTCGTTGCTCATTGCTCAGCTGGAACGGAAGATAGCCTATAAAAATCTGTCAAATTATGATACCTTATATAAAATTGCAGAGGGGCGTTATACTTTGGGTAAAATTGCTGAAAATGAATTGCTCCAGCTTGAGCTGAATCTACTAACGGCAACATCCGATGTGGAAAATTCAGAGCTTAGCTATGAAAACAGATTTTTTGTTTTTAAATCATATTTGCGTTTAAAAGATAGTGCTTCTATTGAGTTAATACCGCCTGTTTTAACACCTGATTTTGCAATCTCTCCTGTCAGAGCAATTGATGAAGCAAAAAATAATAGTTCACAGGGGATTGATTTTAAGCGTCGTTTACTGGAAGCAGAGAGTGAAGTTAATCGAGCACGAACCGAAGGTAGGTTTGATGCTGAGTTGTATGCTGTGCTTGGATTAACGCAAACATCGGATGCCTTAAGTGGTGCATATATTAACCCACTGGATGAGGAAAGAGTTGTTCTTGGAATTTCTGTGCCTATTCTCGATTGGGGTAAGGCAAAGGGTACTATTAAGATGGCTGAATCAAATCAGGATCTTGAGATAACAGCTGTGGAACAGGATATTATTGATTTCAAACAGAATGTTTTCATAAATGTTATGGAATACAATATGCAAAAAAATCAGATGATGATTGCAGCTAAATCTGATACTGTAGCTCAAAAAAGATTTGAAATTACCCAGAAACGTTACATGATAGGAAAAATAAACGATGTGTTGGAGCTTAGAATGGCTCAGGTTGATAACGATAATTCCAAGGTTGGATATTATAGATCATTGATGTCATACTGGAGAAGTTATTATGAAATTAGGAGATTGACTCTGTACGATTTTCAGCGAGATATACCTATTACAATTGATGTTGATGCACTTGTTGAATAGTGTCGCAGTCGGTAGTTAGCAGTAAGCAGTCAGCAGTCAAAACCTCAAATAACCAATAACTAATAACTAATGACCAATGACCAACAGTCAGCAGTTAGCAGTAAGTAGTCAACAGTAAGCAGTCATCAATCAGCAGTCAAAACCTCAGGCAACCTTCAATAGCCAACAGCTAACAGCCAATAGCCAAAATCTCAAATAATCAATATCTAATAACCAATAACCAAAAGATAACAGCCAAAAGCTAACAGCCAATAGCCAATAGCCATTTGCTTTGGTAGTTAATAGCAAGCAAGAGGTACGTGATCTTTTTATTATGGATTATCAACTTACAAAGCGTGAGTGGGAAATAGTTGAACAGATTTGTGAGGGTTTGAGCAACGGACAGATAAGCGCTCTCAACTTAAAATAAGTTTGTTTGTATTGTGGCAATAGTCTAAAGTTTTGTTTAATATTCACCAATATGCTCTCTCAACTACCTCTATTTCTCTAAATTAACATATTTATAATTATTCTTATTAGAAATAATTTGTAATTTTGCAAAATCTAGAGAAATATATTCAATAACTCACATATGAGTTTAAACTGTTAATCAATTATAAATAAATATTATGTCAGTATTAGTTGGTAAAAAAGCCCCATTATTTGAAGCCAATGCCGTTGTAAACGGTGGCGAATTTGTAGAGAAATTCTCACTGGAGCAATTCATTGGAAAAAAGCATGTTGTATTCTTTTTCTATCCTCTGGATTTTACTTTTGTTTGCCCTACTGAGATTATTGCATTTCAGGAAAGGATGGATGATTTTGAAAAACGTAATGTTGCAGTAGTGGGATGTTCCGTTGACTCACATTTCTCGCACTGGGCATGGTTAAACACAGAGAAAAATGATGGTGGTATCAAGGGTGTTAAATATCCATTGGTATCCGATCTTTCTAAAACAATCTCTGAGAATTATGACGTTCTTGCCGGATCATATGATTTTAATGAGGATGGTGAAGGAGAGTTTGATGGCGAACCAGTTGCTTATCGTGGCTTGTTCCTAATTGATAAACAGGGTGTTGTCCGCCATCAGGTAGTCAACGACCTACCTCTTGGTCGTAGTATTGATGAAGCCATACGCATGGTTGATGCTTTGCAGTTTTTTGAAGATCATGGTGAAGTTTGCCCTGCAAACTGGAAACCAGGTGATGATGCCATGGTTGCCGACGCAGCAGGGGTTGCTAAATACCTAAGTGAGCATTAAACCCGGATTATGCATTGGAACTTCGTTATGAGAACTTCAAGTACAATAAAATATACAGTTTTGAAATGAAAGCATAGCACCGCTATGGTGATGCTTCAAAACTCAGCAAAGTGGTATATTTTGCAGTAATTGTAGTTCGGAATAGATTTTCTAATGCATATTCCGGGTTAAAGTATTATCTGTAAAATAATTAAGCTGTCCAAAAAGTTAGTTTTTTGTCATTCTGATCCGCCTTAGTCGGATCAGAATGACAGACGTTTTTAACTTTTTGGACAGCCTCTTTTTTTGATTGCTTAATAATTATATTTTATACCAATTATCAATTATTTTCTGGATATTTTGAGTTGAATTTTTGTAATTAAATTCATTAGTATGTTTGTCGTATATATAGTCTTTACTCCATTCATCGTGGTTTTCAGTAATATCATTAAGTGATGATATTATAAATTCAAGCTCCATATTGGTCATTGTAGGATGAAGTGAAACTCTTACAAAGCCAGGTTTGTTTGATAAATCTCCGCTATTAATTCTTTCAACAATTCGCAATGATTCTTCGGGTGTTACATTAAGTAAAAAATGACCATAGGTTCCTGCACATGCACAACCTCCTCTAACCTGAATTCCATATCTGTCGTTTAGCAATTTTACTATTAGGTTAAAGTGTATGTCCTCAAACCAAAATGAGAACACTCCAAAACGGTCAGTTATATTATCGGCCAATATATGAATCCCTTTTATTTTTGAAAAACCCTTAAAGGCTAATTTTACTAACTCTTCTTCACGTTGGGTAATTAGGGTAGTATTCATCTTATCTTTTAACAAAATTGCATAGGCTGCTCTTATTGCTTGAAGAAATCCCGGTGTACCGCCATCTTCGCGTAGTTCAATATCATCATAATATTTGTGACCACCCCATGGATCAGTCCATTCAACTGTTCCTCCTCCCGGATTATCCGGTACCTCCTTTTTATAAATGTTTTTACTAAAGATAAGAACTCCTGAACTACCAGGTCCACCAAGAAATTTATGTGGCGAGAAGAAAATAGCATCTAAACTTTGCTTTGGATTGTCAGGATGCATATTTATATCGATATAGGGTGCTGATCCGGCAAAATCAACCATGGCTATTCCGCCATATTCGTGCATAATCTCGGCCATTTCAAAGTATGGAGGAATTGCTCCGGTTACATTGGAACCACCGGTAAATGATCCAATTTTAATCTTATGATTTTTATGAAGTTCTAATTGTTTCCTCAGCTCATCTGTACATACTTTATTTTCAGAATCGGGCTCTAAGATTACTATTTTTGCTATTGTTTCGAGCCATGAAGTGTGGTTGGAGTGGTGTTCCATATGAGTTATGAAGACTACCGGTTCTTCTTCTTTAGGAATACAATTATTTTCTTCAGTAAATATAGCGCAGTTTCTCAATCCAAGAATACGCTGAAGTTTGTTTATAACAGCAGTCATTCCAAATCCTGCAGTAATAATTACATCATTTTCATTTGCTCCTACATGGTTTTTAATGATCTTGTGTGCTTCATGATAAGCATTAGTCATTAATGTTCCGGTTTCGGTAGTTTCAGTATGTGTATTACCAATATTAGGACCAATAGTATTTGTTATTTTTTCCTCAATTGGTCTATATAGCCGTCCACTTGCAACCCAGTCAGCATAAATCATTTTCTTTATTCCAAATGGAGTTTCAAACTCTAATTCGTCACCGATTATATGTTTTCTAAACTTTGAAAAATGTTCTTCTAATTTATTCATTTGTGATTTTGGTTTAAAGTACTTTTCAGATTTATTGACAACCCAAATGGTTTTTCGAATGCATGTAGGAATAATTATTCAATTATGAAGCTAAAATATGAATTATTGATAACAAATCAATAGCTGTATAGTAACTCCACATTCTCTATTTGATATAAAGTTTCGATAGTTTCAATATTAATTAGCCCCGGATAAGAATATATTTCTGTTTTATTTGACTGTGTTACAAATAAATAGCTATTAATAAAATCAAACTTTAGATCATAAATAATATCTTCTGTTTCTAATATTTTTGCATATGATTGGTTTTGCTGGTCAAAATGAAAAAGTTTATTTTCACTGGAAAACAGAAAATTATTTTCATCAATTTTATATGATTGCTGTATTTCAATATTGGTTACAATAAGGCTATTTTCAATATTATTCGTTTTAACATTAAAGCTAATTATTTGCCCTGTTGAGTTATTATTGCAAAATGCAACTATTCTGTTTTTGCTTTCAAGACTATATATTGCCAAAGTTTCATAATTGGTTGGAAATATTTGATACTTATTACCTGTTTGCTTGTAGTATGTAGCCCAAATTGTTGATCCCGAATTACGTAGTCTGGTATCTGCAATTAAATAATCTTCGGTTATGCAAAGGTTGTATGGAGCAGAATCAGCAAGTATTGGTGTGTTAAAAATTTGGATGCCATTATCCGCAGTAAGCCCTATTATCCGTCCAATATTTGTGCTTAAGTAAACTATGTTATTGTTAACAAGTATCTTATTGAATTCAGGATATGGAAGTTGAGGTTCTTTAATCCATGCAACTTCTCCATTGTCACTATCAATTGCTCTTATTCTGTCAGGAGTGTTGGTTATTAAATATAACAAATTGGCATCAATAGAAATATCAGAACCTAAGTAGTTACCACTTAGTTCGGTGCTATAATTTTTTTTATATTGATCATTAAAATAAGCAATGCTTAAAGTGTTAATCCCCGTGTTGCCAATTAAAAAACAACCTTTGTATTTAACCTCACTATTTAATAAGCTTATTTCCTGATATGTGTGGTTAATTTGTGATAAACTGCTTATCGTAACCTGAACATAGTAAGGAGGAACACTAACGTTCTGTGGCAATATGCTAATTGGTAAATAAATATTATAATCATTAGCATCGTCTTCAGGATATATAAACTTCTGGTCTGAGATGGGGATCATATTTTTATCAACAATACTAACCCTAATATATTCAATTTCATAATTATACGTAACACTAAACTTGATGTTAATGGTGTCTGGAAGTGAAAATTGTTGTTTGTGTTCAGGACTGAATATTTCAATTATAGGATCTCTATTTTTCTCCACTTTTGAGCAAGAGTTTATTACCAATGACAGCATTATTAAAGTAATAATTTTAAAGAAACTGCTCATCAGTTTAGAATTCTATTTTTCATTGCCGAATGTAATCCTTTTTTTTGTATATTTCTCATCTAAAAAAATACTGTTATTATGCTTAATAATCTAAAACTTGATAATGTATTATTTCTTGATATTGAAACCGTTTCACAGTTTCCTGATTTTAGTGAGTTAGATGATAAGTTTAAATACTTATGGGGAAAAAAAGCAGAACAGCTTAAGCGGAATAATCCTGATGCTACTGCTGATAAGCTGTATTCGAGTGCCGGTATTTACGCAGAATTTGGCAAGATTGTATGTTTATCTTGTGGTTATGCTAACGGAAAAGAATTTAGAATAAAATCCTTCTATGGTGATGACGAAAAGATACTCTTAGAAGAATTTGCTGACCTTCTGGATAAACATTATAATAACAATTACAGTTTGCTTTGTGCTCATAATGGGAAGGAATTTGATTTTCCATATATTGCTCGACGTATGCTTGTGAACGGTATTAAGCTTCCTGAGATTATTAATCTTGCAGGGAAAAAACCATGGGAAGTGAGACATATAGATACTATGGAACTATGGAAGTTTGGTGATTATAAGCATTATACATCTCTGGAATTGTTAGCTGCTTTATTTAATATACCAACACCGAAGGATGATATTGATGGATCGATGGTTGGCCACGTTTACTGGGTTGAGAAAGACCTGGATCGAATTGTAACTTATTGCCAAAAAGATGTGATAACCATAACCCAATTATTAAGAAGATATCTTGGATTGGAGCTAATTCCAGATACTGATATTGTTATTATTTAGTGGTTCTAACAAAGTCAATAATTTCCCAATAATTATCAGGAAGTTTTTAACGCATCCTTAGAACCACTTTTAAAATAATTTTATCTGGAAAAATTAATGAGGCTATCCAAAAAATTTAGTTTTTTGTCATTCTGAATGATAGTGAAGAATCTCTAAGTGACAATTAACAATATATTAGATTCTTCACTATCACTCAGAATGACAGACATTTTTAACTTTCTGGACAGCCTAATGTTTTTTGTAGTTAGCTTTAGATAGCCTCTTTATTTTTTATAGCACAAGGACTAGTTTTGTAGATATTTTTCCAGATTGGCAATTATTTTTTTATTAACCTTTCTTGGGTTTTGTTTTTTATAAGATATTAGTTCCGTAAGAGCACTTGTACCATATTCAATTAAGCCATTTGGATTTTTATCAAAGTCATAACTACCAATACAATATTCTAGTTTAGATTGTAATTCATTGTATTCTTTAAGGTTGAGTTTTGTAAATATTTTTGTTGCTTCAACGCAAGCATCTCTAAATTTTTCTGTGTTCATCATTTTTTCATTCTTTAGTTAAAAATAAGCTCACGAAAATATAGAAGTAATTGAATCTAAGAGTTGAAAAGCTGTTTTTTTAGTGTTAATTGTAATCAAAAAAATAATTACTGTAGAAACCTCTGTTAACCCATTGTTTGTATCGATTGCATTGAGTATTCGTAAATATTAATAATGGATTACAATAATGATTTTTTTTGTAAAAATAGTTATCAACAGTTTATTAACTATCTGGCAATATTTGTAATTTTGGGCACATGGAAGAATTGAAAAAAGATAATCGCAAATCAAGTTTAAAAAAAAGTACAAATGTAACTGTGCAACAGCTTGCCGAGCATGGTAAAGTTCAGCCTCAAGCTATCGATCTTGAAGAGGCAGTTCTTGGAGCCATGATGCTTGAAAAAGATGCAGTAAGTTCGGTTATAGACATTCTTCCCCCTAACGTTTTTTATAAGGACAGTCATAAAAAAATAATGGGAGCCATTGCAAGTCTGTTTGCGAAGTCAGAACCAGTTGATATACTCACAGTTACCAATGAATTAAAAAGTTTAGGCGAACTCGAGATGGTAGGCGGTCCTTATTATATTACCATGTTGACCAGTCGTATTGCTTCAACTGCTAATGTTGAGTATCATGCAAGAATTATTCTGCAAAAGCATATTCAGCGAGAATTAATCAGGATATCTTCTCTTATTATTAAGGATGCATTTGAAGATACTACAGATGTTTTTGATTTACTCGATAAAGCCGAACAAAATCTTTTTGCAGTATCTGAGTCTAACCTTAGACGTAGTTTTGAAGATATGCCATCGCTGATTAAACAGGCAATTCAAGATATTGAGAGTGCTAAAGACTCTGATCAACATTTGAGAGGTGTACCTTCAGGTTATGTCGACCTTGATAGGATAACATCAGGATGGCAAAAGTCAGATCTTATTATATTGGCTGCCCGACCATCAATGGGTAAAACAGCATTTGCTTTGAATATGGCACGAAATGTAGCTGTGGAGTTTAATAAGCCTGTTGCTTTCTTTTCATTGGAGATGTCATCTGTTCAGCTTGTTACAAGACTAATATCCAGCGAAACTGAGTTAAGATCTGATAAACTTAAGAGGGGTGATCTAGCAGGTTATGAATGGCAGCAGTTAACTGATAAGGTATCAAACTTAGTTGATGCAAAGATGTTTATTGACGACACGCCTGCATTGTCTATTTTTGAATTAAGAGCAAAATGTCGTCGTTTAAAACAACAGCACGATATTCAAATGGTATTTGTTGATTACCTGCAACTTATGAGTGGCGGGACAGATAGTAAGGGAAATCGTGAGCAGGAAATAAGTCAAATATCAAGGTCGCTAAAGGCATTGGCAAAGGAACTTAATATACCGGTACTAGCATTATCGCAGCTTAGTCGTGCAGTTGAAACAAGACCCGGTGCTTCTAAACGACCCATATTATCCGATTTACGTGAGTCGGGAGCCATAGAACAAGATGCTGATCTTGTGTTGTTTATTTACAGAGCCGAATATTATAAGATCGATGAGTATGAAGATGGGTCTCCAACGCAAGGTGTTTCGGAGATTATTATAGCCAAGCACCGTAATGGAGCAACAGGAGATTTGAGGCTAAGGTTTATTGCAGATTTTGCTAAATTTGAAGATTATTCACAGGGTGGAGGAGGATTCTCTGTTGAGGATGCCAGCGCAGGTATATCAACTTATTCATCAAAAATGAATACGATGACTGATGAAGATAATCCTACATTTTAATTTGAGAACCAGTGGCTATTTTTTATCTTCTAAAAACTACATAGAATATATATCTAGATTAATTATTAAACTGACCATATTATGAGATTTAAAATTCAAAAAGTATTATTGACAATTATTAGCCTATTTATGATAGTAACTTCGGGTGCGTTTGCTCAAAAAAGCATAAAGCTGGTTTATAACCTTAATGTTGGCGATAGTTACAATTTTGTTTCTGATATTGAACAGGATATTACTTTTGATGCTATGGGAACCACTACTACATTAGAACAAGTTATGATGTTTGAAATGTCTTCTGTTGTAAATAAAATTGAGGGTAATGATATAAGTGAGGAATATGCCTTTAACAGAATCAAGATGGATCAGAAGATATTTGGGATGGAGATAATATACGATTCGAGGGATTCAACAACTTTTGAAGGTATGGGAGCTCAGATTGCAGAGCAAATGAACAAGATTATTGGAGCACAAATTTATATAGTAAAGAACAATCGGGGCAAAGTACTGGATATCGATCTTAGCAAATTTTCTAATAATAGTGATTTGGCAAATAGTTTAAGTTCGGGAAATACACATGCTATTTATCCTGAAGGGAAGATTAAGGTTGGTGACAGTTGGGAGTCAGATATTAACACGCTGGAAGATAGTGAGATGAAGGTGCATGTTGTTTATACATTAAAAAAAGTATCGCGTAAGCATGCTGAATTGGATGTTGAAGGAACAGTAACCGCTAATGATATAGAAGAGGAATTATCTCTTACCGGAACCACTACTGGTAGTATGACTGTTGATAGAAAGACAGGTATGCTTATTAGTTCTACAATTGATTTGGATATGTCGTTAGATATCGATCAGGGTGGGGTTACAATTCCTGCTACAATTATGGGTACAACTAATACAACTGTTAGTAAAGTTAAGTAAGAACAACATTTTTGTTTTTTATATAATCATTTTCAGGTTTAACACTAAAACCTTTAAATGATCGGTTTTTTAAAAATAATATGTCTTCTACTAGGAATTTTATCACGAATTTGATAGTTCATGTTCAATCATAATATCTTTTTTTCTTTGTGAAACTCAACAATTTCCTCAACACATCAAAATAATATTTGGTCTTGATTATGTAATTAATATTAAATATTTAGAACGTATTGCAGGGTTATGTTTCGCATGGGTTCCGCTTTTAGCGGTCTTAGAGAATACATTCTGTTTAAAATATTGGATGATATTATAGATACTTTATGCCTTATTCCTATTTTGTAACTTGCTCTACAATCAATAATTACATTGCCATTATTATGCGTTTCATAATATTTTCTATATAAAATAGCTTGCATCGTACCTCCTGTACCGACTGTAGCATCTTCAAAATCAAAAATTGCTTTGTCGAGGTTTTCTATTTTACTAAAATACTTAAGGCTAAAGCCCACAGAGAATCTTGAATAATCTAATTCTATATCCATTTTAAATGTATGCAGAAAACGATATTTTAATATATCCCTGCCCGGGTTAACACTTGTTGTTTCATAAGAAAACTCTTTGCTTCCACCTGGATTATAGTCTTTTGCAAATACATAGTCTGGTTGCAGTGTTACAGGTAAAATATAGGTATAGCCAAACAAAGTAATAATTGAAAATTTATCAGATACTTTAAGTTGACCGGTTTGCGATATGTCGATACCTGTAACCTTTGATTTACCAGTATTTACAAATTTGAACCCCGCAATTGCAAAAGTATAAGTTGAATCCCAAAAGCCGAACAAGTATTCGATAGTGTTATTATATTCCTGATAAAATAGGGCAACATCAACATATCCATAATATTTGGCAAACTTGAAACCCTGTTTTATTCCTATTTCAGAATTCCAACTCGTTTCGGGGATGAGATCTGGGTTATCAAAGACACCAAAACTGCCAACGGTTGTTTTTATATACCTTTCGGTAATTGTTGGAAAGCGATACCCTTGACCTAAGGATGCTCTTATATATGTTTCCTGTCCCAATTTTAATGATGCTCCAAGTCTTAATATTGGTTTGTTATCACGTATTGAGTCGTTAATTTGATAATTTTCAAGACGGACACCGGCTGACACATTTAATACATTTCCAATCTTTTTTTCAATCTCCATAAAAATTGATGTATTCCACAAATAGTTTGATGGGGATCCTGATGCTTCGTAAAGGTGAGCGTATGAATAGGTATATTGACTTGTTGCACCAACAATAAAATCAAGGTTACCTAGGTTTTTAAAGCTCTTTCCAAATTGATAATTATTGTAAACAAAAAGCGATTTGGTAGACTGATTATTATTAGCATCGTTGTTGGAATACATAATTCTTGACGTAAACTCGTGCTTAAAACCCATACTTGAATAAAAATTAACGAATGGATCCAAATAGAATGTAGTGTTTTTAGATAACAGTACTGCTCCGGGATATGCTCTATAGAAATTTGTTGTATCGTCTAACCACGCGAAAACTTTGCTCGATTTATCATACATAACATTTCCGTTAAGCCCAAAATCAAGTCCTGATATTTTTTTAGAACGGTGGCGCAAGTTAAAATTTAGCCTTACTCTGCGATTGGCCATATCATTATCACTAATGGGTATTGTATCAACAACTAATGGGCCGGGAACAGGTGCTCCTAAATAGCTCATGTTTGCTAAGAACATTCCTCCTACTACTAAATCGGTATGGCCATCATTAAGTTGTTGCGAGTGTGAAAAACTTGCTCCTGATGTATAATTTATTCCGTTCCACCATTTTAACGCAGGTAATCTTGGTGGCGAGTAGAAACCACCAAAAACTTTAATTTTCGTTTCAGGCTGAATTCCCGGATACTTGGTTCGTATATAAATTGCACCACTTAAAGCT
This sequence comes from uncultured Lentimicrobiaceae bacterium, assembly GCA_964460905.1. Classification (GTDB taxonomy): domain Bacteria; phylum Bacteroidota; class Bacteroidia; order Bacteroidales; family F082. The sequence goes on from CAYWRM010000014.1 coordinate 12,394, forward strand.
GAGGCACCAGAAAGTACAGATGATGCCCCTTTCACAACTTCAATTTGTTTAATGTTTTCTACTGGAATAAGCGACCAATTGGTTTTGCCGGCATCTCCTGATGTTATTGGTAAATTATCTACGAAAACTGCAACTTTGCTGCCTACTCCAAAAGTAAATCCACTGCCACCTCTAATTTGGGGTTCTTCATCGAGTATGTTTAATCCTGGAACCATATTCAGAATTGTTTCAACAGACTCAGTATTTTTTGCATCAATAAGTCTGGGACTCATTATTTCTATTGATGATGTCTGGTCTTCAATACTTTTATCAAATTTGCCTGCTCTAACAACAATTTCTTCAAAATTAGTACTAAACGAAGTCATCTCAAAGTTAATATTAGTAGTGCTATCAGTAACTATTTTTACTTGAACCGTTTGCGATTTCATACCAGTATATGAAACAGCAAAAACATAGTTGCCTTGTGGTACTGATAAAGAGAAGTAACCATTAAAGTCGCTAACAACACCTAATGACATGTCTTTCTTTAAAAAAATATTTGCGCCAATCAGGGATTCGGAAGTTGTTTTATCAATAACTCGTCCTGAGAAAGTTCCGTTATTTTGACCAATAGCATTACTATTAACAGTAATCCAGATTAATATCAATAAAAATATTGGTAGTTGATTTTTACTGTATAATCTTCTTTTCATGTGGATTAGCAATAGCTGGTTAAATGTTTTGCTAAAAATATGTTATTTGAGCAATATCTTTTTTGAAAACATTTTTGTTGAGTTTGAAGCAACAACTATGTATAAGCCAGTAGGCAACGAACTAATATTAATAGTGTTGTTTTCTCCTGCCACTATTTCATCTGTTAATACAGTACGACCACTTGTGTTTAATAATCTTATTTCAAATAATACCCCTTTATTCTCTTCAATTAGAATATTTAATCGTTTGTCATTGCTAAAAATTTTAAATTGATTTTTGGATAACTCAATCACAGAACTCTCGTTATATATTAGCTCTATATCGTCAAAAAGAGCTGTGCTTCCAATCATTGCCTCTATACCGTTTCCTGATGTAAGAACAGATAGAATATATTCAGGATTGTTGCTTGAATAATATACAAATGGAACAGAAAATCTTGTCCATTGAGTTATTTCCTGTGTAGGTAGTTCATAGTATGCCATAGCTATTGAATTGAGTTCATCGCCAGGTAATTGAGCATAACCAGTATGCAAAATAAATTTAACAGTTCCAAAATCGCCTGCCCCAGGGTTACATTTAAACCAACCTGCAACACTGTCGGGTCTTTCAGTTAATACTCTGTGCCACTTATCATTTTCTTGATCAGTAAATACATAACTCAAGTCAGCAGGTAATTCTGTGTGAGCACGGCCATTTGTCATCATTCCTGTTGCGATTACAAAACTGTCGTAATTAAATAGTCTTAACGAGTAATTGCCTGTATGAGCATCGGTACTAGGCCCCCAAACTACAGGAGCCAAATTATTAAAATATGCACTATCTGAAGTCTTTATGGAGCTCCAATGAACTGGTTCATCAGTTCCTACCCAAACATTTTCCCATTCTTCAAATCCGGGGTTGAGTAGCTGTTGCTGTGCGTTTATTGTATTAAATGCAGCAAATATTAAAAATAGTAGTGTAAAAATTCGTGTCATTTTTTTAAATATTAGATTGACTATTTATCAAATTAGTTATTATTTCTGCTTATACTTATTTGGAATATTCAGTTTGTAAGTATTTAATAGCTTTTACTTCCTACAATTGACTATACCAGTTAAAATCTATATCCTATCTGGATCATATACCTCATTCCCGGACCAAAACTAAATACACTTCCATTATCTTTAATCTTTTTCTCATCAAGTAGTTTATCAACTCCTGGAAATCTTGCCACAAGAACATCATAAATACCTTTTACGTATTCACTATCTTCATCTACTTGTAAATCACCACTTATACCTAGACTTCCTGTATAGGTTGATATTGCCGGTCCCATAAATATCAAATCTATTGTTAAGTTATTTTTTAGAACAAATTGGTAGCCCAGTTCAACACCGGCACTAACTACTCCAAAATTACCATCTAAAACTAAATCACCCGAAGCTACCTGGCTATTTATTATTTTGAAGCTACTTTCAAACTCATAATAATGAATGGATCCAAATATACCCCAATACAAACCATCAGGTGCAAATCCAACATTTCGTTTTTTAAAATACCATCGTTTATCACCTGAAACGCTAAATCCCCAATTATTTCTGTTTGCCTTAATATCAAAACTATCAGTTACACTTCCCCCTAATAACGGTAGTGTAAAATATCCGGCATTTACCGAAAAAGAACCATGGCTTGATGTAGTTCTCTCATATGAAATATTAATGTTTTGAAAACTCCATATCAATGGCGTAAGATTCCATTTTATAATGTTTCTTTTTAAGCTTTTATAGGTAGTATCTTTTGTAACTGTTTTAGTTTGGTCTTGAACGTGTTTGTCTTTTTGGCCATACACTGAGAGGCTAATCTCCAATATAAATAATAATGAAATGAGTATTGTTTTATTCATATGGATATTGTATATTTTTTGGATGTAAATGTAATAAAAAAACCGGGAAGGTAACAACTAGCTCTTCCCGGTTTATAGTATAAAAAACTACAACTTCTAAAACAGGTAGGAGATACCTACATTAATACCCAGCCATGAATAGCTTGGGTTATTTTTAGTTTTAAGTGCCATGTTATATTTAAAATTAATGTTCATGCCTGTATTTCCACTTCCAAATGGCATAACAACACCCACCTCCGGAGCAATACCAAAATGCCAATCCTTACCTTGAACATAATAAATACCAATAAAATCGCGTGATTCAATATAGTAAGTACCTAGTCCTGCTCCAATATATGGTTGTATTTGTCCTTGAGAAAAATAATAATGACCGGTAACCATCAAAGGCATAACGTTTAAGTATCTTCTTTTATAGCCATAAATTTGGCCGTTGTCTTCTGTTCTATCTTCAGTAACCCAACCAAAATTTTCATAAAAAACACTCCATCCGGCAATACCTCCAACTGTTATGTTTTCAGTAACATAACTACGTCCTTCAATTGAAAAACCACGAAAGGTAGGTTGTCCGATGAAATCTTTAGTATCTCCCATTGGGAAACCCATATTCCAGTCGAAATTCCATACTCCTCCACCTTGACCAAATGAAGAAACTCCAAATAGCATCATAAAAAGGCCTATTAATAATATTTTATTTTTTTTCATCTTCTTAAGTTTAGAGTTGTTATTAATTGGTCTTTATTTGTAGTGATAGTTCAAAGGCTTTATCAATATCTTTAGTTATCCGTGAAGCATCAGAACCACTACTAAGTACTCCATTTATACCGGCACCCCAGTAAATAGGCACTACTGTATCGTTGCCAATTACCCTATAATCATTGGGATTTGCCATCTCAATTAATAGTGTTCCGGTTGTGTAGCTAGTATAATAAGGGTAACCCCATCCATAACCAGGAGGATAGTATCCCGGATATCCTGGATAATAGTAATCTACTCCACGAGGCCCAGATTTCCATCCATATCCCCATCCCCATCCCCAACCGGGATAGTATGGATACCACCAACCAACAGAAACATTTTTTACTGTTATGGATGCCGATGAAATTCTGATATTGGGTACATCCGAAGCAGTATCACTAACCCTTGTGTAACCGTATTTTGCCATGTTGCTATCAATAGTTTCAATGATTAAATTATTGTACTCAATAAGTGAATGGTCAGTTGTATCATCTCTTACTGCGTACACAGTGTCAGACATATAATAAGTTTTTAATGATGTGAAATCAACTGAATCGTAATAACCTGTCATTATAACATCAGTTTCATTAATAGAAAGACTTTCGTCTGGATAACATGATGATAGCATCAGAATGCTTGCAGGTATAATTATTACCAACAGCATCTTGAGTAATGAATTTTTTTTATGCATAATTATTTATTTAGTTTCTGTAAAAATGATTTTTTGGGATTCTTAAGATGCAAATCTAATAATTTAAATCAATATGAAATTCGAGTTACTAATTTATAGTCAAATTGTTCATTTTTCAATTCTATTCTGAGATTGTATTAAGGAAAGGTCATTAACTTAATCCTTAAGCTAATGACATATTTGGTATTACTTATTTCCACCGAATTTAAATGTGGCTGATAGGTATATATTAAACCCAAAATAGTAAATATCCATTTTATTTTCAAGAGGCCCCATCAGAATTCGGTGGTCTTCAGGACTATACTCTACAGGATCGGAGAAATTAGCCATTTGGCGTTGGTCTTTATCATATCCAAAAGAAAGTTCACCTCCTGCAACCAGCAGGTATTTTTTTAGAAAATAAAATTGAACTCCTCCAGTATAATGATAAATATTTATATTTGTAGTATTAACTTTATTATAATCGGAATACTGTTTGTAATCTGCATTATTTATATTGTTAAAATCTGTACGAAATCCACTCAAAAACATGAGATCCTTATTTAATTCCCATCTATAGCCGATAGCAACATTCAGTACAGGTTTTGCAACATCTGCAACTGATAACCAATCCTTATTCTTAAGTTGATCATAAATAATGTTTGAAGTTATATTATCCTTTATGGGGGCATCAACCATTTTATAAGGAGCAACACCTGCAAAATACTCCATTGTGAAATAGAGCCTGTTTTGATCGTTGTCAACTTCATATATAAAACCAAATGAAACAGAAAAAGGTAGTTTAGACCTGGTGGTTAAATCGTTTTTTGATTGGCCGTTAACTATAATATATCCTGGCATGAATTCATTATTTTCAGGATTTGTAATATTTGCCATTTGTTGATTGCGATATGCTTCTTTTCCTGAGGATAATATCGATAAGGATGGAGATGTAAAATTTAAACCAAATCGCCATTTATCAAAAATGTATGAGAATCCAAGTTTTGCTATTAGCCTGTAATCGGTAAACTTAAATGACTCGGTGTACATTCCTTCTGATACAGGACCTGGGTTAGGTACTCCACCAACCCATGTAGTGTCGGTTGATGAAAAAGCAGTAGTGTTAATTAATATTCGGTAAGAAATATATGATGATGATAGAAAAAGGCTAGCTCCAATTTTAAATTTATCACTTACATCATATGCACTAGCTAGTCCAAACCAATTATCCGTATATTCTAAATAATATTTGAAACTTGTAATGTAGTTCTCCATCCCCGGACTGTTGATAATAACATCCTTTTTCTCCGAATTGTAATAATTAATGTCAAACCTTTCTTTCATCCTGGTTAATGCTGTAAATGCAACAGCAAACTTGCTATCTTTTTTACGATAACTATAAGATAAAAACTGAGGTTGAACATTGAAACTGACATTTGTCATGTCGATATTGGTGCCTAAGGCATCTTTGAAATAATATACTCCCCATGTGAACAGTGAGGCTGCAAATGAAAGATTTCCACCGTTTTTTATTTCTGAAATTGTTGAAGGGTTAAAATAAATTGAGGTATTACCTCCATCGCCTGCAACAACAGCTCCAGAAAGTAGGGATGACTGCGAATTAAAATTAAGAGACCAGTAATGATTCATTAACTGGCCTTTTGACAATAAACTTATCGTTAATCCTGCTAATAATAGAATTAAGCGTAATCCATTAGTGTACTTTTTCACATTAAGTTTTTTTAACTTAAAGTAAAAATAGTAATTAATTTGATAGAACGATTTATTAAATTGTCAAATGAAATATTGCTTATTCTATACCTGAAAAATATTTCATAAACTGAACCCGTTCATAAGCAGCAGGGTTGTCCGACTTTTTAATGTTCATTTTGCCTCGGAACTGTTCAATGTTATCAAAATTATTATTAACCATCCAATCGTTTATTTCCTTGAGTATTATCGATATCTCTTTAATACCTTTTTTATAAAGAACAGAAGCAATTTGAACGGCTTTTGCACCCACAAGTAATTGCTTAATAGCAGCTTCTCCATTATGTATTCCTGTTGATGCAGCAATGTCACATTGTATATTATCACTTAACATGGCAATCCACCTAAGCGATTGTGATAATTCAGAAGGTGAACTAAAAACATTTGTTGATTTAATTTCAAACTTATTAATATCAATGTCAGGAGAGAAAAAACGATTAAATAATACAAGACTTTTAATTCCCGTCCATGAGAGCATCTCAAATGTTTTAGCAAGGCTTGAGAAGTAATAACTTAATTTTAACGCAATAGGTATATTAACAATCTTAGTTATTTTTTCTATAATATTAAAATAAACTTTTTCATTGTCAGCACTGCTTTTATTTGGATCGGATGGCATAACAAAAATATTTAGTTCAAGACCATCTGCACCGGCACTTTCAATTTTTTTTGCAAAGTCTATCCATTCACTATCACTCATACAATTAATTGAAGCTATTATAGGAATGTCAACTTTCGCTTTACATTCCTTTATTAAACTAATGTAGTTTGAGACCTCATTTTCTGAAGTGTAGTTTTGTATATAGTCATGTGCTTCAGCGTAGTAGTTACTGTAATCTCCCTCGTCGTAAGTGTGGCTTGCCATCTGGTTTATTTGTTCTTCAAATAAAGACTTTAGTACAACAGCCCCTGCACCTTCTTTAGCTATTTCTAATATATTCTCAATGGAGTTCGTTAATCCTGAACTGCCAACAATAACAGGATTCTTAAGCTTTAAGCCCATGTAAGTTGTTTCCAGATTTGCCATTATAATTATACTTTAATGTGTTAGTTATTTAGAAAGCTGTAAAAATAGGAACTTATGTTTAATAATATTGATGTATTGAAAATTAAAAATTATTCTAAATAAGTTCGCGTAGGTTTTTCTTTACTTTTGTATTGGTCTTAAACAACATAAGTGAAGAAAATTTTAATAATACAAACTGCCTCTCTTGGAGATGTTATTCTTAGCACGCCGCTTATTGAAAAACTTCATCATTACTATGTTGATGCTAAAATTGATTTTCTGTTAAAATATGGTTATGAAGGTGTATTGCGAAGACATCCATATTTGCATCACGTAATAGTTTGGGATAAAACCGAAAAAAAATATGAACGTTTACTGGAGTTGATAAGTATAATTAGAGAGAATAAATATGATCTGGTCGTCAATGTGCAGCGTTTTGCTTCCTCAGGATTAATGACAATATTATCGGGTGCTGAAATGAAGATTGGATTTAGCAAAAATCCTTTTTCCTTATTTTTCACAAAAAGGATAAAGCATCACATTGGCACATCTGAAAATAATCCACATGAAACTGAAAGAAACCTTAAGTTAATTGAACATATTACGGATAGTAGTATTTTTTCTGTAAAGTTATATCCATCGAAAAATGATATGGCTAAGGTTTCTCAGTTTAAAACAAAAAAGTACATAACTGTTTCTCCGGGTTCTTTGTGGTTTACTAAGCAGTTTCCTGAGGAGAAATGGATTGACTTTATATCTTCCTTGGATAAAGATATAGCCGTTTATATGCTTGGATCACCAAAGGAAAAACCATTATGTGATAGAATATTAAGTAACTCGAAACATCAAAATAGCCTTAACTTAGCTAGCAAACTAACGTTTCTTGAATCCTCTGCCCTGATGCGAGAAGCTGTTATGAATTATGTAAACGATTCAGCACCAATGCATATGGCATCTGCGATGAATGCTCCGGTTGCTGCAGTATTTTGTTCAACGGTCCCTGAATTTGGATTTGGACCAATGTCTGAGGACTCACATATTATACAGACGAAAGATATTATGAAGTGCAGGCCATGTGGTTTGCATGGCTTAAGGAAATGTCCTGAAAAACATTTTAATTGTGCAAATACTATTGAAACTGAACAATTACTTAAATTAGTGACCTAATTATTTTACTGAATTATTCAGGATAAGTTGTTAAAAATAAGGACAAGCGAATGAATATAGAAGAAGAAATAAACGAGACTGTAGAATTATTGAAAAAAGGAAAAATAATACTATACCCAACAGACACAATTTGGGGTATCGGTTGTGATGCTACAAATTCAAAGGCTGTTCAGCGAATTTATAAACTCAAAGGTAGGAGTGAAAATAAAGGAATGATAGTTCTCCTGGATTCTGTAGAAAAACTTGAAAAATATTTAAAGAATGTGCCCCCTATAGCTTATGACTTAATATCAAATTCTAGGTCACCATTAACAATTGTTTATCATGGTGCAGTGAATCTGGCAAAAAACTTAATAGCAAAAGATGGCACCATTGCCATCAGAATAGTTCATGGCAGATATAGTGGTGAAACTATTCGTAGGCTTGATAAACCAATCGTATCAACATCAGCAAATTTTTCTGATCAACCGACAGCACGCACCTTCAGTCAAATTGATGACGGTATAAAAAATGGCGTTGATCATGTTGTTTCTGTTTTTCAGGATAGAGTACGTTCAGTAAGGGCCTCTACAATAATAAAGATTGAGGATGACGGACATTTTTTGATACTTAGAGAATAGCTCAGAATAATTACTAATATATCGTATTTTAACAAGCTTATCTACTGCCTTTTCTTTACCATAAACTTGCTTTATTGTTAACATATATATGTTTATTTCTTTTTGCCTATCTCAGTATAGAATGATCTATTAAATATAGATTTACCGTATCTTCCAAAACCACCATATTTTGGTCCTTAACTGAAAAGCTAAGTATAATTGAAAACTAAATCTCGTATAAAGATAATGGCATTACTATACAGATCTGTATGGATGCCAAAAGTAACTATATCCTTGATTTTAGTTGTTGTATCACAAATTCTTATTTCACAACCTGTTGTAGTAACAAACCCTTCTGATACATCTGTTTGTGTTGAGTCATCTGCAGGGTTCAGTATTATTGCAGTTAACACAACAGGCTATCAGTGGCAGGAGAATGATGGAGTTGGTTGGTATAATCTTGATGAATCATTTACTTATGCAAATGGAGAATACACTCCAAACCTCACTATAATTGATGCTAATCTTGCATTAAATGGATACTTGTATAGATGTGTTGTAGTTGATCTTTTTAATGATAAAGACACATCATTGCCTGCATTATTAGGAGTTTATGATCCTCCTATTATAACATATGATCCTGCTAGTCAAAGAGTTTGCAAGGGTAATATTGCCGATTTTACTGTTGAAGCCATAAATGGTTCACAATATTTGTGGCAGGAGTACAACGATGTTGGGTGGATTGATATTGAAGATAATGCATTTTATGGAGGCTCTCAAACTCCCGATTTGAATGTATATACGGTTCTGGGTATGAATGGTTTTTCATACCGATGCATTGTTACAAATGTTAGTTGCCCGGATACTTCATTAGCAGCTGTACTTAATGTAGATCCTACACCAATTGTATTTGGAGTATTAGGAGGAGGCGAATATTGTGAAGGAGGGCAGGGATTGAATATTGAACTTAACGGTTCGGAAATGGGGATATCGTATAATTTGCTTATTAATGGTGAGGGAACCGGTGTAGTAGTGGAGGGAACAGGACAATCAATTGATTTTGGTTTGCAGCAAGCAGAAGGCGTATACACAGTTATTGGTTATAATCAATTCACTTCTTGTAGTATTGAAATGAACGAGAATGCTTCAATTATTATTAATCCGTTGCCTTTGGATAACCCTTTACAAGGAGGTGGTACAATTTGTATGGGAGAAGAATATCCAAATGTTTTTTTACTCAATAGTGAAATAGGAATTATCTATTACTTGTATCATAATTCTCAGTTTACCGGAAATGCAATTTCGGGAACCGGGTATGGATTAAGTTTTGGTGAACAGCAAGAGGCAGGGTTTTATACTGTAGTTGCAGAGAATAGTATTACTGGTTGTACAAGCCAGATGAGTGGTATTTCTGAAATTAATATACTTGAATTACCTGTTGCAGATGCAGGATCCGACCATAATATTATTCAAGGTAGTTCTGTACAATTACAGGGAAGTGCTTCAGGAGGATCAGGTAATTACAATTATTTGTGGTCACCTTCAAATTTATGCGTTTCATCTTCAACATCTTCAACACAAACTAATAACTTATATATATCGACAATTTTTTCTCTGGAAGTAACTGATAATGTAGTTGGTTGTGTAAGCAATCCCGATACTTCAATAGTCTATGTTGGTAGTGGTCCTCTTAGCGTTCAGGCATTTTCAAGTAATAATAATATTTGCTCAGGTGAAAGTATTAGCCTAATAGCAGTAGCTGGAGGAGGAACGGGCAATTATTCTTATTCATGGACATCCTCACCACCCGGTTTTTCTTCAACAATTCCAAACCCACAAATATCACCGGTTTCATCTGCTCTTTATTTTGTACAGCTTAGTGATGGATTGGAAACCATAACCGATACTGTATCAGTTACCGTATTTCCACTACCCCAGTCATATACCATTAATAATGGCGGAAATTATTGTAGTGGAGGTCAGGGAGTTGAGATATCTCTTGATGGTTCGGAAACAGGTTTGTTATACTCATTATATTATCAGCAGTCGATAGTTGATAACATGATAGGTAATGGACAACAATTAGTTTTTGGAAATTTTACTCAACAAGGAGAATACAATATAATAGCTAAAAATGATAATACCGGTTGTATGAAACCTCAGAACGGTGTGGCTACGATAGGTGTTTATGAACTTCCGGTTGCAGAAGCTGGCTCAAATTCCTTAATAAACGCAGGAAGCTTTGCCACCTTAAGTGGTTCGGTAACAGGAGGGGCAGGTGGATATAGTTATTTATGGAGCCCATCTGATTCCTTAATTAATTCAACATCCGCTACTCCATCAACAATACCTTTGTATAATACAAATATGTTTAATCTTACTGTAACAGATAATCAGGGTTGTGAAAGTCAAGAAGATAATGCAATTGTTTTTGTTTCCGGTGGACAAATTGCGTTAAGTATACTAACCTCTGGTTACCCGATTTGCCCTGGAGATGAGGTGCAGCTTTATGCAATGGCAAGTGGAGGTAGTGGAAGTTTCTCATATTTTTGGCAGTCAAATCCAACAGGAACTAGTTCAACATCATTTGATCCCATTGTAAACCCATTAGTAACAACTACATATATAGTAACTGTTAGTGATGGTTTAACGGTGATTACTGATTCGGTTACTGTAATAGTAACCCTTTCACCTACTGTATTTATGTTGACGGGGGGAGGCGTTGTATGCGAAGGAACTGATCCTTCAAACATAATATTACAAGGTAGTGAGACAGGAGTGGATTATCAACTGTTGCAAGATGGAGCTGTAACTGGAATGACTATAAGTGGGACAGGGTTTGCCTTGGATTTTGGAATATGGAATACAAATGGAAATTATACATCCTTTGCAACCAACTCTTCATCACTGTGTAATAATAGTATGTTGGGTAATGCAATAGTAACAGTTAATCCATTACCTATTTCCTCGGCTGGCCCCGATCAACTTTTAACAGCTGGAACAACAGCAACATTGAACGGATCTGCAGAAGGGGGGTCAGGGTCGTATAATTATCAGTGGCAACCATCATATCTATGCGTGTCCCCAATGAGTCAAAATACATTCACTCAGCCAATTAGTCAAACAACAATGTTTTCGCTCATCGCATCTGATATCCAAACACAATGCTTATCACTTCCTGATACGGTAATTCTTTTTGCTCAAGGAAATGACTTATATGCTACAGCAACTGCAACTCCCGGATCGCTTTGCTCAGGCAGTGAATTAACCTTATCAGCGATGGCAGGTGGAGGTACGGGTAACTATAGTTATTCATGGTTCTCTTTGCCTATGGGGTTCTATTCTTCGTTAGCCAACCCAACAACTTATCTGTTGGTAAGCACAACTTATTATTTGGATGTTTTTGACGGTCTGTCACATGCATATGATACAATTTCCATCGAAGTTTTATCATTACCCGTTACGTATCAGGTAACAGGTGGTGGTAGCTATTGTGAAGGAGGTGATGGTTTATCTATAGGATTATCAGGCTCAGAAATAGGAGTAATATATAGTTTGTTTAGGAGTCCTAATGAATTTATAGAAGAGTTGAGTGGAACGGGTCAGCCATTGGATTTTGGAGTATTTACACAGGGGGGTAATTATTATTCAACTTCTGTTGCAAATGTATATTGTGAGGAAACAATGCTAGGTGAATCTATTATCACAGTAAACCCTAATCCCATTGCACAAGCAGGTGAAAATAAGGCAATACAGTTTAATGAGCAGACGGTTCTGCTTGGTGAGGCACATTCAGGAAGTGGGAATTATGGATTTATGTGGACACCAACAGATTCATTAATCAATGCAAATATACAGCAACCATTAACAGTTCCATTGGGTTCAACAACCATGTTTAACTTATTGGTAAATGATAATACAACAGGCTGTAATAGCTCAGAAGATAATACAGTAGTTTTTGTTTCAGGTGGGCCATTTACATTGCAGTTAATTAACAGTATTCCATCAGTATGTTCTGGCGAAGAAACACAATTGTTCACATTAGCTTCAGGTGGTACTGGGAATTACACCTATTTATGGACATCAAATCCGCCTGGTTTTGTATCCACATTATATAATCCTGTTGTGTCACCAAATGTTTCTACAGTCTATTCTGTTTCTGTGAGTGATGGTAATTCAATCATTAATGATTTTATATCCATAACAGTTAATCCATTACCACTATCGTACTTTTTAACGGGCGGTGGTGAAGTATGTTTGGGGGATCAATCAGATGAAATTATACTACAGAATTCTGAAATTAATACAACTTATTCGCTATTAATGGATGGTATAAATACAGGGGTTAATAAATCAGGAACGGGTTTTTCTTTAGACTTCGGGGTACAATCTCAAAATGGTCAATATTCGATATTTGCAACTGAGAATACTACACTGTGTACAAATTATATGGCCGGTGATATATCTGTTGTTATTAATCCGCTTCCTGAAGCTGATGCAGGTTCTGATGTAATTATTCCAGTAAATACAACAACAGTTTTAAGCGGTTCAGTAACGGGTAGTTCAGGTGGTTATTCCTATAGTTGGGAACCAACTGTATTATGTCAAAATTCTCATGCTCAAACTACTTTAACAAATCCTATTCCCCAAACAACGCTGTTTAAATTTGAAGCTACTGATTTGCAAACTCAATGTATATCATTAGTAGATACCGTTATTGTATTTACTAATAGTGACAACCTATTTGTAGAAGCAAGCTCATCATTATTAAGTATATGTAATTTCCAGCCTATTAATTTGCTGGCACTTGCAGGAGGTGGAACTGGTAGTTATTCTTATTCATGGACATCTTATCCTTCTGGTTTTGTATCATCAGAAATGAACCCTATTGCTTATCCTGGTCAATCAACTATGTATTATGTTGATGTGTTTGATGGTTTGGGATATGCTATGGATTCAGTTTATGTTCATGTATCTCAATCACCTATGATTTTTACACTAACTGGTGGTGGAAATTATTGTTTTGGAGAAAACGGTGTTGAAATTGGGTTGAACGGTTCCGAATCGGGTTTGCTCTATCGGTTATTTCATTTTCCTGACAACCCGGTTGTTGATGTTATTGGCACAGGAGCTGAATTATCTTTTGGTAGTTATACTGAACAAGGGGATTATTTCGTAGTTGCAAATGCTGATATGACTTGTAATGAGCAGATGAATGGCACAGCAACAGTAGTAGTCGACCAATTACCCCAGGCAAATGCCGGTGATGATAAATATGTTATTTGGTCTAATCAGGTTGTGCTAAATGGTTCGGCTTTGGGAGGTAGTGGAACTTACTTTTATAGCTGGGCTCCATCCGACTCAGTTGTAAACCCAACCAATAGCGAACCTCTTACAATACCAATACATGCCACAACTTTGTTCAATCTGAATACAGTTGATGCTGAAACAGGATGTGTCGGAACTGATGATCAAGCTGTGGTTTTTGTCTCGGGAGGTCCCTTGGTTCTTGATGCATATGCCTCTGTTGATAATATTTGTCAAGGTGAACAATCACAATTGTTTGCACTTACCTCGGGTGGCTCAGGGAACTTTACATATTTATGGCTGTCGAACCCAGCAGGTTTCTCTTCTACTTCTTATAACCCTGTTGTTCAGCCAAATATTACTACAACATACACTGTAATTGTAAATGATGGTTCAAATACTATAACCGATTCGGTTATTATCAATGTAAATCCTTCACCCGGTTTGTATAGTGTTTTTGGTGGTGGATTGTATTGTGATGGTAATAATGGTGTTGAAATTTTATTAGATGGCTCTGATGTTGTTGTTGTTTATGAGTTATATAATGAGTCAGGTAGTACAGGAATTGTTATATCAGGATATGGTGATACTATAAATTTTGGTCATCAAACAAACGAAGGTTACTACTGGGCGATCGGATTGAATAACAATAATGGTTGTCAAAATGTAATGGAAGATACTGTTCAAGTTACGATGGCTGATTCACCAATTGCGGATGCTGGTTTGGATCATTACATTGATATAGGAACTTCAACTCAGCTTTACGGTGATGCATCAAGTGGGTCAGGCTACTACAATTTTAATTGGTACCCCGATTACTTATTGGTTAATCCAGGGGTTCAAAATCCTGTTACAACCATACTTAACGAAACCACATTATTTATATTGGCAGTTGATGACGCAAATACGGGTTGTATTAGTAATACGGATTCGGTTATAATATATATAGTAAATATGCCATTAACCGTAACGGTAAGTGCAACGCCTGTGCAGCTATGCGAAGGTGGTGAAACATATTTGAGTGCTCTCGCGGGTGGTGGCACTGGTAATTACTCATATTCATGGTATTCTAACCCGACATGTTTCTATTCTAATAATCCTTTTCCCCATGCTTATCCTGAAGAATCAACAACATATATAGTTGAAATTAGCGATGGTGAGACAATTATAATTGATTCCATTTTTGTTGTAGTAACGCCTGCTCCATATACATTCGAAATATTGGGGGGAGGTAATTATTGTAAAGACGGTAATGGTATAAACATTAGTCTCTCCGGATCTCAGGAGTTTGTAGAATATACTCTTTATTGGAATCAGAATGTTGAAGTTATGAAGCTGATAGGTGATGGGTTGCCTTTAGATTTTGGTGAAACTAAAATAGAAGGAAATTACACTGTATTGGCAAGCAATTCAGAAACTGATTGTTTAAGCCAAATGGCAGGAATTGTTGTAGTAAGTCAATTTCCACAGCCAATAGCTGAAGCAGGTACTGATATCTCAATATCATCAGGTTCTCACGTAACACTCAATGGTAATGCTTCAGGTGGCTTAGGAGTGTATTCCTATTTATGGATACCTCCGGAAAAATTATTAAATCCAACCGATCCTGATGCAACAACTGTTGCGCTCAACCAAACAACTATGTTTTCATTACAAGTAGAAGATGTTACTTCAGGTTGTGCAAGTGATCCATCAAATATGATTGTGTTTATTTCAGGAGGTCCCCTGTTGGTGAATTTGGTAGTTAGTAATAACCAGATTTGCCCGGGTGAGCAATTATCAATTTATGCTTTACCCGGTGGTGGTAGTGGAAACTATAGCTACTTCTGGGAATCGTCACCTCCAGGGTTTAATGCAACATCATCAGAAATAATTGTAAACCCAGGCGAAACAACATGGTATAAAGTGTCTATTTCAGATGGTGATGAGGTTGTTACCGACTCTGTATTAATAACTATGTTCCCATTACCTGAATCTTATGCGTTGTTAGGAGGTGGAGGTTATTGTAGTGGCTATGGTGGTGTTGAAGTTTATCTCGAAAATTCCACTTCTTCAACTATATATACACTGTTCCATAATGCTGTTTCAACAGGTTATTATGTATTTGGAACGGGGTCACAAATAAGTTTTGGTAATATCATTACAGAGGGTAACTATTCGGTAATTGCAGAGAATGGAAATGGATGTTCATCATTGATGAATAATGTTGTTCAGGTTTCTGTTGATCCTAAGCCTATTAAATTTCAACTGTATGGGGGTGGAACATATTGTGAAAATGATCCAACTCTTGGTATTTTACTTGAATCGTCTGAGCTCCAAACAGATTATGAACTATATAAAGATGCAGTACCAACAAGTATTGTAAATCAAGGTTCAGGGTTACCACTTAGTTTTAATGGGTTTATAGGAACAGGAAACTATTCGGTTGTGGCAACAGGAGCAGAAACAGGATGTACCAACTCCATGAGTGGTGTAGCAGGCTTAATAATCAACGATAAGCCAGATATTGTAATTTATGGTGACAATAGTTTGTGTTCGGGTGATTCTATTTTGCTTTCAGGTTCAGGAGGGTACACGTATGAATGGAATACAGCACCGCCTCAATATACACCATCTATTGTAGTCTCACCTTCTGAAACAAATAGTTATACGTTAACAGGGTATAATATTAAGGCATGTAGCGATACTGCAACTCATATTGTTGATGTTTATGATAAGCCGGTTGTTACATTATTTAACGACCCAATATTACTATCGATTATTTGTTATCCAGATAACTTATTTAATTACGATTTTTATATGGGTGATGTACTCATCCAGGATGGCCCGGAAAATTCATGGTATTATGGAGATATGGGAATAATTTCGGATACTATAGTAGTAGTTGCCAAAACCGAATCAGGCTGTAGTGATGAGGAGTATATATTTGTTGAAATGAAAGAGCCACCAAATGCGTTTACACCTAATGGTGATGGTAAAAATGATATTTTTCTGGAAGGACATGATATTACCGTTTTTAGTAGTTGGGGTGGCGAAATATATAAAGGAAATACAGGTTGGGATGGAAAACATAATGGATCATTAGTAGTTCCCGGAACATATTTTTATATTCATAACATTTATAATATCGATGGATCAATTATAAAAACAATTAAAGGTTCGGTAACTGTGGTTATTGAATAATTATGAAAAAGTTGTTGCTTACATATGGAATTTTGATGATGCTGGCTATTAGTGTATACGGACAGGACAAAGAACACATTAACGCTAAAGCATCTTTTGATAACAGGGATTATGTTGGTGCCATTAGTCAATATAAAAAAGCACTACGCAAGACTATTGATTTTACAGAGCAGCAACAAATAGCATATGGAATAGCAATGTCATACTTTTACATGAATGATTATAAAAATGCTGCCGACTGGTTTGAGGATGCAATAGGTGATCATACAAATAATGTCCAGTCGTATTTTTATTATGCACAGGTCCTTGTTATTGAAAATAAATTTATTGAAGCCAAGAGTATTCTTAAACGTGCAAAAGTCCAAAATCCTGATAATTTTGAGATAGATAAGCGTATTGCCTCCATCGATTTGATTATTGACAGGAAAGTCACAGATACTTTGGAAGAAGTAACACAAGTTCCTTTAATCAATAGTGAGTATAGCGATTACGGTATTGGGAGTTGGAACGATGGTATTGTTTTTTCATCAACAAGAAAAGAAAAAGTAAATCAAAGGACTGATGGGAGGACAGGGCAAGGGTTTTCCGATTTGTATTTTTCAAAATACAATGAAAGCAAGAAAAAGTGGTCGCAACCTGAAAGCATGTCAAAAACATTAAATACATTGTTTAATGATGGTGCTTTTACATATGATGATGTAAATGATATTGCTTATTGGACTACTTGTACAGAGAAACCTGGCAGTTGTTTAATATATTCATCAAAGTTTAATATTGAAACAAAAAAGTGGACAAAGCCAACGAAAGTTTCATTTATGAATCCTCATTTTAGTTATGGGCATCCATATATTAGTGAGAATGGAAATACACTATATTTTACTTCAAATATGACTGGTGGTTATGGCAAGAATGATATTTGGAAGATAACCAGAAAAGAAGATGATTCATGGGGAGTCCCCATTAATCTTGGTGAGAATATTAATACTGCAAAAAATGATATGTTTCCCTCAGTTTATGGTGATACTTTGCTGTTTTATTCTTCGGATGGCTTAAATTCTTTTGGAGGATTAGATATTTATTTTAGCATAAAAAGAGGAATTTCATTTACAAAACCGGTAACAGTTGGGCTTCCATTAAATAGTGCTGCTGATGATTTTAGCTTGCTTATAAGTAGTTTTGGTGATGGCGGTTTTTTTTGCTCCAATAGGAATTTATTGACTAGTGATGATATCTATCAATTTAAGGGCTTTCCCATTAAAATAACTGTTCAGGGAAAAGTATTGCACGAAATAGATAACAAGCCAATAGCAGATGCGCTGGTTTTATCTACCAATGAAGATGATATTACAGATACAATTATAACTGATCCTAGTGGTAAATATGTGATAAATCTTGATGCTTATGAAAAGTATCGTATTACTGTTCTTAAAGATAGCTTTTTTAAGGAGGAAAAGGTAATTAATACAGCAGGTAATGCTCTTATTTTTAATACAGCTCCTCAAGTGGAGCTTGATTTTTATTTAATAAAAAAATCTTATCCATGTGGAATTAAGGGATTTGTAACCAATAAAGAAAGTAATGAACCCATGGCTGATGTAAAAGTAGAAATAAGCAATAAGGCAGGCTTTTCAACTTATGTTAGAACAAACCAAATGGGAGGATATATGTTTGATGGGCTGAAGCCTAATACTATTTATACAATAAAAACAGGGGAATCAGGATTTTTCTCTGAATCAAGAGTATGTACTCTACCCAAAGTTAATAAGGCGATGATTTTTTCCAGAAGTAACGGATATGATATGGATTTTCAATTGTTTCAAATTCAGACTAAAAATGAAGTAACATTAAGCAATATTTATTACGATTTCAACAAGGCTACATTGCGTGAAACATCAAAGATAGAACTTAACCGCCTTGCTTCTATGCTCATGGAAACACCAAATATTATTATCCAGATTAATGCACATTCTGATTCACGCGGTAGGTCCGAATACAACCTTCGTTTATCTGCTGATAGAGCAAATTCAGTTGTTAATTACTTAATTGTAAATGGTGTTAATCGTGACAGGCTAATTGCTAAAGGGTATGGTGAAAGTAAGTTGCTAATTCAAAATGCACAAAGCGAAGATGAGCATCAGGCTAATAGGCGAACTACATTTCAAGTTATTGCTGAAGGTGAAATAGCTATTCAAGATGGAACAATTCCGATTTTACCTAAAGTATTATATCGAGTTCAAATAGTAACTACAGGGATACCATGTAATTTAACAAGCGATTTCGATGATATTCTGGAAAATATAGACAATATTAATATTTACCAAATTGATGCTGGAACAATCTATAAATATGAGGTAGGTAACAGGAATAATTTTGAGGAAGCAAATAAATTAAAAGTTGCACTTCGTAGCTTGGGCTATAATGACTGCTTTGTTGTTAGTTACTATAATGATAAAAAAATCTCTGTTTCAAAAGCAAAAGAATTAGAAGGAGGTGTGCAAAATTGATACTCCTTAGATACATAATCACTTTATTATTAATAACTGTGGGAGTTCAGGTATTTTCACAGTCCGATTTATTATTTAGCAATTATAATATTAACTCAATTGCACGTAATCCAGCTTCAATAGAAAATAATGGGACAGTAAATGCTTACTTTGGAATACATCAGCAGTGGATTGGTTTTGAGGATGCACCAAATATGCAATGGGTACATGTATCGAATTTCTTCAATAAGCAAAAGATGGGTGTTTCTCTTAATATTGTAAATCAATCAGTTGGAGCATCATTAACTCAGAATATTAAAGCGGGTTATGCTTATCATATTTATATTAGTGGAGGGCATAAGCTATCGCTAGGTATTAGCGCTGGTATATATTTTCGTCAATTTGATTTCTCAAAATTGAGGTTTGATGAAGAAGAACCAAATATTTCGATGTCGTCCGAAAATGAATTAAAGCCAGATTTCGACTTTGGAGCTGAATATAGTTTTAGAAATTTTACATTTGGATTTGCATCAAATCATATTACTATTACACCCAGCAAGGCAACAATTTATAAAATACCTTTACAAAATCATGTTTATGCAAGTTATGGAATAAACTTAAATAACGAGGTGACAGTGGTTCCGCGTGTTGATTTTTTTAATAGTGGCTCTATTTCTTCCTTTGGAGTTTCAACTGATTTCTTTTTGCGTGATATATTTAATGTAGGGGTTGCATACCGTTCAGCTACATCTTTTATTATAAGGGCGGGTGCTAAACTAAGTCCTGTATTTCAAATACAATATGCATACGACATGGGTGCTGGTAGCTTTGCCAGTTATAATTCAGGTATACATGAAGTCATTTTAATTGCACGCTTTAAAAAGAGAGATTTCTCATATAATTCTCCTCGATTTATTGATTAGAAGTTGTGTATAGCTATGGCTTCATATCTATATAGTACATAAAAAATAGCTTTTGGCAGCTTTGTAATGGGCTCATGTTGTAGAAGTTCACTGAGTTGAAAAAATAATAGATAGGTATTGATAAATAGAAATATTGTATTATATTTGCATTGCTTGTTTTGTTTGTTTTTCATAATTGGGCCCACCTAATTGACCGCCTGGTCTGGGTGGGTTTTTTTTATAGCCTTAGGAAATAAAGTATTCTAAGCCCTCTTCGCTTAGTATGGTGGGATTGAAAACGTCTGCTGCTTCTTCAAATAATATGTTGAGATCTTTATATCTTGCAGAAAAATGACCTAGAATTAATTTACCGGCATTGGATTTCTTTGCAATAATTGCAGCATCTCTTGCAGTGGAATGAAATTTTTCACTAGCTAGATCTTGTAGACTACTATCGAATGTAGCTTCATGAAAGAGTAAACTAACATCTTTAATGTATTCTAGTATTGACTCATCATATTTAGTATCAGAACAGTATGCGTAAGATAATAGTTTTGGAGAAGCATGCGTTATTGTTTCATTAGGTATTATTTGATTTTCCGAATTCATATAATCTTCACCATCTTTAATATTTATTATTTCTTCAATTGATGGTTTGGACTCTTCAACAAAAGATTTTTTTATTCGAAGCTGTTTCGGATTTTCTTTAAAAATAAAGCCCCAGGTCGGTATTCTGTGATTAAGAGGAAATGAATAAACCGACAGTTTTTTGTCTTCAAATAACATAGATTGATTATTGTTTTTTAAACTATGAAAAATAAGATCAAACTTTAGCTTTGTATATGCTGCATCAAGTAGTCTTTCAATTATTTGCTTAAGATTGACCGGACCATAAATATTAAGAGCTCTTTTACGCCCTAGTAGGTGATAAGTTGAGATTAGTCCTATTAGGCCAAAAAAATGATCACCGTGCATGTGACTTATGAAGATATGATCAATCTTATGATATTTGATTTTGTATTTTATGAGTTGTATTTGAGTTCCTTCTCCACAATCAATCAAAAAATATTGATTTTCATATACAACTACCTGGCTTGCCGGGTGATGATTTTGGCTTGGAATTGCTGATGAATTGCCCAATATAGTTACTGAAAAACCAAGAGTTTTATTCATGATTTCAAATATACGTAAATCAATTCACCTGTTATAACCAAGCTATAATAATCTTTAGAAATTATTATGAACTAGTGTCAAGTTATATGTCCTTTGGTATTGAGACTGCTTTGTCATACTTCCTCGCAGTGACGTCATTGCGATGACGATCCCGATAGCTATCGGGAGAGGAAAAAGCAATCTCAATACGTCACTTTGAGATTGACTTAACACTAAAAATATTAGAACAAAAAAATCCCTCCGATTTACTCGGAAGGATTTAAGTTATAGTGTTAAATAAGTTTTCTAATACTTATTTCTTGGTTCCAGCTTTTTCTTCTTTTTCTATTTCGCTCTTCAGATTAGCAAGAACATCAAGGTCACCGAAGGTTGTTTTTTCTACTTTTTCGTTAACCTTACTAAGTGCACGTTTCGATTTTTGACCTTCAGAAGCTACTTTTTTAGCATCTTTTGCTTTAGCTACTCTTGGGTCTTCTTCAAAAAGACGAGTGTGTGAAAGAATTATCTTCTTATTATCTTTAGAAAATTCAATTACTTTGAAGTCGATAGTTTCATCAGCTTTAATGTTTGATCCGTCTTCTTTCTTCAGGTGACGTAAAGGAGCAAAGCCTTCAACACCGTAAGGCAGTGAAATTAAAGCACCTTTGTCGTGAAGGTTGATAACGGTTCCTTGATGAACAGAATCTACAGTAAATACAGTTTCAAACACATCCCAAGGATTTTCCTCAAGTTGTTTGTGTCCAAGACTTAATCTGCGGTTTTCTTCATCGACATCAAGAACAACAACTTCAATTTCTTCGTTTATTTTAGTAAACTCGGCAGGATGTTTTATTTTTTTAGACCAACTTAAATCACTGATGTGAATTAGTCCATCAACACCTTCTTCAATTTCAACAAAAATTCCAAAGTTTGTAAAGTTTCTAACTGTGGCTTTATGTTTTGAATTTACCTTATACTTATCACGAATTGCAGTCCATGGATCTGGAGCAAGTTGTTTCATTCCCAGCGACATTCTTCTTTCATCGCGGTCAAGTGTAAGTATTACAGCCTCAACTTCATCGCCTACTTTCAGGAAATCCTGAGCAGTACGTAAATGTTGCGACCATGACATTTCACTAACATGTGTTAGGCCTTCAACACCAGGTGCAATTTCAATAAACGCACCATAATCAGCAAGAACAACAACTTTTCCTTTAATCTTGTCACCAACTTTCATATCAGGATTTAATGATTCCCATGGGTGAGGAGTTAGTTGTTTTAAACCAAGGGCGATACGTTTCTTGTTTTCATCAAAGTCGAGAATTACAACTTTTAATTTTTGATCAAGCTCAACAATCTCTTCCGGATGTTTAATACGACCCCAACTTAGGTCTGTAATATGAATTAAACCGTCAACACCGCCAAGGTCTATAAATACACCATAAGTTGTAATATTTTTGGCAATTCCTTCAAGTACCTGTCCTTTTTCAAGTTTAGCTATAATCTCAGCTCTTTGTTGTTCTAGTTCGTCTTCAATAAGTGCTTTATGTGAAACAACAACATTTTTGTATTCATGATTGATTTTAACCACTTTGAATTCCATAGTTTTTTCAACATAAACATCATAGTCTCTAATTGGTTTAACATCAATTTGAGAACCTGGCAAGAATGCTTCTATTCCAAATACATCTACAATAAGACCACCTTTTGTACGACATTTAACAAAGCCATTGATGATTTCATCTTTGTCATGTGCTTCGTTAATTCTATCCCATGATTTTAGTATGCGGGCTTTTTTATGAGAAAGTATCATTTGACCGCTTGAGTCTTCCTGATTTTCAACATAAATATCAACTATATCTCCAATTTTAAGATCAGGGTTATACCTAAATTCGTTAAAGGGGATAATTCCATCAGATTTGTAGCCAATGTTTATAACAACTTCACGGCTGTTCATCCCAACAATAGTTCCGTCAATTACTTCATGTTCAACAATTGAGCTTAAAGAACTTGAGTAAATATCTTCAAGTTTGGTTCTTTCAGTAATAGAATAATTATCCTGCTTTTTTTCAAGAGCATCCCAGTCAAATTCTGCAGGTATACTTTCTTCTGCTTCTTTTTCCTCTTCTTCAACTTTCTCAGCTACTGCTTCTTCCTTTTGTAATTCTGTTTCAGCAGCAGGTTCATCAGTAATATCTTCAGTAACAACTTCTTCTTTTTGTACTTCAGTTTTAGCAGTAGGTTCTTCAGTAGCTTCTTCAGCAACTTCTTCTTCTTTAGTTTCTTTTACTTCTTTTGCTTCTTCAGTTACGTTCTCTACTACTTCAGGAGTTGTTTTTTCTTCTTTGGTTTGAGCCTTTACATCCTTGTTCTCAGCAGGTTCAGCATTGTTTTTATCTTTTTCAGACATTAAATAATTAATTGTGTTTCGTAATCAACCATCCGGTGCTTGTGATTAGAAACCGATTATACATAAGTTTAATTATTTTAAGAATTTGGTTAGTAATAGTATACCAAAATTCCGGACACCTTAAAATCGGGGTGCAAAAGTACTTATTTTTACTGAATCACAAAAATATTTTCATTACTAATTTAGCGGAAAAATATTGTATTATCTTTGCAGGATAATTATCAGTATGGAGTATTGGTAATTATCAGATAAACAAATCATTAAAATTATTTTAGTATGTCATTAAATTGTGGTATAATTGGATTAACCAATACCGGAAAGACGGCAATCTTTAATTGTATGTCAAATACAAAAGCTCAAAGTTCTAATTATGCTTTTAGTGCAACAAAATCAAATATAGGTATTGCAAATGTTCCAGATACACGATTGTATAAACTTGATGACTTGGTGCATTCTGCAAAAGTGGTTCCTGCATTAGTTGAGATTGTTGATGTGCCGGGTTTAGCAAAGGGCGCTAGTGAAGGAGAGGGTGTTGGCAATAAGTTTTTAGCTGATATTCAGCAAACTGATGCATTAATACACGTATTAAGGTGCTTTGATGATGATGAATTACCACATATTGAAGGTTCAGTTGATCCAGTTAGAGACTTGGATATTGTAGATTTTGAATTGCAAGTGAGAGATCTTGATCTTGTGGAAAGAAAAATTCTACGTCTTGAAAAGCTTATGAAGTCAGGTGACAAGGATGCAAAAAAGGGAATAGAGGTTCTTACAAAATATAAAGAGCATTTAGAGAATTTTGGTAATGCTCGTACGACTCCTGTTACTGAGGAAGATCGCAGGTTTATTAAGGATATGCAACTTCTTACTGATAAAACAGTACTTTATGTATGTAATGTTGATGATTCAGCAGCTATTGATGGTAACGATTATGTGAAAAGAGTAATTGAGCAACTAGGTAGTGATGAAAATATTATTGTGATAGCTGGTAAACTTGAGGCTGAAATATCTGAACTTGAGGATGAAGCTGATCGAAAAGAATTTTTGGATGACGCCGGATTGTCTGAACCTGGAGTTAATAAGTTGATACGAGCTGCTTATAAAGCACTAAATCTCCAATCATTTTTTACTGCCGGTCCCATGGAGGTAAAGGCATGGACAATAAAAAAGGGTATGAAAGCCCCTGAAGCATCCGGTGTTATACACAGTGATTTGGAACGTGGTTTTATTCGTGCTGAGGTTATAAAATATGATGATTATATCTCATATGGTTCAGAGCACGCCGTAAAAGATGCAGGCAAATTCCATGTAGAAGGAAAAAACTATGTTGTTGAAGATGGTGATGTAATGCACATAAGGTTTAATGTATAAGCACTTTTTTATTCTAATATAACCTGGAACTCTTTATTTACATGTATTGTTGCCTTATTTTTAATTGACTGAACAGTCTTGTGTTCTTGTTCCAACACTCTCCATCTTAGAGGATTATCCGGTTCTTTTCCCCTTGAGGATTGAGCTTTTTTTGTTTCGTGATAGGTCAATTCTATCAGAATCCGCATATCAACTCCATCGGTATTAATAGCATATAATCCATCAATAATTAGCATATCAATTCCGTTAAAATCGGTAGTTAGCAAATCAACTTGTTCGGTTACAAGGTCGACACATGGCATGGTTGATTTTTGGTTATTTTTGAAGTCATCAATTGTTTTATTAATGTCATCCCACCTATATTCTCCTAAACCCACAACATTTTCAACTCCATTTTTTTCACGCCATTCAGCACGTTCCAATGGTAGTGTATTATAGTAATTGTCGATGTGAATAGGCTTTGCAAAAATTCTATGCTTACGCAGATTTTTAGCAATTACATGAGTAAGCTCTGATTTTCCTGAACCTGATTCTCCTGAAATAGCCACAATAAATTTATCTTTTCTATGCTTAAGGATTTCCTGTGTAATAATGTCAGCCGCAATTCTGTGTTTTTCTGTTATTAATAGTACGTCTTCTAACATGTTTGGGATGCTTAAATGGGTTTTTTTAATCTCTTTTAACTATAAACTTCTCACCTTTTTTAATTGTGTGTTTTTTACCAAATACCATGGTTTCAGTATCAGCATTTGTAATTATTTTAACTGACTTATTACTAATGATAAATTGATAATTAGTTCCTTTGAATACCAATGAAAATTCTATTTTTTCCCAATGTTCAGGCATATTGGGTTGGACTTTTATTAAGTCACCTCTTAAATCAACACCTGCAAAGGCTGATATTGCTATCATTATCGTACCAGCCATTACGCCTGCATGAATCCCTTCTGCTGTTGTTCCTCCCTGAATATCATTATAGTCGGATGTAAGAGCATCTTTATACAGATTCCAACTTAACTTTTTATCATCAATAATGTTAGCTAATTGTGAATGTACAACTCTGCTTAAAGTGGATCCGTGTGATGTCCTCTTTAAATAGTAATTCAGGTTTTTTTGTAAATAATCAACAGGGAGGTTATACTTCAGGTTACCAAGTATATTATTTACTTCCTCGTCTTCCAGATTATAAAATGTCATAAGAGTATCTGCCTGTTTGGCTACCTTGTAATCATCTGCTGATTTTCCTTCAGCTTTTAGTAGGCGATCCATCCTGTGAATATCTGCATATTTATTTTTGTAATAATCCCAATCAAGTTCCTTAAGCTCAAAGTAACCTCTATACTGTGCTATAATACCCTCATCATTTATAATCAGATTTATACTATTCTGAATATCCAACCAATGTTCTAATTCATCATTATGAAAACCAATTTTGTTAGTTAGCTTTTCTTTTGAAGTATTGCTCATCGTAGCTAACAATTTTGGAGCTTTACTCAGCATCCAGACAGTCATAATGTTTGTATATGCATTGTCGCTTAATCCTCCATCGCTAGTATTTGGATAGTGTTCGTGGAATTCATCCGGTCCCATTACGTTGTCAATGCTATAACGATCAATTTTAGGGTTGAAATTTGCTTTGCTTTCCCAAAATCGACAAATCTCCAAATACATCTCTGCCCCATAGTTTTCAATAAATTCAATATCATTTGTAATATTGAAATATTGCCAAATATTATATGCAATTGCCAGAGAAACATGTCGTTGTAGAGAGCTGTAATCATCGCCCCATTCACCTGAAACAGGATTTAAATGCATTATTTGAGTTTCCTCTCTGCCATCGCTTCCGCTTTGCCACGGGAACATTGCTCCTTGGTAACCATACTCTGCTGCATACTCACGGGCTTTGTTAAGTCGCTTGTATCTATACATTAGCATTGATTTGGCTGTTTCAGGGAAATGAATATCGTAGAATGGTAGTATGAAAATTTCATCCCAAAAAATGTGACCACGGTAAGCCTCTCCATGTAATCCCCTGGCAGTAATGCTTGCATCTATGGTTTTGTTATGTGGAGATGCACTCACTATCAAATGATAAATATGCAGGCGTAACAATTTTTGAGCAATTCTATCGCCGGATAGCTTTATGTCAGTTTTATCCCAAATAGCATCCCATGCTGAACTGCTTTCTTCAAGTAAACTATCGAACGATTGCATTTTTGAAAGTTCATCAAGCGCCTTCTGTTTTACTTCATCTTTAAAATTATTTGAATCATATATTGTAACTAATTTTTCAACTGTAACTGTTTGATTTATTTCTGCTTGTTGGTCGATATATGTGTAAACAATACCATCGTCTGTTGTAACGCCATACTTATCGGTCACAATTTTATCATTAGATATTATCCTGAGTTTTGCAGCTTCTGCTATTTTAATATTTGATTGTGAGGTTCGAACAATCAACCAGGAAGTATCTTCTTTGCCACCTTGATCAACAGGTTGCAGGTGTTTTGATTTTAAATCTTTATAACGGTTAACTCCTTCATTCTTTATGGTTCCGTCGAGCTTGCTTGAGATACTTAATTGTCCTGAATAATTTAAAGGTGTTATGTTATATTTGATTGCAGCCTGATGTGGATTTGCCATACTGGCTATTCTGAAAGATTCAACCAGAGTTTTACGACCATCATTATCAGTAATAATCATTCTGCGAGTTAGCAAACCATTTCGAAAATGTAGTACACGCGATATTTGATCTGCTTTTTTGATGTTAGGATCAAACCAGGGTTCGGCGTCAATTTTAAAGTTTAAAGAAAGCCAGTTTGGAGCAGCAACAAAATCTTCATTCTCAATATCTTTGCCTGCTACATTTGTAATTAGACGGTTGTACAAACCGGCGATGTATGTTGCAGGATAGTTTGAATTATTTGCAGAGGTTTCTTCCATAGCACCCCTAGTACCAAAGTATCCGTTCCCTACAGTAAGCAATGCTTCTCTGGATTTTTCGCTGGCTGGATCATAATTGTTATAGGATATCTCCCAATTATCGTCATCAATTCCATGAGTAAACCAATTATTGATTTCTTTGAGGGTAATTTCCTCAAGATCGTTCACTACTATATCAGCTCCGTTAGCTTTTAATGCTTCGTTGTTATCTTCACGAGCCAATCCCAATACTAATCCGAAGTTACCGTTCTTACCGGCTTGTACTCCTGAAACAGCATCCTCAACAACTATTGATCGGTTAATATCTACTCCAAGATTTTGTGCTGCTGTTAGAAAAATATCAGGTGCTGGTTTACCGTTAAGCCCCATTTCTGCAGATACAACACCATCAACTCTGGTTTCTATAAAATGCATGAGCCCAGCTGCTTTCAGAACTGATTTTGCATTTTTACTTGAAGAGGCAACGCCAATCCTGATATTATCTTTTACAAGTTGTTCTAGTAGTTTAACAGTAGATGGATAAACTTCAACGCCTTCTTTTTTCAATACTTCGTTAAAAGCTTCATTTTTTCGATTACCCAGTCCGCATACAGTTTCCAATTCGGTGCGGTCCTCAGGTGTGCCGTATGGTAAATTAATATTTCTTGATTCAAGGAATGATTTTACCCCTTCATATCTTGGTTTACCATCAACAAAAGTTAAATAATCATTGGGTGTAAACTCTTTGTATGTTTCATTGTTTACTTTGCTACGATGTTGGAGGTAATTGTCGAACATCTTTTTCCATGCCCGACTGTGGGTAGTTGCAGTTTTTGTAATAACACCATCCAGGTCAAATATTACAGCGTCAAATGCATTTTTAGTCATTATAATAGCTTGATTTATAGTTTATCGTTAATAAAAAATGTACTTATAGCACCAAATATCATTAGCACACCAGCCATGTAGATTGACAATAAGGGATCGCCACCAAATGCATATTTTAATATTAGTCCTCCAAAAATTCCATTTACAATTTGCGGTATGGTTATCGACATGTTAAATAAACCCATGAACATACCCATTTTCTTAGGAGGTAGTGAATTTGCAAGCATGGCATATGGCATTGCCAGAATGCTACCCCATGCAACACCAATTCCGATCATGGGTAATACTAATAATTGGTAGTTTGGAATTATTGCAAATGAAAGAAATCCTATGCCTCCTAATATTAAGGCAATAATGTGAGTATTTTTTCGACCAATTTTATTAGCTATTTTAGGTAATGAAAGGGCTATCATAGCACTAACACCATTGTACACACCAAATAGTATCCCTACCCAGTTTGCAGCTTCTTTAAAATCGGCAGAATTTGGGTCAGTAGTTCCAAAAAAGTGTTGGGCTACAGTGGGAGTAGTATATACCCACATTGAAAACAGTGCAAACCATGAAAAGAACTGAACAATTAATAACTGCCACATTTTTTTTGGAATCTGAAACTTCTCTTTTTCAACACTATCTTTTTTATCATCATCATAAAACTCAGGTGGATATTCCTTTGTTGAGGTTACTGTCCAGATTATTGAAGAGATTAGCACAAAAGCTCCAAAATAAAATGAATAAGTAACATTATCGGGAACAAGACCATTAGCTGCTTCTTTTGAAACACCAAACCAGTTACCCAGCATATAAGGTAGCCAGGAGCCCACAACTGCGCCAATGCCAATAAGGAGTGTTTGCATTGAAAACCCAAGTGCATGTTGCTCGTCGGGTAACTTATCTGCTACTAAGGCTCTAAATGGTTCCATGCTAATATTTATAGAAGCATCCATTATCATAAGCATTCCTCCTCCAATAAACATAGGAGCAATTGCTGTTGCAAAATGTGGAGCATTTGGCATTAATATTAGTGCAGTGCTCGTGAGTAAAGCGCCAGCTAAAAAATAAGGGCGTCTTCTTCCTAGCTTGTTCCAGGTTCGGTCGCTGAAATATCCAATTATAGGTTGAACAATCATACCTGTAATTGGGGCTACTAGCCAAAACCAGCTAAGGTGGTGGACGTCAGCTCCAAATGTTAGTAATATGCTGGATGCATTTGCATTCTGTAGGGCAAAACCAAATTGGATTCCCAGGAATCCAAAACTCATGTTCCATATTTGCCAAAAACTTAATCGTGGTTTTTTATTCATTATGATGATTTTAATGGCATCTAAAATAATATTTATATTAATATAATAGATGTTTTGGCTGTCTATATGGAAAAAATTATATTTTTAGCCTAGACTTTTTATAATTGTTATTAATTAAAACGTTTGCGCTATTATTTTTACTTTTGCAAAAAGTTTGAATTGCTAATGAATTTAATATTTCAAAGATCAATTTTAGTGGCTGTTATTGTCCTAATTGGACTGTCATCATATGCGCAAAAAACAGATACAATAATTCATGTGAATGGGAATGTATTGTTGGGTGAGATAAAAAAACTTGATAATGGTATTGTTACATTTAAAATGGACGGTATGGGTACTATTAAGTTTGAAATTGATAAAATCAATACATTTAGTTCAAATAAGAGTTTTCAGATTATTATCAAAAGTGGTATGCAATATTACGGGTCATTTGATACTTCTTCCATGAGTCGTATGGTTAAAATTAATTTGATTAATGGAAGTGAGGTTGTTCCAATAGAGAATTTAGTAGAATTGTATCCAATTAAAAAGAATTTTTGGTTAAGAACAAGTGGAGTCTTTAGTTTGGGTTTTAATTTTTCAAAAGGTAGCGGTATTGCTAATTTAACTTCATCAGGTAAATTGGATTATAGAAACAAGAAATCATATACAATACTAAACTGGACTGAAAATTCAACAATACAATCGGATACAATTACTTCCAATAATTCTGAACTTTCTATTAATTTTCAAAGAAACATAATTCGGAAATGGTATTTTGGATTAAATACCGAAGTAAGTTCTAATACTGAGTTAGGTCTTGACTTACGTGTTCTTGCAGGAGTTTCAATTAATAATTATTTAGTTCAAAATTACCATAATCGATTGTATTTGTCGTTGGGTACTAGTGGTAACAGAGAATGGGAAGCAGGAAACGATACAGCAACAAATAATCTGGAAGGGTTATTAGGAGTACATTACCATTTTTTTAAATATACTGATCCGGAAATAAATATTACAACTTATATAAATTCATATCCAAATTTTACAACTATGGGGAGATGGAGGGTTAATTATTCGTTGGACGCCATGATTGAAATAATTAATGATTTTAGTGTGGGAATAAATTTTTATTACAATTACGATAGTAAACTTGTTTCTGATAATGCTTCAACAAATGATTACGGTATAACGACAACTTTTAGTTATTCGTTTCATTAATGTTGTTTTTAAACTTTCAACGTGAAGAATACTTTTAAAAAACCTGAGCGATTGCATAGTAAACTGCTAATTGGCAAGTTGTTTGATGAAGGGAAATCCTTTTTCAATTATCCTTTTAGGGTTACATTTCTTCATATGGATAGAAGTGAAGGTCCTCCGGCTCAGGTTTTGATTTCTGCCTCTAAAAGAAATTTTAAATCTGCTGTAGACAGAAATAAAATAAAGCGCCTTACGAGAGAATCATATCGTATAAATAAGCATATTGTTTGGGACTATTTCGAAGACAAACCAAATGATCAATTGTTAATCAGTTTGGTATATACAGGCAAAACTATTGTCACGTATTCAGAGATAGAACGGAAATTAATTCTAATTTTGCACAGCTTAATTGAAAAGTATGAAAGTAGTAGTAGGTAAGTTTTTTATTTTGCTGATTCGAATTTACCAATATACGCTTTCTCCCTTTATCGGAAGGTCGTGTAGGTACACTCCAACATGCTCAACTTATAGTGTTGATGCCATTAAAAAGTATGGTCCATTTAAAGGAGGATGGCTTGCAATTAAGCGGATTAGTTCATGTAACCCATGGGGTGGGAGTGGATGGGATCCGGTTCCATAAAATATTACATTATGAAGAATAGATTCTCCTTACAGATACTAGTATTTCTTATTGCTGTTTTTAGCTTCTCAGAGCTTTGGTCGCAGGATCAGAATAATTTTGAGCTGTCTAAAAACCTTGAAATATATGCTGATATAATGCGTCAGCTAAACCTTAATTATGCTGATGATATAAAGCCTGGTGAATTAAGTGTAACAGCCATCGATGCTATGCTTGCAAAACTTGACCCTTACACTGTTTATGTGCCTGAATCCAGAAGAGAAGATTTTGAACTTATGACTAGAGGTGAGTATGGTGGAATTGGTTCTTTAATTCAGAAACATGGCGATTACGTTGTTATTTCTGAACCATATGAAAATTTTCCAGCTCAAAAAGTTGGTTTAAAAGCGGGAGATGAAATACATGCTATTAATGGAGAATCAGCAGAAGGTAAGACTAGTTCTGAAGTAAGTGAGAAACTGAAAGGAACACCCGGAACATCTTTTACTTTAACAGTTAAACGGTATGGTGATACAGCTACTAGCGATTTTGAAATTGTAAGGGAAAAGATTAAAATTCCAAATATTCCATATTTCGGAATTGTAGTTGACGACATAGGCTATATTAATTTACTACAGTTTAATCCAAAGTCGGCAAACGATGTTAAAAATGCTTTCTCAAAGTTAGTCTCCGAGAATAATCTTAAAGGTATTATCCTTGATTTACGCGGAAATGGAGGTGGTTTGCTCAATGAGGCAGTTGATATTGTGAATATTTTTGTACCAAAGAATAAAATAATTGTAACTACAAAAGGTAAATTAAGTGCAAATACTCATGTGCATCGTACTCGTAACTCCGGTGTTGATACAAAAATTCCACTTGTTGTGTTAGTTAATAGTAATAGTGCTTCTGCTTCGGAGATAGTTGCCGGAGCCATTCAGGATATGGACAGGGGGGTTGTTGTGGGTGAAAAAACATTTGGTAAAGGTTTGGTTCAGAATGTTCTGGATTTACCTTATAATTCAAAAATGAAACTTACAGTTGCTAAATATTATATCCCAAGTGGCAGATGCATACAGAAGATTGATTATTTTGATGATGTTGTAAGGGATAGCCTTGGTAATGTGCCTGATTCTACATTACAAGTGTTTAGTACTATTGGAGGCAGGATTGTTTATGACAAGGGTGGTATAGAACCTGATATTGTTATAGATGGAAGAAATTTTAGCCAGATAAGTGGCGATCTTTATGCTCAAAATTATCTTTTTAACTTTGCTAGTGATTTTGTTTTGAAGAATGACTCTATTGCTTCTCCAAAGGAGTTCGTAATTACGGATTCTGTTTTTGCAGATTTTAAAAAATATGTTGAAGATCAAGGATTTGATTATGAAACGGAAACTGAGATTCTTCTTGACAGACTGAGGGCTAGCTCTGAGAGGGAGGATTATAAAGATGCTCTTGAGCAAACACTTAACTCATTAAATAACGAAATTATTCTTGAGAAGAAAAAAGATATTGATAAAAATAGATCAGAGATTGAAGAAATGCTCAAAATGGAAATAATAGCTAGATATTTTTACCAAAAGGGTAAAATAGAAGCATCACTTATTAATGATCCTGAAATTAAGGAGGCCATTAAAATTATTAGCGATGGCTCATTGTATTCATCTATTCTTGATGGATCTTATGTCAATCAATAAAATAAAATTGTTGAGATAGGTTTATGGTAAACTCAGGAACAAATATTCACTCATGGGCTTATACAATAACACTTATGTTATTGGCAGCAAGTATTCCGCTCTCAAAATTTACCATGAGCATTACCGAGTTTATGTTACTTGGGCTGTGGCTTTGGTCCGGATTTTCCTTTAGCGTTAGCTATAGGTTTTTTAAGCTGGGAGGATTCTTTAAAGGTTTAATTCATCTGGTTGGTTATATCTTTTCTTTAGCATATAATAACCTGATTGATAAATTTACTCTATTTTTTAGAAATAAACCGGCTTTTATTTTCACCCTTATATATTTTGTTCATATTATCGGCGTACTATATACTTCTGACTTGAATTATGCTTTAAAAGATTTAAGAGTCAAATTACCCCTACTACTTTTACCAATAATTATTTCAACAATGGAGAAAATCAATTCTCGGCGATTCAGGTCGTTAATGATTGGTTATTCGCTTGCCGTATTAGTAAGTACCATTGTTAGTGCATTTATTTTGCTTACTGATTCATATGTGGATATTAGAGATATTTCGCCATTTATTTCTCCCATACGCCTTGGGTTAAATGTGAGCTTTGGCTTTTTTACCATGATCTATTTTATTTTTCATGAGAAGAAATTTGCTTTTTGGCAAACTGTGAGTTTTGCTTTAATTGCACTTTGGTTTTTGACATTTCTATTCCTATTGGAAGCTATAACTAGTATTGTTGTTATACTTATTGTAAGCATTGGATACTTGTTTTGGAGATTAATTAGTACAATGGTAGTGTGGAAAAAATTTGTATTACTTACATTGGCCATTTTGTTGCCATTAATATTTTTTATTAAGGTAAACAATATAATTAATGATGCTACAACAGTACCTGATATTGATTTTAGCAAACTTGATAAAGTTTCAGCGCAAGGAAATCCCTACATACATGATACTTTAGATTTGCAAATAGAAGATGGAAAACGTGTTGGTTTGTATTTGTGCTATGGCGAAATGAAAACTGAATGGAATAAGCGAAGTGATATTGATTATGATGGAAAAGCAAAAGAAGGCCAGCATATTAGTGCCACTTTAATTCGATATTTAACATCTAAAGATTTGCGAAAGGATGCTGAAGGGGTTAGGGCCTTAACTGATGAGGATGTGTACATGATTGAGAATGGGCTTGCAAATTATAATTATACCAGGAAGCCTGGTTTGCATACAAGAATATTAAAGGTGATTAAGGGTTATGAAGTTTATCAATTAACGGGCAATCCAAGTGGTAGCTCAGTGATGCAAAGATTAGAATATTTGAAGGCATCAACAATTATTATAAGCGATAACTTCTTAATAGGTGTTGGTACAGGTGATCTGGAAGATGCATTTAATGAGCAATTTACTGATATGAATTCAGCACTTGAGAATCAATATAGGTATCACGCACATAATCAGTTTTTTGGCATTTTTGTGGCATTGGGATTATTTGGGTTTGTTATTTTTATTTTGGGTTTATTTTATCCTGCCATAATATTAT
Source organism: uncultured Lentimicrobiaceae bacterium (assembly GCA_964460905.1). GTDB lineage: Bacteria > Bacteroidota > Bacteroidia > Bacteroidales > F082. The sequence continues at coordinate 47,863 of CAYWRM010000014.1, forward strand.
CAGGGTTTAAGGATTATTACTTTAGCATTTTCTTTTTAATAATGATAATTTCAATGTTTTCTGACGATACATTAGAAACACAGGCCGGTGTAACATTATTTGCCTTTTTCTATTCGCTTCTTTTATTTGGTCGAAAACATGGAGATAATATGCCGGCTGGGGTAAGTAATGATTGATACTCAATTATTTTATATTTTAGCACGTAAATTTTGTATAGATGAGAATTAAGAAAATTGATATCCGTATTGAGGAATATGATAAAGATGAAGAGTTATCAGCAGCAGACTCTAAGCTTATTGATGAGGCAGCAATTGCTTTGGAAGGGTCGTATGCTCCCTACTCAGATTTTCATGTTGGAGCAGCATTGGTATTGGAAGATGGTCAAATAATAAGAGGTAGCAATCAGGAAAATGTTGCCTATCCTTCTGGTTTATGTGCCGAAAGAGTAGCATTGTTTTATGCAAATTCCCAATATCCTGACAAGGCTGTTGTTGCGTTGGCAATTACAGCAAAAGCAGATAATTTTGTAAGTAATGATCCTGTGGCACCATGTGGTTCGTGTAGGCAGGTAATTGCTGAAACTGAGAAGAGGCAAAACAGCAAAATAAGGGTTATTATGAATGGTAATAACGGCCCCACTCGGATTGTTGACGGTGTTGAGAATTTGCTTCCCATGATGTTTCATGAAGAAAAATTAAAAAAACATAAGAAGTAGAAGGCATATTATTGTATTCAATAATGAATTAAGAAAAAAACTAAAAAATGAAGAAAGTTTTAATATTTGTCGTGTTGTTTGCCTTTTTGGTAGGATTTAAAAATGATAAGCCTGCATATAGATTTTTTGATGCAGATGGAAAAAAGGCTAAATATAGTTCCATATTAAAGGAGACTGCTGATGCAGATGTTATATTTTTTGGTGAGCTACATAATAACCCTATTTGCCATTGGCTTCAATATGAATTAACAAAGGATCTTTATTTGCAGAGAAATGGAGATGTTGTTCTTGGAGCAGAAATGTTTGAAGCAGATAACCAGATGATAATGAATGAATATTTAACTGGAGCGATAAGTTCAAAAAGTTACAATAAGGAGGCCCGGTTATGGCCAAATTATAAAACTGATTATGCTCCATTAGTTGACTTTGCAAAGGATAGCAACCTGGTTTTTGTTGCAACAAATATACCGCGAAGGTATGCTTCAGTTGTTTATAAAAAAGGCTTTGAAGGACTTGATGAACTATCAGACGAAGCAAAATTATATATTGCTCCATTACCTGTTGAGTATGATGCTGAGGTTGCTTGTTATAAAAGTATGTTAGAGGGTATGGAAGGCATGGGAGCACATGTTACTGAAACCCTACCTATGGCACAGGCTATAAAAGATGCTACAATGGCTTACAAAATTGCCGGATATCTGGATTCAGGTAAGCTCTTTATTCATTATAATGGCTCCTACCATTCCGATAATTTTGAAGGAATTCTCTGGTATCTGAATAGGTACAGGTCAGGTTTGAAAATTGTTACTATTGCTTCAGTTGAACAACCTGATCTGAAAAATCTTGAAGAGGAATATTTGAATCGTGCAAATTACATATTAGTAATCCCCGAGGATATGACTAAAACACATTAAGCTTGGTAAATATTATCTGGATACTTCTATTATATCATAACCTTCAATAATGTCGCCTACTTTAATGTCATTAAAGTTTTCTACATTTAATCCACATTCGTAACCTGATGCTACTTCTTTAACATCGTCTTTAAAACGTTTAAGTGATCCTAATAATCCTGTATAAACAACAATGCCATCGCGTATAACTCTAATTTTTGTGCTGCGTTTAACTTTTCCATCAAGAACATAACATCCGGCAATTGTACCAACTTTTGTTATCTTAAATGTTTCACGTACTTCAATGTTACAAGTTATTTTCTCTTCAGTTTTTGGAGCAAGCATTCCTTTAATAGCTTTTTCCAGTTCTTCAGTAGCTTGATAAATAATTGAGTATAAACGGATATCTATTTCCTCTTTTTCAGCAAGTTTACGTGCTTGTACCGATGGTCTAACCTGGAATCCAATAATAATTGCATCTGAAGCAGATGCTAGCATAACGTCTGATTCGGAGATAGCTCCAACTGCCTTATGAATAACGTTAACCTGAACCTCAGTTGTTGATAGTTTAAGCAAAGCATCTGTTAAAGCTTCAATAGAGCCATCAACATCACCTTTAACAATAACATTTAGCTCTTTAAACTCACCTATTGCAATTCTACGGCCAATTTCATCAAGTGTAAGATGCTTTTGTGTTCTAAGTCCTTGTTCTCGAAGAAGTTGTTGGCGTTTTGATGCCAATGATTTAGCTTCTTTTTCGTCTTTCATTCCATTGAACACATCACCTGCCTGTGGTGCCGAAATTAATCCAAGTATTAATACAGGTCCCGAAGGACCTACTTCTGTAACAGATTCGTTTCTTTCGTTAAACATTGCTTTTACCTTTCCTGAGACTGGTCCTGCAAGAATAATATCACCTTTCTTTAGAGTTCCATCTTGAACAAGAACAGTAGTTACGTATCCACGACCTTTATCAAGAGATGCTTCTATAACAGTACCTTTTGCTGTTTTATCCGGGTTTGCTTTAAGTTCGAGCATTTCTGATTCAAGTAGTACTTTTTCAAGTAACTCATTGATACCCATTCCTGTGATTGCTGATATTTCCTGAGATTGGAATTTACCACCCCAATCTTCTACCAGGATATTCATATTTGCTAGTTGCTCTTTTACTTTTTCAGCATTCGCACCTGCTTTATCCATTTTATTAATTGCAAAAACAATTGGTACACCCGCGGCTTGTGCATGGTTGATAGCTTCTTTTGTTTGAGGCATAACAGTGTCATCGGCAGCAATAACAATAATTGCAACGTCTGTTACTTTTGCACCTCTGGCCCGCATGGCAGTGAAGGCTTCATGTCCCGGAGTATCTAAGAATGTAATCTTTTTCCCTTTTTCGGTAGTTACTTCATAGGCACCAATATGCTGCGTAATTCCGCCTGCTTCTCCTGAAACAACATTTGCTTTTCTTATATAATCCAGTAATTTAGTTTTACCATGGTCAACATGACCCATTACAGTTACAATTGGAGCTCGTTCAGTTAGGTTTTCAGGATCGTCAATTTCTTCAATAACTTCAAGGTCTTCATGGTCATCAACACTTACAAATGATATTTCATGCCCAAATTCTTCTGCTACCAGTACAATTGTTTCAGCATCTAATCTTTGATTAATTGAAACAAATAAACCTAATTGCATACATGAAGTGATAATATCCGTAACCCCAATGTCCATCAAAGTTGCTAATTCGTTTGCAGTAACAAATTCAGTAACTTTAAGTATTTTCTTTTCGTCTTCTTGTTTTTGAAGCTCATCTTGTATTGTTTGAGAAACAGTCTCTCTTTTTCTTTTACGGTGTTTTGCTGCTTTTGATTTACCTGCAGGTGCTAACCTGGCAAGCGTATCCTTTATTTGTTGTTGAATTTCTTCCTCAGTAGGTTCTGCTTTAACAATCTTTTTCTTTACGAAAGGTCTCTTTTTATGATCTCCTCTATGTCCCCTTTGAGTTTGACCTGTATTTTCAGTAGTTTGCGGTTTTGGTTTAATCCTTCTTCTTTTCTTTTTACTTTCACCTACTTTATTCTCTGTAGAAGACGCTACAGGTTTCTTCTTTTTGGAACGTTTTATTTCTGTAGGAAGTACAATCTTATCAAGAATTTTAGGGCCGGTAAGTTTCTCAATTTTAGTTTTAATAAAATTATCTTCTTTTTGTGGAAGAGGAGTTTTTGTAACTGTGTCAGACTTACTTTCAGAAGTGACATCTACTATATCTGCATCTGGTGCAGCTTTAGGTGGTTCTATTTTAGAAGATGGTTTTTTACTAATTTTTTCTGTTGGAGTGTCCTTTGTATTCCTATCAGCCTTTTTGGTAGACTTTACTTTTGCTTCTTGTTCTTTTTTCTTCTCGGCTTTTGTCTTTTTCTTTGGCCTTGTTCTTTGGTTTATATTTCCAAGGTCAATTTTGTCTAAAATTTTAATACCCTGTTTTTTACTATCATCTTCTAAACCAGACTCTTCTTTTGGTTCTTCTTTTGCTTCTTCTGGTATAACCTCACTTGGGGGTACTATTTCTTCTGTAGGTTTTTTGTTTGTAATTGTTTTAGTGTCTGTTTCGTCTTTTGTAGTAGGAGTAGTGTCTTCACTCTCTTTTGACTTATTTTCAACTGAAACCTCTTCGGTAGATACTTCTTCAGTTTTTTTATTCGTTTCTATTTTAGTTTCTTCTATCTGCTCAGTTGCTGCAATAGTTTCAGTATCTTCAATAGGTGAATCAGGTATATCAGGGGTTTGTTCTTTTTCTTCAGGAACAGCAGTTTTAGGAGTTGAATGTTCTACATGTGTAGTATGATTATCAAAAGAAACACCAACATTTTTAATTATAAGGTCTTCCTCAAAAGGAGGAGTTGCTCTTTCTTTTGTTTCATTTATAGGAGTATCCTCAATTTTAATTGATTCTTTTCCAACAAACTGTAATCCTTTTTGCTGGGAAACTTCTTTTACATGCTTCTCATCCTGAAATTCATTAGTAAGCAATTCATACATTTCAGGTTCTAGCTTAGTATTAGGCTTACGTTCAATCTCATACCCCTTTTCTCTAAGGAAACTTACGATTGAATCCAAACTGATATTGAATTCTCGAGCAGCCTTGCTTAACCTTACTAATTTATTTGTTCCTGTCATACAATTATTTCGTGTACATTAACGTAAACCATAATGATTTGCGTAAAAATACTATTTTTATTCAAATTCTGATTTTAGAATACGCAATACCTCAAGTATTGTTTCTTCTTCAAGATCAGTTCTTGTAACCAATTCTTTTTTATCTAACTCCAGCACACTTTTTGCAGTATCGCATCCAATGGTTTTAAGCTCCTCAATAATCCACTGATCAATTTCATCAGTAAATTCGGCCAAGTCAACATCTTCCGATTCTGAATCACTATCGCGGTAAACATCAATTTCATAACCTGTTAATTTACCGGCAAGCTTAATATTGAATCCTCCTTTGCCAATAGCTAGAGAAACCTGATCGGGTTTCATAAATACTTCAGCTCTACTAGTTTCATCATCAAGTTTGATTGATGTTATTTTTGCAGGAGAAAGTGCCCTTTGAATAAATAATGAATTATTACTTGTAAAATTTATTACGTCGATATTCTCATTTTTCAGCTCGCGTACAATACCATGGATTCTTGAACCTTTCATCCCGACACATGCACCAACAGGATCAATACGGTCATCATAAGACTCAACAGCAATTTTTGCTCTTTCACCTGGGACACGGACAATATTTTTAATTGTGATAAGCCCGTCATAAACCTCAGGAACTTCAGACTCAAAAAGTCTTTCCAGAAAAATTGTTGATGTTCGTGAAAGTACAATTACAGGAGTATTATTTCTCATATCAACCTGCAAAACTACAGCTCTTAAGGTATCACCTTTCCTAAAATAGTCTGATGGTATTTGTTCAGATTTAGGCAGGATTAGTTCGATCCCTTCATCGTCCAAAATAAGGATTTCTTTTTTCCATACCTGATAAACTTCACCGGTTATTATATCACCAACACGCTCTTTGTATTTCTTGTAAACATTATCCTTTTCGTAATCAAGGATTCTGGATACCAGGTTTTGTCTAATTGACAGAACTTCGCGCCTCCCAAAATCGGCTAGTTGTATTTGCTTTGAAAATTCTTCTCCTACTTCAAAATCAGGTTCAACTTTAATTGCTTCAGAAAAGGCTATTTGTAAATTTTCATCTTCAACTTCTCCATCCTCTACAATTTCTCTGTAATGCCATATCTCAAGATCACCCTTGTCAATATTTACAATTATATCAAAATGGCTTTCCTCACCAAATTTTTTTGTTAGCATACTATGAAAAACATCTTCCAGAATGCGCATCATAGTTTCGCGGTCTATATTTTTAAATTCTTTAAACTCCGAAAAAGTTTCAACAAGATTCATTGTGTCCATCGCTACTCTTTTTTATAAGTATTGTTAAAAAGTTATTACCCTTTTGGCCTCTTTTATTTCGTTCATAGGAATGGTAATTATCTCTCCAAATACTGCCTTTTTAATTTTTTTATTTTTACTTTTGACTTCTTCCAGCAAATCAACCGCTTCATTATTAGCGCTTTTTAAAATGCCGGTAATTTTTTTGCCATCTAGTGTAATTACTCGTATTTTCTGATCAATGTTATTTATGTATTGTCTTAATATCAAAAATGGATGATCAGCACCAGCAGAAGATACACTTAACTCAAAGTCATCTTTGTCACGGTCAAGATTATTTTCAATGTGTCTACTTAATTCAACACATTGTTTTATTGTAACTCCATTGTCGCCATCAATAAATACTTTGATATTGTTATCAGTACTGATAACAATACCCACAACAAACCTATCGCTATTCAACAGGCATTCGTCAGCTAATTTTGATATATATTTTTTATTAATCATTTCAAAAAAAGAGGGGACTACCGTCCCCCTTCACCTTTCGTCTAAACCGTTGTCCGACCAGGATTCGAACCTGGACAGGCAGAATCAAAATCTGCAGTGCTGCCATTACACCATCGGACATTCGGGGCGCAAAGATACTCCATTTTTTTTTATTACAAACTTTTAGCCTGAAATTATTAAAATGTGTTAAATTCAAACAGTTTAAAAATATATATATTATTAAATTGTATATTTTCGCATCAACTTAATATTACGTATACAAATCATTTGGGTTAATATTTCTAAGTAATGGAAAAATTTAAAAAACTAAATAATTTAATTGGATGGATCGTTTTTGCCATTGCAACATCGGTTTACTTTTTAACATTAGAGCCTACTGCAAGCTGGTGGGATTGTGGAGAGTACATTGCCACAGCATATAAATTACAAGTAGGGCATCCTCCCGGAGCTCCATTTTTTCAGTTGTTGGGTCGTTTCTTCACTCTTTTTGCTTTTGGCGACCTTGAGAATGTTGCTTTAATGATTAACATAATGTCAGCATTGTCAAGTAGTTTTACTATTCTTTTCTTATTTTGGACAATCACCATGCTAGCCAAAAAGATTATGGTAAAATCAGGAGATAATTTTCCTGCAAAAGCCGAAGGATGGGCGATACTTGGAGCAGGTGTTGTTGGATCTTTAGCTTACACTTTTAGTGATTCGTTTTGGTTTTCGGCTGTTGAGGGTGAGGTTTATGCAATGTCGTCATTATTTACGGCAATTGTTTTTTGGGCAATATTACGATGGGAAGAAGTTGCTGATCGTCGTGCCGGTTTCCGTTGGCTACTTTTGATTTCCTATATTATGGGTCTTTCAATTGGAGTTCACCTATTAAATTTATTGGCAATACCGGCAATTGTGTACGTTTATTATTATAAAAAGTATACATATTCGCATAAAGGTTTTATTGCAGCCGGTTTATTATCACTAGCAATTTTGGTGGTAATTATGTATATGATTATACCCGGAACTGTTGAGTTGGCTGGTAAATTTGAATTGTTCTTTGTTAATAGTATGGGTTTGCCATTTAATTCAGGAACAATATTTTACTTCCTTCTTATAATTATTGTTATTGCAGGAGGGTTGTTATATACTCGTGTAAAAGGCAAGGTTGTGTTGAATACTGTAATCCTTGCTTTTTTATTCATATTGATAGGTTATTCATCATTTTTCATGTTGGTAATAAGGGCTAATGCAAATACACCTATTAATGAAAATGACCCTAAGGATGCCATTAGCCTGTTATCATACTTAAATAGAGAACAATATGGCACATGGCCAATATTTCATGGTCAGTATTATAATGCACCAATTGTTGATCATGCAGATGGAAATCCAATCTATATGCAAGATGAGAAGAAGGGTAAATATGTTATTAAAGATGATAGAAAAGGTACTATTCCTGTATACGATGAACGTTTTACTACAATGTTTCCACGGATGTGGAGTAATACAAAGCCTGCGCATATTTCACTTTATGAACATTTTGGAGATGTAGAAGGAGTACCAATTAGTGTTTCTGACGGAAAAGGCGGTACAAAAGTGCTGTATCGTCCTACTTTTGGAGAGAATCTTAAATTCTTTTTTACATATCAGTTCAATTTTATGTATGTGAGATATTTTATGTGGAATTTTGCAGGAAGGCAGAATAATATTGAAAGCCAGGCCGAAATACAACATGGAAACTGGATAAGTGGAATTGGTTTTATTGATTCATGGCGCCTTGGTGATCAGGTAAACTTGCCAACAAGTATGCAGAATCCTGCTAAAACACAATTTTATTTTCTTCCTTTAATACTAGGGCTTATTGGCTTTTTCTTTCAACTTAACCGAAGTAAAAATGATACTTGGATAGTTTCTCTTATATTTATAATGACAGGTCTTGCCATAATAGTGTACCTTAATCAAACACCTTTGCAGCCCAGAGAACGTGATTATGCTTATGCTGGATCGTTTTATGCTTTTGCAATATGGATAGGACTTGGCGTTCTTGGACTTTATAATGCTTTGCAAAAGAAAATGAGAAATAAGGCAATAGCCGCAGTTATAGTTTCTGTTGCAAGTTTAGTGTTGGTTCCGGGAATCGTGGCTGAGCAAGGCTGGGATGCACATGATCGTTCAGGTAAGTATGCTGCTACCGATTTTGCTAAGATGTATCTTAATTCGTGTGAACCAAATGCCATACTTTTTACTAATGGTGATAATGATACTTTCCCTCTTTGGTATGTACAAGAGGTTGAGAATTACCGTACGGATGTAAGAGTTGTGAATTTCATGCTTTCATCAGGCGACTGGTATGTTAGCCAAATGGGAAGGAAAGTCTATGAATCTGATAGGTTACCGCTAACAATTAATCAGGATTTTTATAAAAAAGAAGCTGGTTATATTCCGGTATTTGAGCGGTTGGATGAAGCTGAACTTATTGATGCAATAAGATTTATTGAGGATGACAACAAAGGAACAAGAGTGCCTCTTCAAAGTGGCGATTGGATTGACTATTTGCCTACAAAAAAATTAATACTTAATATTGATAAAGAAGCAGTTATTGCTTCAGGGACTGTTTCAATTGAAGATTCTGCGGAGATAGTTGACAAAATGGAGTGGACAGTTCGTCAAAGTGGACTTTTCAGAAATGACTTAATGCTTCTCGATCTTGTTGCTACAAACAATTGGGAAAGACCAATTTATTTTGCTAATCCTAATAGCCATAGTAAGGTACTTAATGTTGATAAATACTGCCATTTAGAGGGTGTTGTTTATCGTTTTAAACCAACTCTTGCTACTGATTTTATTAAAAATATTGGTGGCGTTAATGCTGATCGTACATATGAGGTTATCATGGATGAGGATGTTATATGGGGTAGGTTAAATCAGGATGATGTGGTTGTTGACAGAGAAAGCTCCAGAAATGCAAATATGGCTAAGCAAAACTATATACGGCTTGCACAAGCATTGCTAAATGAGAAAAAATACGATTCGGTTGTTAAAGTATTAGACCGCGGAATAGAATTGTTCCCAAATGATAAATTCCCATATGATCATTTTATGGTGGCTTGGGCTGATTTTTATTATAAATCAGGTGCTACTGAAAAAGCCAATGATCTGGTAAGCTTAATAGCTGCTCGATATGAAGAAGATTTGTCATATTATACTGCTTTAAGCGATAAGCATGTTGCACAATATCAGAATGATATACAAGATGCAATGTATGGTCTGCAGAGGTTAGTTCAAGTAACAAATCAGAATAAGCAGCCTGAATTGTCAAAAGAAATTGAAGAATCGTTTTATGCGTATATTTCTTCGCTGAAATTACAGTAAGGCCTATTGGCTATTGGCATTTAGCTATTAGTATTTGCCAATAGCTAATAGCTAATTGCTAACAGCCATCAGCCAACATCTATTTCAAAAACTCTTTCGCTGCCTCAAAAGCAGCCTTAATTCCTGATGCATCTTTGCCCCCTGCGGTAGCTAAGAAAGGTTGGCCACCGCCACCACCTTTAATATGTTGTGAGATTTTTTTGATAATGTTTCCGGCATTTAGACCTTTAGCATCAACCAGCGCATCAGAGATAGAAACAATGAGATTTACTTTGTCAGCATTAGTAGTTGCAAGCACAGTAACAATATTATCACCACTTGAACGAAGTTTTTGAGCCAAACTTTTAGCTTGGTTAACATCGAGCTTTGTATTTGATGTTATAAATCTAATATCTGAAATTATTTCTGCCTCATTAATAAGTGTATTGGCAATTTGCAAGGCTTGTTGCTTTTGAATATTATCAATTTCCTTTTGTAAACTGTGGTGCTGATTGATTACATTACCAACTGCAAGCAATGTGTTTGCCTGATTTTTAAACAAGCTCTTTATTGAGTTCAATGTATCAACCTGATCATATACAAATTCTTCAGCCTTCATACCTGTAACAGCTTCAATTCGGCGAACACCAGCTGCTATGCCACTTTCTGATAATATCTTAAAAAAACCAATGTTACCTGTAGAAGAAACATGAGTTCCTCCACATAATTCAATAGAAAAATCAGGGTCAAAAGAAACAACTCTTACACTGTCGCCATATTTCTCACCAAAAAGTGCCATAGCACCCATATCCTTAGCCTTAGCCATAGGAATATTATTTTTTATATCAGTTAATATATTTGCTCTTATTTGTCTGTTAACTAATATTTCAACTTCTTTAATTTCAGTTTCAGACATACTACCAAAGTGTGAGAAATCAAAACGTAATTTATTTTCGTTAACAAGTGATCCTTTTTGTTCAACATGGTTGCCAAGTACTTTGCGTAACGCTGCATGCATTATATGTGTAGCACTATGGTTAGCAGTAGTAAGTTCTCGATTTTGTTCATCTACTTTTGCTTTAAATCCACTTTGTGGAAATTTAGGTTCCATTGTGATAATATGAATGGTTTGATTATTTTCTTTTTTCGTATCAATAACCTGAAGTGTTTCATTTTCAGATTCTAATATTCCTTTATCACCAACTTGCCCTCCTGATTCAGCATAAAATGGAGTTTTATTCAGGATAACTTCAAATATGGTTTTTTTACTTGTTTTAACTTTACGATATTTGATTATTTCTGCTTTGGTTTCAAGTGATGAATAGCCAACAAAAATTGACTCTTCATTTTTATTATTAACAATAACCCAGTCTTCTGTATCTACTGAAGCTGCTTTTCGTGAGCGAGCTTTTTGAGTTTCAAGTCCTTTTTTAAAACCTTCCATATCAACAGACATCCCTTTTTCGCGTGCAATTAATTGTGTTAGATCAATGGGAAAACCAAATGTATCGAATAATTCGAAAGCAAAGTCGCCTGCAATTCGCTTGTTCCCTGCATGGGACTCTATATATTTATCAAATTTTTTAATCCCATGTGCAAGGGTTCTTAAAAAGGCAACTTCTTCTTCTTTAATTACCTGGCTAATAAAATTATTCTGGATTTTTATTTCTGGGAAAACATCTCCCATTTGTGAAACTAGTATTGGCAGAAGCTTATAAAGTACAGGTTCATCAAAGCCCAGAAATGTGAAACCATAGCGTACAGCTCTTCGAAGTATCCTGCGGATAACATAACCCGCACCGGTATTTGATGGTAGTTGACCATCAGCAATAGCAAATGTAACAGCTCTTAAATGGTCTGCCATAACTCGCATTGCAATATCCGATTCATTATTTTGTCCATAAGTTTGATTAGACAATTTTGCAATTTCATTAATTATAGGAGTGAAAATATCGGTATCATAATTTGATCTTACTCCCTGAAGAACCATGGCAAGTCGTTCAAAACCCATACCTGTGTCTACATGTTTTGCTGCCAGAGGGACTAATTTGCCATTAGATAAGCGATTATATTGAATAAATACAAGGTTCCAGATTTCAATAACTTCAGGATGGTCTTTATTAACTAGTTCATTACCTGATATTTTTTTCTTCTCTTCATCGGATCTTATGTCAATATGAATTTCTGAGCATGGTCCACATGGTCCTGTTTCCCCCATTTCCCAAAAATTATCTTTCTTTGAGCCATAAAGTATTCTTTCTTCGGGCAGAAATTCCTTCCAAAAGTTGTAGGATTCTGAGTCAACAGACAATCCATCAGATTTATCACCTTCAAAAATGGTTACATAAAGTTGATCTTTTTTGATCCCATAAACATCAGTAAAAAGTTCCCATGCCCATGCAATAGCTTCCTTTTTGAAATATCCACCTTCACTACCTGTTGGGTCACCAAACGACCAGTTACCAAGCATTTCAAACATGGTGTGATGATAAGTATCATGCCCAACTTCTTCAAGGTCATTATGTTTACCACTAACTCTTAAGCATTTCTGTGTATCTGCAATTCGAGGTGAAACAATAGGACTATTACCCAAAAAAAGATCTTTAAACTGATTCATGCCAGCATTTGTGAACATTAAAGTGGGGTCATTTTTAACCACCATTGGCGCAGATGGAACAATTTTATGTTGTTTGCTCTCAAAAAAGTTAATAAATGCTTTTCGGATGTCTATAGATTTCATAACCTGGTAGTTAACAATATGGTGTTGATATTTTTATATTTTAAAGATTGCAAATTTAGCCTAAATAATTAATTTCGCATTTCTATTGGTATTAAATTATGGCAAAGACAAAGTACTTTTTTAATGATAAGTTGCTCTCATATGAGGAAGCAAAAACAACATCCTTACAGCGATTATCTAGGATCTTGCTTTTTATAATCGCAGCAGCGGCGTCTTCATTTGCTATTATATTTTTGTCATATACATTTTTTGAATCACCAAAAGAGAGAATTCTTAAAAGTGAGATTTCCCAATATGAACTGCAATATCAAATAATGAATGACAGGCTTAATCAGATGCAGGGTTTGGTTGATGAAATGGCTGATAGGGATGATAATATATATAGAATTATTTTTGAAGCAGAGCCAATATCTAAATCGGTTCGTCAGGCAGGTTATGGTGGAGTTGATCGCTATGCTAAACTTGAGGGGTATAATAATTCGGAATTACTCATTGAAACAGCAAAAAAACTTGATAACATTGCCAGTGAACTATATGTTCAGTCAAAGTCATTCGATGAAGTTTATGAAATGGCTCGTAACAAAGAGAATATGTTGGCTTGTATTCCTGCTATTCAGCCTGTTAATAATAAAGAGCTAAAAAGGTTATCATCTTATTATGGTTACCGTATTGACCCTATTTATAAAATTAAGAAATTTCATGCCGGTGTTGACTTTAGTGCACCTCAGGGAACTCCAATTTATTCTAGTGGTGAAGGCACTGTTGTGAAAACAAGGCGTTCGCAACGGGGTTATGGAAATACTGTTACAGTTGATCATGGTTTTGGATATAGTACTTTTTATGCACACATTAAAGATATAAAAGTTAAGAAAGGTGATAAGGTAGTAAGGGGTCAAATTATTGCTACTGTTGGTAATACTGGTAAATCAACAGCTCCTCATTTACATTATGAAGTTAGGAAAAATAATCGTACTGTAAATCCAATATACTATTTCTTTAACGATCTGTCTCCTGATGAGTTTGAAGAACTTTTAAGCTTATCAAAACTCCCAAATCAGTCGTTAGACTAACTTATCTTTAAATAATATGACTGATAAGATCTATTATAAAATAGGGGCTATAGCTAGTAAGTTTGATGTAAACACCTCTTTGATAAGATATTGGGAGCAGGAATTTGATTTTATCAGACCAAAAAAGAATAATAAAGGTACTCGGCTTTACACAAATAAGGACATTGATAATTTTGAGATAATCTACTATCTTATTAAAGAGAAAGGAATGACAATACAAGGTGTTAAGGATTATATTGTTAATCGAAAAGGAAATAAATCAATGGAGAAGCTTGAAGTTATTGTTACATTGAAAAGAACCCGGAAATTATTAGCTGAAATAAGAGAAGTACTTAGTAAAAAGGCTGAAATATAGAAAATGAAGAAATTAATACTAGTAATATTATTTATTGTACTTACCGGAATAAGTAATTATTCAATGAGTCAAGGAGAAAATTCAATTTCTCAAGCGCGTAAGGATAACTTAATAGAGCTTTTAAATTACAGGTTTAAAGGTGGCTATTATACTTTTGAAAAGATTTTTCAGCTAAGTGTAGAGTATCCACCAATGGCTACTGCTAATTGTATAATGGGTATTGCAATTGTTTCGGTAAAGGTAAATTGTGAAGGAGTAGTGGGTGACCTAAAGATTAAAACCCCTTTGGGTTATGGAATTGATAATGAAATTTCTGCTTTCTTCACAAAAACAGAAGGGCATTGGAATACTTGTCGGGATGAAAAATATACAAAATTCGAAATACCTATTCAGTTTAAACTCAAAGGGTGTGTCACTAACAATGAAGACGGTTTGCTAGTTATTGAAGCTAGTAATCCCGGTTATTTATGTAATGATGATCAGTATTACATTGATAAATTGGAAAAGTATATTAGTAAGGGTAAAAATAAAAAGGCTCTTCAGTATCTTGGAATCATGATTCGTCGTGACCCATACAACACCGATTATTACGATATGAGAAATAAGATTCTTAATGGGGAATAACATATATTTGCTTTTATACTGGTAAGGTATAATACTTGATAACCAGCTCATATAAGTAATGCCAAGACAGATAAAATAATCTTTTAATAACAATTTTAATAAAATCAAACTATAATGTTTGAGCAACTAATAGTACTGGATAAGGAGCTATTATTATTAATAAACGGATTCCATAATCATCTGTTTGATAGTGTAATGGTGTTTGTTAGTTTAAAATTTGGGTGGATTCCATTCTATTTGTTGCTTTTATATTTCATTATTAAGGATTACGGAAGTAGAACGTGGCTAGTCCTCATTATCATCGCTTTAACTGTGTTATTGGCTGATCAGATTTCGGTGCAGTTATTTAAAAATATGTTTCAGAGGTTAAGACCTTGCCATGATGAGAACATATCTGTTTTATTACATCTTGTTAATACTTGTGGAGGAAAGTATGGGTTTATTTCCTCACATGCCACAAATAGTTTTTCACTTGCTGCCTTAATAATATTACTTCTTAAAAATAAATATACCTGGATTTGGCCGGTAATGTTATTTTATGCCACCATTATTATCTATAGCAGGGTTTACCTAGGCGTTCATTATCCATCTGATGTAATTGGTGGTGCTATTATCGGCAGTTTTATTGGCTTGGGAACTTATTATCTTTTCAGAGTTGTGAATAGCCATATATAAGTCTCTTTCTAGGATGAATTTTGCTATGCTTGATTTTACTTTTGCAAAGTCGATCAGTCTAAGTATATTTGCTGCGATAACAATTAGGAAAAGGATTGAAAATAGCTGTAAATACCAGGTTGTTACTTAAGAACAAGTTGGAGGGAATAGGTTGGTTTACATATGAGTCGCTAAAGCGGATTGTATTGTCACATCCCGAGCATGATTTTTATTTTATTTTCGATAGAAAGTATGATGATGAATTTGTGTTCGCTGAAAATGTAACGCCTATAATAATTGGACCTCCTGCTCGTCATCCTATTTTACATTTCATATGGTATGAGATTTCAATACCGCGCGTGTTAAAAAAAATTAATCCTGATATATTTATTTCTCCTGATGCATTTCTTTCATTATCATCAAAATATCCTGATCTTATTGTTATTCATGATTTGAATTTTGAGCATTTTCCGGAATATATGCCTAGACTTTGGCGCAGTTATTATAGGTACTTTACTCCTAGATATGCTAAAAAAGCAAATAGAATTGCTACAGTTTCCGAATTTTCAAAAAGTGATATAATTAAACAATACGGGGTTGATTCTTCTAAAATTGATGTTGTATATAATGGTTCAGGTGATAAGTTTAAGCCTATTTCTGAAAAGGAAAAAACTGAAACAAGAGATAAATTTTCAAGCGGACATGAATATTTTGTTTTTGTAGGAGCACTTAATCCAAGAAAAAATCTAAAAAATATATTTGAGGCGTTTGATAATTTTAAGTCTGATTATAGTACGGATATTAAATTTGTAGTAGTTGGAGAAAAAATGTATTGGTCGGATGATATTAAATCTGCATATGAAAATATGAAACATAAAGCCGATGTGATTTTTACAGGAAGACTTGAACCCTTCAACCTTAGTAAGGTTGTTGGATCTTCTATAGCTTTGGTTTATGCATCGGTTTTTGAAGGGTTTGGTATACCTATAATTGAAGCATTTAATGCAGAGGTTCCGGTAATTACGTCAAACGTAACATCAATGCCAGAAATAGCTTCAGATGCTGCTTTATTGGTTGACCCGGAAAGTGTTGAACAAATATCTGCTGCAATACGTAAAATTTCTAGTGATAGTGAATTTGCTGCTTCTCTTGTTGAAAAAGGTAAAATAAGAAGAAAGGATTTTACATGGGATAAAACGGCAGAGAATGTATGGAAATCAGTAGAAAAGATAATTTTTAATAATGATAAATAAATTATAAAATGAACATACTTATACTAGGAAGTGGAGGAAGGGAACATGCTTTTGCTTGGAAAATAGCACAGAGTACGAAAGTAAAAAGTATTTTTATTGCTCCCGGAAATGCAGGAACCAGAAATGTTGGTACTAATATTCCGATTGAACTTGATGATTTCAATAGTATTAAAATGTTGGTTGTTGAGAAAGATATTGATATGGTTGTTGTTGGACCTGAAGTGCCCTTAGTAGCAGGCATTTATGATTTTTTTATTAATGACCCGGTTTTAATGGATGTGGCAGTAATCGGGCCTTCTAAGGCAGGTGCTAAGCTTGAAGGCAGCAAATCATTCGCTAAAGATTTTATGGCGAAACATAATATACCTACTGCGGCTTATAGAACATTTAATTCAGCTAACCTTGATGAAGGATTGGCATTTCTTGAGAGTTTAAGATCACCTTATGTCCTAAAAGCTGATGGTCTTGCTGCCGGTAAAGGTGTGTTGATTATAAATGATATTGAAGAGGCAAAAAATGAGCTTGTCTCAATGATTAATGATCAGAAGTTTGGGGAAGCATCTGCAAATGTTGTTATAGAGGAGTTTCTAAGTGGTATTGAACTTTCTGTTTTTGTACTTACTGATGGTAAAGATTATGTTATTCTTCCGGAGGCCAAGGACTATAAACGCATTGGTGAAGCAGATACAGGTTTAAATACAGGAGGAATGGGTTCTATATCTCCTGTTCCGTTTGCAAACACTGAGTTTATGCAAAAAGTTGAAGAAAGTGTTATTGCTCCTACCGTACAAGGGCTTGCAAATGATGGTATTGATTACAAAGGGTTTATCTTCTTTGGCTTGATAAATGTTGATGGCAACCCATATGTAATTGAGTATAACTGCCGAATGGGTGATCCTGAAGCTGAATCGGTAATTCCACGTATTAAAACTGATATTATTGATTTATTTGTGGCTACTTCCAATGGTTCTTTAAAAAATATTGTGATAGATTTTGATTCAAGAACGGCAGCTGCTATCATGTTAGTATCAGGTGGTTATCCCGGTAATTATGAAAAAGGTAAAGTAATCAGTGGTATCGATAATGTAAATAACTGTATTGTGTTTCATGCCGGAACAGCTACAGACATTGAGAATAATTCAGTAAAAACAAGTGGGGGTCGTGTGATAGCAGTTACTTCACTTGGCGATAATTTGAGTAATGCTCTTGAATTAGCATATGCAAATGTAAGTTTGATTGACTTTGATGGAAAGTATGTACGGCGTGATATAGGTTTTGATCTGGTGTAACTTTTAATTTCAAATGATAAGATTTTTTAGTACAGGTTATTTATCGAGATATTTAATAATCTTATTGATGGGGCTAATTATATGGGCACCATCTTTGTTATTTCCAATTTCCTATTCAGGCATATCAAGCTATGCATATAACCAAATATTATATTTAACTGCTCACAATAATTATGTGTTAACTTCAATTTCTTTTGTGTTAACATTAATAACTGCTTTTTTGATAAACCAGTTAGCTATTAATAATGGCTTTAGTGGCAAAGTTAGTACGCTTATTGCATTGTTCTATATTTTGTTAACCAGTTCACTTGTTGACGAATTCCATAACAATCCGGTAATTTGGATTAATTTTATATTGGTTTTTATTTTGAGTAATCTCATGAGACTGCCTTATATTAAAAACACTATTCCGGTTGTCTTCAATGCGTCATTTTTTCTTGGTATAGCTTCTATTTTTTATTTTCAGCTGGTATTTCTAATATTATTTATTTGGCTGGCAATTATTATTCACCGAATTGTTACCTGGAGAAACTTTGTTGCTTCTCTGATTGGTGTAGTCATGCCTTATGTTTTTTTACTCACTTGGTTTTTCCACAGGGATATATTGTTGGAAGAATCATATGTGCTCTTCGATTCATTGAGTATTGATATAGCACCTGTTTTCATTTCTGATATAGTTGATATGATAGTATCATTAATTTTACTTTCAATAACAATTATTTCAGTATTTGGTGTTGCTGGAAGGTTAACGGAGAGAAATATTAACCTTCGAAGGAATCTAATAATTACATTGTTCTATGTTGTTGCTATATTTTTAGTTTTGCTTTTATTTTCTAAATCACTAACATCAGTTCTTCTGTTTAGCACTCCGGCAGCACTTATTATGGGGCATTGGTTGTGTAACATAAAACACAGGCGATGGTATGATATTGCTTTATTAGTAGTAACAATTCTTATTGTTTTGAATCAATATTTATATCTGTTATTAAGATTGTGGGAGTGAGGTTAATTCATGAATTTTAATTATGCTATCGGGTAGTTTTACAAATAAATTTATAGAAACGGGATGTGATGAAGCGGGTAGGGGATGCCTGGCTGGGCCGGTTTTTGCTGCAGCAGTTATATTGCCAGTAGGGTTTAAAAACTCTTTGCTTAACGATTCTAAAAAGCTGGTTGAAACCACAAGGTATAAACTTCGTGAAGTAATAGAAAAAGAAGCAGTCGCATGGGCTGTGGCATCATGCTCACCTTCTGAAATTGATGAAGTTAACATTCTGAATGCTTCAATTTATTCCATGCATCGTGCTCTTGATAAACTTAAAACCCGTCCTGAATTTTTGATTATTGACGGTAATCGTTTTAAACCATATCATGATATACCTTACGAGTGCATTATTAAGGGTGATGGAAAATATATGTCAATAGCAGCAGCTTCAATATTAGCAAAAACTTACCGTGATGATTATATGATAGCAGCGCACGCTAAACATCCTAATTATCATTGGGATCGCAACAAAGGTTACCCAACAATGCAACATAAATTAGCTATCCAGGAACATGGAATTACATCCCTTCACCGAAAAACATTTAATTATACATTACAGATGAAACTGGATATTTAGCTCTGCTTCACATCCTTCATACTTAAACTAATCCTTTTTCTTTCAGTGTCAACTTCTAGTATTTTAACCATTACTTGCTGGTTAATGCGCAGGTAAACAGCTGGAGTTGAAACAAATTCATTGGCAATTTGGCTTTTATGAAGCAGTGCAGATTCATGCAAACCAAGATTGATAAAGGCCCCAAAAGCGGTAAGGTTTGTTACTATACCGGGTAATGTCATACCTACTCTGAGGTCAGAAATATGGCTTAAGCTGTTATCAAGCTTAAAAGTTTTAAATTTCTTACGCGGATCTCTTCCAGGTTTTTCAAGCTCATCAAGTATATCTTTTAATGTTAATATACCTATATTATCATCAACGAGTTCATTAATATCAATTGATAACCTGAGTTGGTTATTTCCAATCAGTTGTTCCGGTTTTACTTTTTTCTTTTTCGCAATTCTTTTAACAATGTTATAATTTTCGGGATGTACTGCGGTGGAGTCAAGAATATTGTCGCCATTTTTTATACGTAAAAAACCAGCTGCTTGTTGGAATGCCTTATTCCCTAACCCGGCTACATTTTTTAACTCTTGCCTATTATTGAAATTACCATTATTATTTCTATAATCAATAATCTGAGCTGCCAGTTTAGGGCCTAGTCCGGAAATATATGTTAGTAGTTCTTTACTTGCCGTGTTTAAATCAACACCTACTTTATTTACACATATTTCAACAGTTGATTGTAATCCTTGTTTTAGCAATTTTTGATTTACATCATGTTGGTACTGGCCAACTCCAATTGATTTTGGGTCGATTTTTACGAGTTCGGCAAGAGGGTCAAGTAATCTTCTTCCGATTGAAACAGCTCCTCTCACAGTTACATCATACTCAGGAAATTCTTCACGCGCAATTGCTGAAGCCGAATAAACTGAGGCACCATCTTCGTTTACGGATACAGCGATAATATCACGATTAAATTTCATTCGTTCAATAAGTTGTTCTGTTTCACGACCGGCTGTGCCATTCCCAATGGCAATAGCTTCAATATTGTAAGAATCAACAAGGTTATTTATTTTTTTCATCGCCATTTTTGTATCTCGCTGTGGCGGATGAGGGTAAATTGTATCATTGTGCAGTAGTTTGCCATTATTATCAAGACATACTATTTTGCAGCCTGTACGAAAACCGGGGTCAATTGCTATTACTCTTTTCTGCCCCATTGGTGGAGAAAGAAGTAATTGCTGGAGATTATCGCTAAATACTTTAATTGACTCTTCGTCAGCTTTTTCTTTCAGGCTTGACCGCATTTCGGTTTCAAGAGATGGAAATATTA
Organism: uncultured Lentimicrobiaceae bacterium; assembly: GCA_964460905.1. Taxonomy (GTDB): domain Bacteria; phylum Bacteroidota; class Bacteroidia; order Bacteroidales; family F082. The sequence goes on from CAYWRM010000014.1 coordinate 68,685, forward strand.
ATCTCTTTATAGCATCAATAATAGCAATCTCTTTTTGGTTTGTACATGTGTTATTATTTTTCAGTAACCGTGAGGTAAGTATATGTATTGCAGTTTCCAGATCAGGCTCAATTTTTATTTTTATGAAACCTTTTTTTTCACCTCTAAACATAGCTAGTATTCTATGTGATGGTGCTTTTTTTGCGATCTCTTTCCAGTCGAACCATGCTTTAAATTTTTCGCTTTCACTGCTATCGGGGTCAGTTTCTTTCTTTTTAACCAATTTTGAACTTAATATACCATCTCTTTCAAAAAGTGTACGTAGTTTTTGACGAACCCATTGGTATTCGCTTATCCATTCGGCAATTATGTCGCGTGCCCCACCAAGTGCCTCATCAATACTAACAACTTCTAATTTTTGGGAAATATATTTTTGTGCAACTTCCTCAACATTGCTTAAGTTTTCTGACATAATCATCTTAGCCAGAGGTTCAAGTCCTTTTTTTCGCGCCTTTACAGCCCGTGTAATTCTTTTTGGTTTATATGGTAAATAAATATCTTCAACTTCAGCAAGCGAAGAGGCTTTTGCAATCTGCTCTTCAAGTTCATTTGTTAGTATGCCTTGCTCTTCAAGCGACTTTAATACAGCCTTTTTCCGTTCCTCTAGTTGTAGGTGTCTGTTGTATAACTTCTCTAGTTCAAGAAGCTCAACATCATTTAGTTCTCCGGTTTTTTCTTTACGGTAACGTGCTATAAATGGGATGGTTGCACCACTGTTTAATAGTTCAATTGCATTATTAACTTGCCAGTCGGCAGCAACTATAAGATTTGCAATTTGTGAAGTGATTGAAGTCAAAATTGTAATTTTCTAAATTAGAAACGAGGATTTAATACTCAACATTTCATAATAATATAATACTAATAAGTATATTCATTTATCTAAATATAATAAACGCCTTACTATCTAATAAGGGTTATTGTGCCTGTATTTTTAATATCAATACTAGTTTGTATGCCACTTTCAAAGCTTGTAAATACCGATGAGTAAACATATGTACCCATAGGTGCATAGCTTCCATTGTAATTCCCATCCCAGCCTTCTGTAGGATTATCTGTTTCGAAAAAAAGTTGCCCCCATCGATTAAAAATACGAAGCTGGTATTTTGAAATTGCACTAATGTTACCAACTACTGTAAACGTCTGATTTACAATATAACTACTTGCTGGTTTGAATGCTGTAGGGTATGATAGTTGAGCAAATTTTACGTAGACGATGTCAGTATTTGAACAACAATTAAGATCAGTAACCGAAACAGAGTATAGTCCTTCGTCGGTCACATCCAAATACTGATTTGAGCTTCCGTCAGACCATGTATAAACATCATAACCTTCGCTAGCAACTAGCCTGATTGATGAGTTAGGTAATATATATATTGTATCAAACCCATCGCCAATACTAATACTTGGTAATGGTTTTATTATCACGCTATCTGTATATAAATAGTCAATGCCATCCCAAGTCTCTGTTAGTTTAACTTCATAAGTTCCTGATTCACTAAAAATATGTTTTGGTTTAATTAAATTGTCAAAAATGGTTGTTCCGCTCGGGTCTTTAAAATCCCATGATGGTTGTATGTTTGCTGTATTTCTAATTTTAAATTCTGTTGTATCATTTAGGCATTGATTTGTATAGAAGAAGTGTGGAATATTTAAAAAATCAGTTACAAAATCAGGTAACCCCGAAAGGCTAGTTCCACCCCCAAGATATAAACCATTGTTTGCCAAATGATCCAATTTATTGTAATTACATGCAAGTCCTTGCCTGTCAGGATTGTAAATAACGCCTAAACTAAGTTTTCCAGTAGTGTTGCCTCTGTTTGTTTTACTAACATATATTTTACCGTCAACCCCTAGCTGTAATGCCTGCATTAAGCTGTCAGCAGGCGACGAAAATATTGTGCTGAAATAAAAACTGTTTATAACAACAGGGTTTGAAAAAGGTTGACTATTTGTTATATCAAATTGATACAGAAAACTAGTATTACTACTGTTAGGTGATGTTGATATATATAGTTTTGAGTTATTTGGTGAAAATTCGACACCCAAAGGATAATAGAAGGCTCCAGCACTGCTTGTAATCGGGTCAGATAAACGACCAGTTAATTTATCAAAATCAAGTAACTCAATTATGCCATCGGCAGGAATTACCAATCCAATTTTTTTACCGTTTGAAGAAGCTTTCATGTACCCTCGCTGGTTATTTACGTCACCTGTATGTGTTGATCCAACCTCACTAATTACCGGAATGTTTACAACGCCTGAAGTATCAATTAAGTAGGAGTAAAATTTATTTCCATTATTAGAGCCAAAACCATGAAATATTACCCAAAAATCACATTCGTTTGCATGTTTGATTGCACATACTTTTTGGGAGTTCTCGGTAAAAAGTAAATTGTTTTTGCTAGTTATAGCCCCATTACCATTATTAGTAAAATCAACAATTGAGTAGTTTATTCCATCAATATATACCGGAGTTATGTACATATCGGTAGTAAATATAAAATACTTCTTGTCGTTCCCGGGGTGTGGGATTATTATTGAAGATTGGCTAGAGAAATTATTGCCGTTTAGTCCACTTCCGTTTTCCATTAAGTATAAACCCTTATTCCATACATTAATACCATTTGTATAAAACAATAATCCTCCGTTTTCATCAGAAATTGTTGATATACCATATGGGGTGTTATAACCTACATTTGTGGGATTGGCAACTGGAGGATCTTGGATGAAATCAACCCTTGCTTTACTACCAAAAATCCATTGATCAGCTTGATGTGGTCTACTATAATTACAATCACTCTCTTGAGCTAACAACGATGATGCTGAAAAAAGAAAAGCAAAAATTAAATACAATAATTGTAATAGGTGGTATTTATTTCTCATTCGGTAATTTCTATATTATTAATTTTAGCTTTTATAAAGACCAATTAGCTATTGTTTAATTATCTTACAGTTGTATACTCCTTGTTTATTAATCACATCAATAATAAATAAACCTTTAGGTAAATTTTTTAATGATATAGTCTCTGTTAATACCTCGTTTGAAATTGTCAAATTATTCTTTTGCCAAACTATCCTTCCCTGAATATCTTTTAGAGAAATGTTTATGTCTCCTGATAAATTAGTGATACTTACTTGTAGTTTATCAGTAGCAGGATTCGGCATTATAGAAATATACTTAGATAAGTTGTTATTTTCTTCAACTCCAATATCACAATCCTGAAAATCGAAAAATATGGTAAGTGTATCTATTCCTATACAACCAGAAAAAGGATCTTTGGCAGTTGCCCAATATGTTTCGAAAGCAACCCAAGTACCGTTTGTAGACCCAAGGATTGTTTGCGTTGTAGCTGCTGTTGACCATATATATTCTGTTCCTGTTGGAATAAGAGGGTCTGTACCGGCATCTAAACGTACTGTATCTCTCACGCAGGCTTTTATCGTATCGATAGACCAAATTGTTGCATCGGCAGGTATTAGATCCACAATGGGTGAATGATTAACACCTATTATTATTGAGTCAGAAATTGTTATAAATGAATCATTAACTTCTACTGTATAAGTAGTTGTTTCCATTGGGCTAATGTTAGGAGATTCTTCCTGGGAAGAATACCCTGTTCCATCTGCCCAGGTATACGTATAGCTACCACCACCACCTATTGCATTGGGAAATAAGTCAACATTTTCGCCTTGACAAATTGTATTGTTAGTTGCTGAGGAAGTTGGGTATAAACTTAACTCATCACCACTCAACAAAATAAACATATTATCAGTAACGCTTGAACACCCGTTAACATCAACTACTATAAATGTAAACTCTGTATTTTCATTAAGTACTACTGTTTGAGGGTGAAGTGAAGTAGGGTCGATTAGAGAATTTGACGGACTCCATAAGTATTCATATTCACCAGATCCCCCGGTTACAGATGATCCTATAATTGTAGTTGAAGTACCGGTATTAATAGTCATATTATCTCCGGCATTTCCTATTGGCCTTGGTTTTACTTCTACTGTTACAGATGATTGAACTGTATTCTGACCATCAAATACTGAAACAGTATATGTAGTTGTAACTTGTGGAAAATCGGATGGTTCTTTTATATTTGAAGTAAAACCAGCTGGGTTAGATGTCCATGTGAACTCATTGCTGCCCGAACCACCAATAGGTAGCGCATTTAGGTTAACAATATCATCTTGACAAATTATTATTGGATCGGCAACGGCAGTTACTTGTAAAGCACCTCCGGTAACAATAATTGTCATATCATCAGCATTTGAACAGCCTTCAGAATCAGTTGCATTAATAGTAAAGATTTCAGTTTCCCAAAGTTGAACAGTAGTAGGGTCTAATATTGTTGGATCTTCAAGTTTATTTTCAGGCTCCCATAGTATTTCGTAAACACCCGATCCGCCACTAATATTTCCATCAAGCGAAATTGTCCATCCATTAGGAATTGTAATATCATCTCCCGCATTAACAATTGGTACTGAATTTACTTCAACAGTCACAGATGCTTCAACGGTGTTGAGCCCGTCAAAAACACATACGGTATATGTGGTAGTTTCCTGAGGGTAATCAGAAGGCTCTTTAATATTTGAGTTAAATCCAATAGGGATTGATGTCCATGAGTACTCATAAACACCGGAACCGCCAGTTGGATGTGCGTTTAAATTCACAATATTGCCTTGGCATATTTCTAAAGGAATAGCCATAGCTGTTGCTTCTAAAGTAAGTCCGCTAACAAAAACCGTCATATTATCTGAATTTGCACATCCGGAATTTATATCTGTTACATTTAAAGTAAAAACTTCTGTATCCCATAGTTGCACAGTTGTTGGATTAAGAATTGTAGGGTCTTCAAGTAAATCTTCAGGTTGCCATATAAAGTCATAACTACCCGATCCACCACTAATATTTCCATCAAGTTGAGCCGTTGCTCCAACAGTAATTGATATATCATTTCCGGCATCAGCTATGGGGGATGGAGAAACTATAATTGTAATCTGATCATTGAGAGTAGTAAAACAATCATTTACAACCACAAAGTAAGTAGTTGTTACATTTGGTGCTACAGTAATAACACGCGTTGTGTAGTTGGCTCCGACCGGGTCGGAAGTCCATGTGTAAGTATAATTCCCGCTTCCTTCTGTAGCTACTGCCTCGATAACGACTGGATCGCCTGCACATATTGGGTTTTCATCTGCAGTTATTGATAATAACATGGGGTCTCCATCAATAATTACTGTTACTTCATCAGAACTAATACAGTTGCTATTTTCATCTTCAACTGTTATTGTAAATATAGTGGTTTCTGTAAGATTTATAGTAATTGGGTCCTCAATAGTATTGTCAACCAGTTTTTCTGAAGGTTGCCAACTGATAATATAATTTCCTGAACCTCCTTCTATTGTGCTGTTAAGCTGTGCTGATGTTCCATAAGGTATTGTAATATCATCACCTGCATTAACGATTGGATTTTCGTATACTGTAACTGGTAATGTAATTGAACTTTCACATTGCATTGAGCCCGTATAAGTAGTTAATGTAACATTGAAATCGCCTGCATTTGCATATAAATGTGTTTGATTCTGCCCTGTGGCTTGTTGTCCATCTCCAAAATCCCAGTTCCATGTAGTTATTACAGAGGAGGGTGGATCGATTGTTGATAGATCAGTAAAAATTGTTGTTTCTCCAAAACAAACAATATTAAAACTGAAATCAGAGGATGGAAGTGCATTAATTTCTGCTGTTGTTTCTACAGGATCACTTGATGACCCACTAACAGTGATAATAAGGCTGTATACTCCGGCATTTTCAAGCCCTACATCAGTAATAACAGGATTTTGTAGGGTAGATGTAAAACTAGCAGGGCCTGTCCAGGAATAAGTAGCATTGGTAACATCGTCAGCATACAATTCAAGATTGTCGTGAACACAAATCGGGCCATTGTTGGAAACTGGGGGAGGTAAAATACTACAGTCAGTCTCACCTGTTCCTCCTATTTTTTGAAATGTTATGTCACAAGGATCATCAGAGTAGTTAGTAATTAAGAGTATATAGTATTCATCAACTTGCCCGTTGGGAATATTACATTCTTCAGGTTCAGTTCCACCAGCATAACTACAGTCAACTTCCATGTTGCTTGTAAGCGATGATGTACAAGGAGCATATGGATCAGAGAAGGGTCCCCAACAAATAAAATCAATATCTTTTGCTGGAGTTGAGAACATCTCAATATCAATATTACCGGCAATTTCAATTTTCATGTGATACCATGCAGGGTTAGGCTGTGTTACCAAACACCCATAGTCGGGACCTGTTTGAGCTGTGCCACCAGTACTGGCTGGAAATGTGTAAATATCAGTAGTGCAAAATGGATCAGAGATTTCACATGTGCCAGCTTGACCAAAAGTATAACCAGTCAATACGAAAAGCAAAAAAACAAAGATTGCTATCTTTTTCATAGTCTGTAGGATTTATAAGAATCTTTTACTTTGTATGGAATTTGTTATGCTGGAGTAGCCAAAGTCTTATTTGCTCTTCATTCATAGTCTGTAATTCGGTATTTGCTTGAGCTGTAAATCCATTAAAAATGTCATTGACTTCTTCGGTTGATTTATGTAACGAATTGTTTACCAGAAAATAATAATACTTCATATCCTCTTCGTAACCAATACTTACTATAATGTTGTTGGTAAAACTTAACTCTAGAAATCTGATTTTTTCATATTGTGAAGAGAGTTTACTTGCATTAACTGCAAAATATGTGTTCTTCTCATCTTTAAAAATTTTAGCACTAATAGAAGTACTAAAATCAGCTAATTCAGCTTTGGATAGCAAATCATTTTGAAACAGGTTAGTTTCCTTTCCCATATAACTATCATGTTGTGCATTTACTAATACTGGGAATGATAAGAGGAGTGTTAGTGCGCAAGTAATGAAAATACTTTCAGCTTTAGTTATCGCTAACATAATTTGAAGATTTTAGTTTTAAATAATCATGTACAAAAATAAGATAAATTGTAATAAAACATTGGGTTTTTAGGCTAACTGTTTAAGATAATACTATCTATTCAGATAGTTACAGAAGAAATAATGTTTAGAATTAAATCCTATTTAAAGCACTTTCAATATCATTTATTTTAAATGGTTTTGAAAGAAAATCATCCATACCTATTTTAAAACACTTTTCTTTATCCTCCTTAAGTGCATTGGCAGTTAAGGCAATAATTCGACCAGGAGGTTTGTTTTCATCATGTTCCCATTCCCGAATTTCTTTTGTAGCTGTGTATCCATCCATAACAGGCATTTGAATATCCATAAAAACTACATTATAGTGTTTTGCTTTGTACATTTCTACGCCTATTTTCCCATTCCCGGCAACTTCAATATTATGACCTAGTTGTTTCATAATTCCAGTTGCTATTTTTTGGTTAATAAGGTTATCTTCAACTAAAAGAATATCAAGTTCTTTAACATGTTCCCCATTTGTCTTAATATTTTTAGGTTCAGTAGTATCAGCTTCTTTCGATTTGTCAAATATTACATAAAACCAAAAGTTCGATCCAACTCCAGGTTCGCTATCCACTCCAATTTTCCCATTCATCATTTCAACAAGGCTCTTCGATATTGCCAGTCCTAACCCTGTTCCACCATATTCACGTTGAGTAGATTGATTTAGTTGACTAAATTGTTTAAAAAGTTTATCTTTTTCATTTTCATGTATACCAATTCCTGTATCAATAACATTGAACCCGATCTTATGCTTGTTATTTTCCTCTTCTATGTATGAAATATTAATTTTAACTTCTCCATCTTTTGTAAATTTTACTGCATTATTTGTAAGGTTAAGCAGTATTTGCTTGATTCGTGTAGGATCGCCTTCAACATATTGAGGTACATCTTTGTTAATGTTCAGAATTAATTTATTGCCTTGTTCTTTTGCTTTAATAGTAAGGAGTGAAATTATTTCATTGACAATATTATGTAAATCAAAATGTATATTTTCCAGTTTTATCTGGCCGGCTTCAATTTTTGATACATCAAGAATATCGTTTATTATTAATAGAAGGTTGTTCCCTGATATCGTCATAATATTAACAAGATCCAATTGATCATTTGTTAAAGGTGTTTGCTTTAGAAGTTCTGAAACTCCAATAATACCATTCATGGGAGTTCTTATTTCATGCGACATAGTAGCCAGAAACAATGATTTAAGCAAGTCTTTTTTCTCTGCCTTTTCTTTGGCAATTTTAAGTTCAGCATTGGAAGACTCTAATAATTTCTTTTGCTTATAAAGATCTAAAAACACACGAACTTTACCTTGTATTATTGCAGGAATTATAGGCTTTGATATAAAATCAACAGCACCAGTTTCAATTCCCTTAACAACGTATTGTTCCTCTTTGTAAATTGCTGATACAAAAATAACCGGGAAATATGAAATATCTGGATCATTATGGATAAGCTCAACAGTCTCAAAGCCATCCATTTCAGGCATCTGGACATCAAAAATTCCAAGAGCAAATTCGTGTTTCAAAGTTTGCGAAAGTGCTTCATTCCCTGATAATGCCCTTACAAACTCAACGTTTAATCTTTTTAGAACAATTTCCAGAGCTACAAGGTTCTCTCTTTTGTCGTCAACAATTAATATTTTTGGCTTTGCCAGCATAGTAGTTATTTATATAACCAAACCCTTAGCAAAGATAGAAGTTTTTCGATAACAATTGGTTTAGCCATATAATCATTAGCCCCTGCCTCAATACATTTTCGCCTGTCTTCTTTCATTGCCTTTGCAGTAAGCGCAATTATTGGAACATTTCTCTGGTCTGGAATTTTTCTTAATGCTTCCATGGTTTCATATCCATCCATTTCAGGCATCATAATATCCATAAGGATGATATCAAATTTAGGACTTTCTTTAATTAACTTAAGTGCGACTTTGCCATTTTCGGCACGGGATACTATCATATTTTGTTCTCTAAGAATTTTTGTGAGTGCAAATATATTTCTCATATCATCATCCACAAGTAGCACTTTTTTGTCTTTGAAAATATCCTCTTTCTTGTGCATTTTATTAATTAGAGCTTGCTGTTTTTTAGGCATGTCAGCAATTACTCTGTGCATAAATAGCGCAGTTTCGTCTAATAATCTTTCTTCCGATTTTACTCCTTTTATAATAATTGATTCAGCATATTTCTCAAGGGTTTCATTCTCCTTCTTTGTTAAATCTTTTCCGGTGTAAACAATTATTGGTGGTTGGTTAGATTTGGTTTTGTTTAATTTTTCTATAAGCTCAAATCCGGTCATGTCCGATAAGCCAAGATCGAGAATCATACAGTCGTAGTTGTTTTTTGAAAGGTAGTTTAATGCTTCTTTACCACTTGCTGCATCTGTAATTTTAACATTATCGTCGCCAATAAGTATTTTAATCGACTTCCTCAGGTTGGCATCATCTTCGACCAATAATAAGTTAGCGGTTTTTTTATTTATGAACGATTCTATTTTGCTAAAAGCTGTATCTAAGACACCTTTTTTAATGGGTTTGGTAAGATATCCGATTGCACCTTTGTTAGATGCTGTTATGGTTTCTAATTCTCCTGACATTATATGAACAGGTATATGTCGTGTGTTTGGGTTAGCTTTTAATAAATCTAATACTCTCCAACCATCTATTCCAGGAAGTTTTATGTCGAGAATAATTGCATCCGGAATTATTTTGTTTGCCAATTCAATTCCATATTCGCCTGTTGGTGATGCAATGCTTTTAAAGTCACGCTCGTGGCATTGCTTATAAAGAATTTTAGCAAATGTAGGGTCGTCTTCAATTATAAGAATAACTTCATCTTCATCCTTAATATCCTCAAAATCATCTTCAATAAATTTAGGGTGGTCGGTTGCAAACATCGTTTGAGTAGATTCTGGATTAGTTATTTTTAACGTTTCTTCTGGGTTAGCAGCTTTTTCTTCTTTTTCTATAGATGAATTAGCTGTTTCATTTTCAGTTATTTTTCCAACAATCGGCATACAAAATGTGAAAGTTGATCCTTCACCAACTTTACTTTCAACTTGAATTTTACCACCTAATAGTTTGGAAAGTTCGCGTGAAATTGAAAGTCCTAGGCCCGTACCTCCGAATCTCCTTGAGATGCTTCCGTCGGCTTGTTGAAATGCCTCAAAAATATCATTTTGCTTATCCTCGGGGATGCCTATGCCTGTATCAATAACTGATATACAAATGTTATTTTGTGAATTGTTAGTTGAATCTTTTGAAATATAGAGGTGTAATGTAATTCCTCCTTTATCTGTAAATTTCAGCGCATTAGACATGAAATTTTTAATTATCTGTTCAACTTTCTGTTGATCAGTGGAAATTTGTGAAGGAACATTTTTGTCTATCGATATTTTAAGGTCTATATTTTTTTGTTTTGCAGATTGTTTGAAATATCCATAAATGTTTTCACTAATGCTTTCAACTTTAATATTCTCAATATTTACTTCCATTTTTCCTGACTCTATTTTCGATAGATCAAGAATATCATTAATCATTGTAAGTAAATCATTTCCACTTTTATAAATTATTTCTGCTGACTCAACTTGTTCGTCTGTCAAATTATTTTCTCTATTTTCTGATAAACTACCTGAAAGGATGAGTAGGCTGTTTAAGGGAGTTCGTAGCTCATGTGACATGTTCGCAAGAAACTCGGATTTGTATTTACTCGCAGTTTCTAACTCTTTTGCCTTTTTTTCAAGATTTTTACCTGCATTCTCTAGCTCAAGGTTTTTATTAGAAATATCTAATCGCTGTTGCTCAAGAGATTTTGTCTTTTCTTCAAGTTCTTCATTGGTTACTCTTAATTCCTCTTGTTGCTGCTGTAATTCTTCTTCTGATACTTTTAGAGCATTGGTTTGTTCTTCAAGTTCTTTGTTCGAACTAATAAGCTCTTCCTGTTGTACTCTTAATTCTTCGGCTTGTGATTGTGTTTTTGTAAGTAACACTTTCATCTCGGTTCGTGTATTTATTGAGTTAAACGCAAGCGCAATATTTTCCGAAACTTGGTTAATGAATTCTAGTTTTATATTGGTTAATTCTTTTGTACTACCCATTTCAATAATTGCTATCACCTTTTTCTGATAAATTAGGGGAGCAATAATAATAACACTTGGTGTTACTTCACCTAAACCTGATTTTATAGATATATAATCATCAGGTACATCTGTGTATATTAGCATCTTCTGTTCAAGAGCTGCCTGGCCTACTAATCCTTCACCTAATTTAAATTTGTTTGCGTTTGATTTTCTAATATTGTATGAGTATGAGCTTGTTAATACTAACTCTTCGTTGTAATTAAAAAATATTGATGCAATTTGGATGTCAAGTATTTCTGCCAATGAAACTAACACTTGATTACCAAGTTCAGTCATTGATTTTTCTCCTTGCAATAATTCACTAATTCTAACAATGGAAGTTTGCATCCATTGATTTTTTTCATTAGTAGTTCTTAATTCTACTAAGCTGTTTCTCATTTGAACCAGTGCATTCCCTAGTACATCTTTGTTGCTTATGGGGTTGTATTTTTCTAATAAATTACCTTTCCCAATATTTATTGCAAAACCAGCGTTGGTTTTTAAAGAATTAGTAAGAGTTTTCAATGCATTGGCCATTTCCGATAACTCATCATGAGTGTTAATATTCAAAACCTCTAAATTTTCAACATCTCCCGTCGATAGTTGATTAAGAATCTTTGTGGTTTTGATTAATGGTTTTGAAATTCTATTCGCAATAAACCAGATTAGAATTGCCATAATTATAATGCCTAGTAGTCCAACGATTGCAGAAATAGCAAACGTTTTATTGGCTTTTTCCATGATTACTTCAGAAGGTACAACAATAACTATATACCATGTGTCGGTTGAAATGCCAGGATGAAAAGGTGCAAATGACAGGAATGATTTTTGTGAATCTTTAAGCTTTCTTGTGAAGGAAAATGGCTTTTCTGATGCAAGCATGCTTTGTAGACTGACGCCTTCGATATTGCTTAAGTCTGTATCTAATATTGATGTGTTTATGATGCTCCTGTCTTGGTGCGAAATAATTTGACCACTACCTGATATCATCATAGAATAACTACCTTCAAATGGTATGATATTATCGATTATTGTTTGAAATCTTTCAAGTTCAATATCAGCCCCTGTAAGGCCTACAAACACACCATCATCCATTATAGGGATTGCAATACTCGATTCAAGTATTTGATTCTTATTATCATTAGTATATGAATATAAGTATGCATCGGTTAATACTTCTCTTGGGTTATTCTTCAAATCGTAGTAAATCCCACTAAGATTTAGCTCTCCAACTTCAAGTACTTCAGCCTGATGGATTATATCAATACCTTCTCGGTAATATGTATATCGCTCCCTACCATTTTCTTCATTAAAATTTGGATCCAGTGCATTCAACTCCCAGCTTGTCCATATCGAGAAAAATTGAGGGTTGTTAACAAGAATATCCCTAAGTATTTGATTATAAATAATATTTCGATATTGTTTGTCAAGATTTTTATATCCGCTAAATGCACTTGTTAGTGATCTGCAAGTAGCTATATCATTATCCAATTCGGCCTTAACTGTATTTGCATATTGCTGTGCAGTTGCATTTACAAACTTGTGAGCATCATCAATAGCTATATTATTTGTATTTGATATGACGTAACTCAAAGTAGCTGCAAAAATTAATATTGCAGTTAGTGATATGTATACAAGCAACTTAGTCCGTATTGATACATGTCGGTATTTTTTTATAGATTTAATCATATCTTTCTTTCGTATGTGTTTCAAATTAATTAGTATCTATTTTAGTGCAACAAATTGTATACTGGGTTTTTCATTAAATTGTTACGCAAAATACTATAAACCTTCTCTGTAATAGATTGAAATATCATTTTGGAAGATGTATTTCATGAATAATATTTTCATTTGGCTCTGAAATGGAAAAAACAATTACTTTTTTTAAGTTGTATTTATCAATGATATTATTTACTAATTTTTTTCTAACTGATATCAATACTGTGTTCTGTGTTGTTTCCAGATGATCTTTTAATGAGGGATGCCAAACTTTATTTTCAAGTTCAAAAGGTCCAATTTCATCAATAACAACCACCAAATTTTTACTGGAATTAGTTTTTAGCAATTTAGTTCCAAAATTAATAGCAGCTTGGTTAAAATAGAATTTGCCATGTTTTTTATAATTTTTAACAGGTAATACAGTACATAAAATAATTGACTCTTGAGAGTTTATATCAGATAATTTATAATCATGACGTACGCCCTTAATCCATTTGCCGATAGCAACAAAGCCAATAACCTGAACACCTTCATTTTGGAGTAACCTAACAATGTTAAGTAGTTTTGTTGTTTTGCCCTCGCCTTTCTCTCCAGTGATTATTATTACTTTATTATTCATGAAGTTGTAATTAGATGGTTCTCAAGCTGCCTTTTAACGGTAATAAAATGATGTTTAGAAAATGACAAACTTAATAAAGAATTTCAGTACTTTGCAATTATGAACATAAGGAATAACATATTGGCAAATTTGAAAAAGAAATATTTGCAGGAACTGATTGATTATTATGATAGCAGGGAAGCTGAACAATTGTTAACAATATTGATTGAGCATTTTTTTGAAATTACTCGTAATGAACTAATACTTAACCCTGATCTTCGTCTCTCTGAGTCTGAGATATTAAAACTACACATGGCTGTTAAGGAGTTAAAAAAATATAAACCGGTACAATATATTTCCAGTGTTGTTGAGTTTCACGAACTAAAGCTAGATATTACTCCTGATGTACTAATACCACGACCTGAAACAGAGGAGTTGGTGCAGATCATAGCTGAAAAAGAAATTGGTGATAATTTAACTGTACTTGATATTGGAACTGGAAGTGGTTGTATTGCTATAAGTTTAGCTAGTCTTCTCAATGATGCAGATGTTTATGCTACTGATATTTCTGTCTCGGCAATTAGTTTAGCAAAAAAAAATAGTTTAGCAAATAATAAGAAAGTAGATTTTCTTGTACATGATATTTTGAATAACAATGAACCAATACATGGTAAAAACGCAGAAAACGTGTTATTTGATATTATTGTTAGCAATCCGCCATATGTTACTATGGAAGATAAAAAGAAAATGCATCTTAACGTCGTTAATTACGAGCCTCATAATGCTTTATTTGTGGATGATAACAGCCCCTTATTGTATTATAAAGCTATATTAGAGTTCAGTAAAAATAACTTAACCTTAGGAGGTAGAATTTTCTTTGAGATAAACGAAAGTATGGGTGATAGTATGTTGGCTTTATTAAATATATATGGCTATGTGAATCCTGAACTGAGGAAAGATTTGAGGGGGAAAGACAGGTTTGTTTCAGCTGTAAGAGCTTAACTCAATAATTTCTTCAAAAAATTATACGTTGCTTTGTAAACTCCATTACTTGAACTTTCTCGGGGACCCACAATATTTAGTTTTGATATGTGGTTATGAGTTATCCAACCACTTAAATATTCTTCATTAAATAATTTGTCAACAGGTAGTTTAATAGTTAAAACATGCTTGTTAATCTCCTGTGCTATTTTGTGTACCAGAAGAGTACCTTCATCTATTTCGTTTTTGTATAGTATTAGGATTCCATCACTATCTTCTATATTCAGCCTTGTTCTTTCTTCATATTTTGAAGTTGCTGTTTGTTTTAGAGGATATTTATTTGAAATAATGCCATCTTCAGCTAATCTCCCAAGAGGACACCAACCTTCACAATGAATACCATTTTCAAGGGCAAAATCAAGGGCAGCCCGGTCTACACCTGACTGCCCTCCACTAATAATGGTTATGTTATTAAAAGTCACTTATTGTTTTTGTAATCAACAAAATCTCGTTGTGATTTATACAGATTAACGGCCTGAAGTGCCAAATGTTTACTTTCATTTATAATATTCATGAAAAGGACACTGTTTTTTGTTCCAACAATATTATTCTTAATACGTTTAATCTGTTTTTTATTGTTCAATTCAATTAGTTGAATGAATCTTGTAAGCAAGATCTGAATATCATCCTGAGAGCTGTAATCATTAGATTCAATGTTCGCTGTAATCAATAAAGTCAATTCAGAGAAAGCAGTGTTGATATCTTTAAGCTCATCGATTTGCTCAGTAATTAAAGGTTTGTGGTTATTATCAACATGTTCGTATACTGGTCCGGTAATAAATGAAATTGAATGTAACATTTCACGCATAAAATCCAGTACTTGTACAAAGTAGTAAGCTGTATCTTCCGAGCCTTCTCGAAGCTTATCAACAATAATATTGATGTGATCTTTTAGATACTTTGTTTTTGCAGTAATTGAGTCTAATTCGCGTTTTATTTGCTTTAGCTTTTTGTTATCTTCTTTCTCTAAAGCATTAATTGTATCTTCATACGCTATAACAATCTTTTTAAGATTTTTTGTTATAGTTCTCATTGATTTATCAGCAATGTTTTCTTCTGAAAGGCTGTGTACATCATGAGTATCATCATCAACTTTAATGGCTGATTTTTTGTGGTATATGTGTGATCTGTATATTATATAAGCTACAAGTATTACCATACCAAACATGCTGTATAACCCACCATAATTAAATATGTAAACCATAATAAATGCTACAGTAAATGCACTTATTGCAGTTAAAAACCATCCCCCAATAACTGCTATTACACCAGATATTCGATAAACAGCACTTTCACGCCCCCATGCATTATCTGCTAAAGATGTTCCCATTGCTACCATGAATGTTACGTAAGTTGTTGAAAGAGGTAGTTTTAATGATGTTCCAAAAGCAATAAGCACACTGGCAACGGTAAGGTTTACAGAAGCTCTTATTAAATCAAATGCTGGAGGATCTTTTTCTATTTTATTCTTTTTATTAGGTTCAAACTGTTTTTCAATCACATCAATAAATGAGCCTGGTAAAAAGCGTTTTATATTATTTGTTGCTTTCAAGGAGGAGCGAACCAGTACCTTTGAAAACCATGTAGCTTTAAATCTTTCCTCGCCTTCACCTTGGCGGCTTAGATCGATTGATGTTTTGAGTACCGACCTTGCTTTTTTCGACAAATAAAGGGTGAGCACCATAATAGCACCTGCGCCAAGTAAAAATAATTCAGGAGTAGGTACTTTACCTGCCAGTTCTGTCATTAACATACCATCTGGGGTACCAGTACCTGAGGCATTAAATATTTCCCATGAGTTAAAACCTGCAATTGGTACTCCAATAAAGTTTACTAAGTCATTACCGGCAAAAGCCATTGCAAGGGAAAATGTTCCAACTAATACTATGATTTTTAAAATATTGATTCTGAATAGCATATATAGAAGCTGAAGAAGGATTGTCCATCCTATAAGGCTATAAAAAATAATTTGCAAACTATTTTGAGATATCCAATCTTTAACATCTCCCGACATAAAAGAGGCTCCTTTTGCACCTTTTATAAGTATGAAATAAGTAAGTGCAGTAAAGGCTATACCACCCCATATAGCTCCAATGTATTTAATGCGTTTATCAAAATTAAATGAGAATGCAATCCTGGTTAAATACTGAATTATTGCACCAACTGAAAAGGCCACACCTACCGATAATAGTATTCCTGAAATTATTGCAAGGGCTTTAGAAGAGTTTATAAACTGACTGATAGTCATTCCCCCATCGCTCATTAATAGTTTTATTGAAGCCATACCTACTGCTGCACCTAATAATTCAAATACAATAGAAACTGTAGTTGAAGTTGGTAATCCCCATGTATTATATGCATCAAGTAGGATTACATCCGTAACCATTACCGCCATGAAAATTATCATGATCTCGCTGAAATAAAATTCACCGGGATTAAATATTCCCTTTCTGGCTACTTCCATCATGCCACTTGAGAATACAGCGCCAATCAATATTCCAATGGCAGCAACTAACATAATTACTTTAAAAGATGCTACTTTAGAACCAACTGCAGAATTTAAAAAGTTGACGGCATCATTACTAACGCCCACAATAAGGTCGGAACCAGCTAATAAAAATAATAGTATTACAACAACCAGATATATAGTTTCCATTATTAAATCGGTTTATATTAATTTGCAAGACTAAAAAAACAAATTCTTAATTTTATGATTTCAATATTAATAAATTGTTAAGTTTGGGTGTTCGACTGTTCGATTGTTTTATTGTTTAATGAAACCATGAAACAATATAAATCTAAAACTTTGGTTTCATCCCAAGATTGTACATTATAAAGCTATACATATCAGCAGCTTCACTAATTTGTTTATCGGTTGGTTTTCCGGCACCATGTCCTGCCTTTGTTTCAACACGTATTAACACAGGGTTTTTTCCACTATTATATTCTTGCAAAGTTGCCATAAATTTAAATGTGTGAGCCGGTACTACACGATCATCATGATCTGCAGTAATCGCCATTGTTGCTGGATAGTCAACACCTTTTTTGATATTGTGTAATGGTGAATAACCTAGAAGATAATTAAACATTTCTTCATTGTCATCGCTACGTCCATAATCTGCAGCCCAGGCCCATCCTATTGTGAAATTGTGATAGCGGAGCATATCCATTACACCTACAATAGGAATTGCTACTTTAAACAGTTGGGGTTGTTGATTCATACAGGCACCCACTAGTAATCCCCCATTTGATCCACCAATTATTGCTAGTTTATCTGACGAAGTGTAATTATTTTTGATGAGATACTTTGCAGCATAAATAAAATCGTCAAATACATTTTGCTTTTGTAATAATGTTCCTGCTTCATGCCATTTTTCACCGTATTCGCCTCCACCTCTAAGGTTTGCCATAACATAAATTCCACCCTGTTCAAGAAAAGCTGATCGGCTTATACTAAAACTTGGTGTTAAGCTGATGTTAAATCCACCGTACCCGTAAAGTATGGTTGGATTGTTACCATCCATTTTGATTCCTTTTTTATGCACAATAAACATGGGTACTTTGGTGCCGTCTTTACTTTCGTAGAAAATTTGGCTTGTAACATAATTCTCAGGTTCAAAATCAACTTCTGATTTATGTATTAATTCTGATTTGCCTGTAGTGATATTGTACTTGTAAACACTTGATGGGAAAGTGAATGAAGTAAACCCATAAAATGCTGTGTTTTTATTCTTTTCACCATTAAAACCTGATAACGTACCAATTGCTGGTAACTCAAATTCTCTAACAAATGTACCATCCACAGTATAAAAATATGCTTTACTACTGGCATCTTTTAAATATTGAGTGAATAATAATTCACCAACAAGGGAGGCATTCTCAAGTACATCATCTTTTTCAGGAATTACTACTTTCCATTTTGCAGGGTCACTATTATCATATTTTGTTAGAACCAATTTCTTATTTGGTGCCTCATGATTTGTTAACATTAGCAGATTATCACCAATGTTATCAATTATATTATAATCAAAATCAAACCCTTCTGCTATTTTCGTAAACTTAATATCGGTAAGCTCATGTAGTTTGGCAGCATAAAGTGCATTACCACTTGTGCTTTCTGTTTCTCCAATCAGTAAAAACTTCTCATCTTCAGTTAAATAAGCGTAAAAATTACGCAATGGTTGATCCTTGTCTTCAAAAATCAGCAAATCTTGTTTTTGTGGTGTTCCGAGTATGTGATAATAAACTTTATGAAAGCGATTTTGCCCTGAAAGCTCATCTCCTTCTTTTGGCTCATCATAGGAAGAATAGAAGAATCCTTCACCTTTCCAGCTGATACCTGAAAACTTAACCCAATTAATATGGTCACTTAGTGTTTTCCCGGTTTCAATGTTCATTATGTAAATCTCATTCCAGTCGGAACCACCTCGTGAAATTCCGTAAGCAAGAAATTTGCCATTTTTGGAAATTCCCAATGATGAAAGTGCTACAGTTCCATCAGCAGACAACGTGTTGGGATCTAATAGTACTTTTGGTTCATCATCAAGGTTTTTCTGAATATATAATACACTCTGATTTTGAACCCCATTATTTTTAAAGAAAAAGTAATTATTACCTTTATTGAAAGGAACACCGTATTTTGGATAATTCCATATTTTGGTTAATCGTTCTTTAAGCTGATCTCGAAACGGAATATCAGAAAGATAACTGTTTGTAACTTTATTTTCAGCTTCTACCCACTCAGCTGTTTCTTCAGAGTTGTCATCTTCAAGCCACCTGTATGGATCGGCTATTTTGTGACCAAAATATACATCCACACTGTCACCTTTGCTAGGTTTAGGGTAGTTTATTTTACTTTGCTGACTTGATGCTGATATTAGCATAAAACTCATTACTATTACTAAAATTAATTTTGTTTTCATATAATTTTATTTTTTAGTTGCAATATAATTAAAAAGAGGTAAAAGTAGACAGGTTAATTGAATTATACAAATTGATTAAGAAAAGATTAAAGTAGCAGGTTAATTTTTGTTAAATTGCCAACTGCTTTTATAAAAAATGTTTACCGATAGCAATATTGAGAGTTTATCTAATATATTTGCATGAAAGAATAGGGAATTGAAATACACCCAATAAATACTTGCGATCACTAGCCATAATGAAGCGAAAATTGTCTATTAAACAAAAACGAAGTCGTAAATTTCAGTTTGAGAACGATCAGGGTCTTTGGCGCATATTAAGAAATGGTAATCCTGTAGCATTAAACAGATTATTTATTAAGTATTATAGCGATCTGTATTTCTATGGTTTGAAACTGGTTGGTAACAACAACCGGGTTTCTGATGCCATCCAGGATGTATTTGCAAACATTTGGGAAACAAGAAAAGGGACTTCAGAAGTTAACCATGTAAAAGCATACCTGTTTGTAGCCTTACGAAATAACCTGTTAAGGGTAAACCCCAAAGATATTTTAAATAGTAATGATTATGATGTTTGTCAAAATAGTGATTTTTGTTTTGACATATCACCGGAAGATATTTACATTGATAACGAATTAAAATTAGGAAAAATAAGAATAATTGAAGAATTGTTATCAGGTTTGTCACCAAAACAAAGAGAAATAATTTATTTAAAATTCTATAGTAACTATTCTAATATTGAAATTAGCAGTATATTATCTATCAAACCACAATCGGTTGCAAACTTGCTTACACGAACAATCAATAAATTACGTAAGAAGAAGCCTTAATTCAACCACCTTGTAATTAGCCAGCAGATATTTTCTCTGATTTTTTTTAAATTTATCATAATAAATGAGTATAAAACTTAAAATAATTACTCTATGTAGATATAAATGATAAAAATATGCATTACGAAGATTACGAATTTGATGATTTTATTTCTGATGATTCTTTCATCAATTTTGCTACCGGCAAAAAGCGACTTGATGTAACAATGTGGGAGAAAAGACTTTCTCTTAATCCAAAAAATAAACAAATTGCCCTAGAAACAAAAGTGCTAATTCATAACCTACGATTTAAAAAGCAAAACCTTTCAGATGAGTTTATATCGAAGGAATGGTTTAAATTGAGTAACAAACTTAATTTAAGCGAAGTTAACAGCCCGGTAGTTAAGAATTCGATTTTCAAAAAGAGTATATGGCAATATACAGCGGCTGCTATTTTGATTCTGTTTTTCGTATGTACAATCTATTTTCTGAATTCAACTCCTAAATGTGATAAAGAAATAACTTATAGCGAGATTGATGTACCAAAGGCTGAAATTAAGAGCAAATTACTTCCTGATGGCACCTTAGTTTTCATTAACTCAGATTCTAAATTAAAATACAAAAACTGTTTTGGTGAAGAGCAGCGAGAGATTTTTCTTGAGGGAGAAGCTTTTTTTGATGTTAAATATAATGCAGAAAAGCCTTTTATAGTTCACACGAAGGACAAGGATATTACAGTTTTAGGAACAGCATTTAATGTTTCTGCCTACCCTGATGAAAATATTTTTAGTGCTTCTCTTGAGCGAGGTAAAATTTCTGTTTCACATAATACTGAAAATGAAGTAGAACTGCAAGAAAATCAAACATACTTATATAATAGGAATACCAATAAATCAAAAATCGAAGAAACTCCGGATATTGAATCTTATTCATCATGGAAAGACGGAAAAATTGTTTTCAGAAATCAACGGTTTATTGACATAATACGAAAACTGGAACGTTCGCATAATGTGATATTTAGTTTACAAAATGAGCAACTTGGTGATTACAGATTCACAGGTACTTTTACTATCGATAACAATATTAATACCATATTGGAAGTAATAATGCTTCCAACAGCGTTTAATTATAAAATTTTATCAGATACGATTGTTATATATTAACATTAACTGGTAATATGCATATAAAAGAACAAAAATAAATATACTGTGAACTAAATTGTAATCCACCATCTTTTACAGTTTAAAGGTGATGTGTCGTAAAATAAATTGTGATTTAAATAAATGATTGATTATGAATAATATTTATCCATTAGTAAAATTACCTTGCCGGTATTTACTACTATTAGTTTTTACCTTTTATTTTGTTTTCTTATCAGGAATTTCTGTTGCTCAAGGTGATAAGACCAACGATATTAAAACGCTTCAAGAACTGTTTCAGTATATTGAAAATCAGGGTGAATACAAAATTTTCTATCAAAATGATAAGGTTGATGTAAATAAAAAAATAATCATTGATCAGAACCAAACTAATACTGTAAAGCTACTGGAACAAGCACTGGAAAGTTTAGGTTTAAGTTTCAAAATTGTAAAAAACCAAATTGTGATAATGCCAATAACAGATGTTGTAGCACAAGAAGAAGAAACAAAAGTGAAGGGGCTAATTACTGATGGAACAGGTGAATCATTAATTGGTGTTACTATTGTAATAAAAGGAACAACAATTGGGACGGTTAGTGGTATAGATGGCGATTATGAGTTGGAAGTCAACAGCTCATACGATACACTTGTTTTTTCTTACATTGGTTTTGAAAAAATTACTCAACCCATCAATGGGCGAACTGAAATAAATGTAATTATGAGAATGGCCGCATTTGCTTTGGATGAAGTAGTTGCAATTGGTTATGGTATAAAAAAGCAAACTGATATAATTGGTGCAGTTTCTGTAGTTAATTCAAAAGAGATATCCGCATTGCCGGTTTCAAATGTATCTGAAGCCTTACAAGGAAAGGCAACTGGTGTGAGTGTTACACAAAATTCAGGTGCTCCCGGTTCCGGAACGTCAATTCGAATAAGAGGTACTGGAACAATTAATAATAATTCTCCTTTGTTTGTAATCGATGGAGTGCCAACTAAAGATGCAAATACTGTATCCCCTGCTGATATTGAATCCATTTCAATTTTGAAAGATGCTGCAGCATCTTCAATTTTTGGTTCAAGAGCATCAAACGGTGTTATAATAATTACTACAAAGAAGGGAAAAGAGGGTAGTATGAATATTAATTTTAATACTTACACTGGTTTACAAGTAGCAGGTAACTTAACAGAGATGTGTGATAAAAATCAATATATAGAATTATATAATGAAGCTGCCACAAATGATAATGAAGCTGCCACACATGATTTACGGTCGCTTATTCCAAACGGAATGGCTGATACATCGGCGAATACGAATTGGTGGAATGAAATATTCCGACCTGCTATTATTACATCTACGGATATAAGTGTAAGCGGTGGTAGTAAGAAAATCAATTATATTGTTTCCGGTAACTACTTTTATCAGGATGGCATAATACTTAACTCAGGATACGACAGATATTCATTTAGGTCAAGCATTAATAGCGAATTATCAAAAAAAGTTAATATAGGTACAAACATTGGTTTGTCGAGTGCTACAACAGATCAGGTTGGAAGTTCTGGTGATGGTTATGGCGGAAATGGTGGTAGTGTTGTGCGTTATGCATTTTTCCGCACACCATTATACCCTGTTTATGATAGCCGTGGTGATTATATTGATTATTATCCTGATGCAGCCCAATATCTGGGAGATGGGTACAATCCTGTTGGCTTTGCTGAGAAATATGACTGGAAAATTAAAGAACACAGGTTGTTGGCAAATATTTTTCTTAACTGGAAAATTACCGATCACCTGACTTTTAGAACTGATTATGGAATTGATTATCTAAATGTTGGCAGCAAAAGATTTAATGAAAACTGGGGCTATCAGGGTAGGATAAATAATCCGAACACACTGGAGCAGGTGTCAACTACAGGGTCGGAACAAACATGGAAAAACACATTAACTTACGATAGAATTTTCAATGAAAAACACAATTTGAATGTGTTAGCAGGAGTTGAAGCAATTCAAAGTATTTTGGTTGGACAATCCGGGTCAGCACAAAATTTTCCTGATCAAATACCAAGTCTTCGATATCTTATAAATGGAACTACTAACCAACGTGTTGACGGGTGGCAATCCAGTTGGACTTTATTATCATTTTTTGGTCGTGTATCATATGATTATAATGGTAAATATTACGGTGAGGTTGTTTTACGAAGGGATGGTTCATCACGTTTTGGAAGCAATTACCCCTGGGCATTCTTTCCTGCGGCAGCTTTAGGTTGGAGAATAGACAAAGAAGCATTCCTGAGCGATGTCCAATTTCTTTCATATTTGAAGTTGCGCGTAAGTGCGGGGATTTTGGGTAACCAGGAAATTGGAGATTACAGCTTTGCCTCTTTTATAACACCTGGATCTTATTATCCTTTTGGAAACACCTCTTTATCAGGTTATTATTTGTCAATATATGGAAATGAAAATCTCCGATGGGAAAGTCAAACCCAAATAGATGCTGGTTTTGATCTGGGATTATTTGAAGACAAGTTATTTTTAGTTTTCGATTATTTTAATAAAATAACCGATGATGTACTTATACGTGCCCCCTTACCACCTAGCAGTGGCAGCGCAACTCCTCCATATATCAATGCCGGTAAAATTAAAAATAGCGGAATTGAGGTGGAAGTAACTTATAAAAACAAAATAGGTAAGCTACAATATAACTTAGGTTTTGTTTTCTCTCACATTAAAAATGAAGTACTCGACCTTTACAGAGACAATCCTATTCCTGCCGGTAGAATAGACAATGGAATATCTGCAACACTTACCGAAGTAGGTCAACCCATTGGCTCCTTTTATTTATACGAGATGGAAGGAATTTTTCAGGATGAAACTGACATTTTTACTCACGCTTTTCAAGGTAATGCCATTGAACCTGGTGATGTTAAATATAAAGATATAAGTGGGCCTGATGGATTTCCTGATGGTGTAATCAATCCATATGACCGCGCGCATGTTGGAAGCCCGATACCTGATTATACATTAGGATTTAATTTAAATATGAATTACAAAAAATGGGATTTCATACTTTTTGTCGAGGGAGTTTATGGAAATGAAATTTATTGGCAGGCGGCTCAGGATATAGAAGGGTTTTATCGGGCATTTAATGTTACCAAAAGAGTATATGATGGCAGGTGGACTGGTCCGGGCACTAGCAATGATCAACCACGAGTTTCATGGACCGGAGCAACAAACAACGCAAAGCCATCCACACGTTTCCTTTTCGATGGTTCATACTTGCGTTTAAAAAATGTTAATATTGGTTATACATTTAATAATATTGGTAATCAGAAAACTTTGATAAAGTCACTTAGGATTTATCTAAGTGCACAAAACCTGCTCACATTTACAAAATATCCGGGACTTGACCCGGAAATGCAAACCAGTAATAATTCTACAGACGAGGGTGATTTGGCTAAAGGTATTGATTGGGGAACATACCCGGTAGCAAAAGTATATACATTAGGAATTAATATGAGCTTTTAAAATATAATAAGATGAAAAAATATTTAATAATCACTATAGCAATTTTTTCCTTAACAACTTCTTGCAAGAAGTTCCTCGATGAACAACCACAAGGATTATATCCTACTTCCGAGTTTTTTAAAACCGAGAGTCATGCAAAGCTAGCTATCGATGCATGTTACGAACCACTTTCTTTTGCAAATTCAAATAACCGTTTGTGGGTTGTAGCCGATGTTGTTTCAAATGATGCTGTTAAGGGAGGTTTCCCGGGAGATCAGGCTGATATTGAATTAATTGACAACTTCCTGATATATGAAGATAACGGAAACTTAATTACGATATGGAGTATTTATTATGAAGGAATTTCGCGATGCAATATGGTATTAAAACATGTGCCCGATATCGATATGGACGAGGCATTGAAAAACAGGATTCTTGGTGAAGCATCATTTCTAAGGGGATATTTTTATTATCAATTATGTAATATCTATGGAAATGTACCCGTTGTTCTTGAACCATTGGCACCTGAAGAAATGCAGATACCAAATTCGCCACAAAATGAAGTATATGAGCTTGTTGAATCTGATTTTATCTCAGCATTTGATTTTATGACTCTTGCAATCCAACAAAATCCTAGCGTATATCCAACTACAGAATTAGGTAGAGCTACACCCGGAGCTGCAAAAGCATTGTTGGCTAAAACATACTTATTTGAAGAAAAATGGGAAGATGCAGCAATAATTGCCGAAGAAACTGCATCTTACGGATATTCGTTAATGTCGGTTTATCAGCATAATTTTAATGTAAATTTTGATAACAATAACGAGCAAATATTTCAGATCCAACACATGTCAGAACAAAGCCCGGTTCAGGGAAGCAGGCTAAACCAGTGGTTGGCTCCCCGCGAACAAAATGGTTATGGTTTTAATGAACCAACACAAAACTTTGTTGATGAATTTGAGATGACCATCGACAGTATTTATGACCCACGTCTTGATTATACTCTTGGAAGAGAAGGACACCTTTGGTTTGATAATGTACCTTACGACACTATATGGTCGTCAACTGGTTACAACCAGAAAAAAACCCTTCAGCCATTATCTGAAATACCAGCAAGTACAAAAGGTGATGCTAATTTAAATTTCACAGTCATTCGATTTGCTGAAGTGTTGCTTATTAAAGCAGAAGCTTTGTGCGAAATGGGAAATACAGCAGAAGCACTTATTCCCTTAAACAAAGTAAGAAAACGAGCACGCGAAAGCTATTTGTTCGATACTAACCTACCTGGTTACGACACAATTCCGGAAGGATTGTTGCCAGATGTAACAACTACCGATAAAGTTAATTTATTGGCTGCAATACGACATGAAAGACGTGTGGAATTCGGATTTGAGAGCATGCGCTATTTTGATATTATTCGCTACGGAAAGGAGTATGCTAATAGCGCATTTATTGATAAAGATAACTTTATTTATGAAATTCATAGAATATTCCCTATTCCACAATCGGAAATAGAGACAAATAGAAATATTGATCAAAACTTTGGATATTAAAGTAAGGAAGTAATCTTGCGACTATACCGGGGTAAAGAAAAAAATAAATACAAAGTGTATTTGTACAATCAATTAAATATTTATTAACTAATATTATTATCATGAAGAAAACAATTAATTTTTTAGTACTCTTTACAGTTATTGCAGTACTAAGTGTTTATGTAAGCGGCTGTAAAGAGGATGATCCTGTTGAGCCAGCTGGCAGCAAAACAGAACTGAACGCATTAATTACTGAATGCGAAACTCTACACGGTGCCGCTACTGAAGGCACATCAGTAGGTTTTTACGAAGTGGGTTCAAAAGCAGTATTTCAAACTGCAATTGAAGCAGCAAAAGCAGTCGCTAATACCGAAGGGGCAATTCAAAGTGTTATTGATGCAGCAAAAGCTAACTTAAACGCTGCTAAAACAGTATTTGAAGGGAAGTATATTCAAAATGTTTCAACTGACGGCCTTGTTGCTCAATGGTTGTTTGATGGCGATGCTACTGACTTTACCGGAAACGGAAACGATGGAACTGCTAAAGTAGGTCATGAATTTTGGGGTGCAGGAACACCGGTTCTTACTACTGATAGATTTGGCAACGAAGACAGGGCTTATTATTTAAACCAAGGGGCAAATATTGAGGTTCCCTATACAACAGCTTTAAATCCTGCTTCAATGTCTCTTTCATGGTGGGTTTATATGGAAGAATTGGAAAATAATGATTATATGATTTCAATGAACCGCTGGGGCTGTTATAAAGTTAATCTTCAAACCGTTAATAGAGTATTCTTCACAACAAAAGTTGAAGACCCTGAAAATCCAGGTGAATATATTTACAGCGACAGAGACAATGATGGAGATGGTTTAGTTGAAAATCAATGGTATCATTTATCTGTTACTTTTGG
>CAYWRM010000015.1:0-95947 GCA_964460905.1 uncultured Lentimicrobiaceae bacterium
CTTTTAATTGGTCGTGAAGTTTTCCCATTAATTCAGCCGCTTTTATATTTACAGGATCTTCCTCTTTAAAAGTTCTTTTTTGGTAACCAGCAATAAATCCAAAAAGTTTAACATTTTTATAAAATTCTGAAATATGAAATTCGTGTTCGGTTCTTTCGTCAAGGTCGAAAAGTTTAATTCTTTCAAAGTCTGAAACAAGAATATATTTTGGTAATTCGTGTTCTTTTAATCCTGGGAAATAATCAGTTGCTTGCTCAAATGCTTTGTCAAGATTTTTTCCTTTTGATTTATGTTCAACAAGTAAAGTTCCTTTCCAAAACAAGTCAATAAATCCTTGCTTATCACCAAGTTTCTTTACAGGTTCTTCAAATGTTGCAACTCGTCTGCGAGATATTCCAAAAACTTCAAAAAAGTCATTCCAAAAACTATCTTTTTCAGCACGTTCTCTAGTTTCGCTTGCCCACTCATTCGAGAATTTTAATGCTCTATCTTTTATTTCATTCCAGCTTAATGCCATTTTAATAATCGTTTTTTATCTTAAATAAAAAGTAAAGGTATCAATTTGTGATGTGTGTAGGAAGAAATAACTCTTTTGGTTTTCAACATTGTATTAACTTTTGTTTCAAATTTTAGATAAAACCAAATGTGCTATTTGCGCGGTGGGTTTTTCGGTTTGTTTTTTTTCGGGTTCATTCCATGATCAGTCGTTCTTTTAGCTTGTGTGTAATCCTTGAATATTTAGATCATAATATTTAATTATATTTACAAAATAAACATTAAGAGTCATGCTGTTATCTAAAAGTCACAAAAAACCACTTATTATTATTTCTATTGTATTAGCATCAATCATTGTAATAATATTGATTATACAAATTATACTGGGAAATATTATCGAAAACAAAATTGAAGATGCTATTTCAAAAAAGGAAAATAGCCAGTATATTATTGATATTGGTAATGTAAAAATAAACCTGTTTACAATGACATTGATATTAAAAGATGTTAATATCACGCCTGATTCCGTTACTATCCAGCAACTTAAGCAAAAGCAATCAAAGCAGGATTTTGCATTGAACCTTAAAATACCTAATTTGCGAATAAGAAATATTGGGGTTTTTAGTTTAATTTCAAGTAAGCAGCTAAACATAAAAAAATTCATAATTAAACATGCTGAAATTGAAATTTTAACTTCAAAACATAAAAAAGCTTCGAAGCCAAAAGAAAAGAGCAATCACAAATTTGATGTTGATAGTATTGTAATACCAGGGTTGAATGGTGTTGATATTGATGAGTTTATTTTTAGCAATTTCATGGTTAATGTAATAGATGTTTCAAATAATGACACTATCTTTTTTGCAAAAAATCTTGATATTTCTCTGGATAATATTACTCTTACTAAAAATGAATTTGATTCAACAAGTTTTAGATTAAAAATCTCTGATGCTGATGTAAACATGTCTGCCGAACAATTCCGTTTGCCGGGAGATAAGTATTTGCTGACGTTTGAACAAATGAGTTTTAATATGAAGCACGCATTACTTGTTTTTAAGAACTTAAAAGTTAAGCCAAGGTATAGCATGGACAGAATGGTGAAAATGAGTAAGTATCAATATGAAATATTTAATTGTGAAATAAAAAACACCGAAATACATTCATTGTATCCCTCTAATATTATTAGTGGTTCAGGTATTATTTTATCTAATATTGTAGTTGATGGGATGAATCTTAGCATCTATAAGGATAAGCATTATCCCTTTGATACCATAAAGCGTCCCAAGTTACCAGTTCAATCATTGAAGCTTCTTAAACAAAATCTGTACATTGATAGTATTAATATCAAAAATAGCGAATTGACTTATTCTGAGTTACACAAGAAGATGGATGTACCTATGGTTGTTAATCTTAATAATTTAAATGCAACTGTAAGTAATATTACATCAATAGTTGATAGTATAGCAAAAAGATCAGTTATGACAATTAAAATGCTAGCTGATCTACAAAAAAGTATACCAATGGGAGTAAATATATATATGCCATTGAATAGCGTTGTCGATACTTTTTCGTTTAATGGATGGATGGGTAATGGTGATATGAAATTATTTAATCAAATTCTGCTGCCAGCCATTGGATTAAAGTTTAACGCTGGTTATATTGATGGTTTACAGTTTAATGCAAATGCAAATACAACCTATTCAATAGGTGAGATGACAATGCTTTATCACGATCTGGATGGAGTTGTGGTAAGAAAAGACCCTGAACAAACGAATAAATTTTTATCCTGGGTAGCAAATACAGCAATGATTAAAAATAACCCAACACCAAATAAAGAAAAGCGTACTGAGCCTATGTATTTTAACAGGGTTATGTACAAAGGTTTAGGTAATTTTATCTGGAAAACATTACAGAGTGGTATTACAGCCACTCTCATTCCTACAATGGATAATAAAGTGCAGAAAGATATCTACACGGCGAAAGGTCTTGATAAAAGAGAGATTAAAAAGAAAGAAAGACAGGAAAAACGTAAAAAAAGAAGGAGTAAATAATTCCTCTGTCTTATAATATTTAGTTTATCAGGATTTTGCTCTAAATATCAGCATGGAATAGGTTTTTGGGCAACTAATGGTAATATATTACTGTAGCCTCCTAATTAAACCTGAAATTTTTATCTGAAACTTGAAACCTAAAACTTGAAACCATTACTTTTGCCACTTCAAATTTAAAATGTAATGTATGGAAATGCCTAGCAAATATAACCCGGCTTTAACTGAGGATAAGTGGTATAGTCATTGGATGGAAAAGAAATATTTCCACTCTGAACCCGATGATAGGGAGCCTTTTACTATAGTGATACCACCACCAAATGTTACAGGGGTATTACATATGGGTCATATGCTTAATAATACTTTGCAGGATGTACTTATTCGTAGAGCCAGGATGCAGGGAAAAAATGCATGTTGGGTACCCGGTACCGACCATGCATCAATTGCCACTGAAGCTAAAGTTGTTAATAAACTTAGTACTGAGGGTATTAATAAGGATGATATTGGGCGCGATATGTTTATTGAACATGCATGGGAATGGACTCACAAACATGGCGGAATTATTCTTGAGCAATTAAAAAAGCTTGGTGCGTCGTGTGATTGGGAAAGAACTGCTTTTACAATGAGTGAATCATTGTATGAATCCGTTATTGATGTGTTTATCGATTTGTATAACAAAGGCTTGGTATACAGAGGTGTGCGTATGGTGAATTGGGATCCGTCAGCAAAAACAGCAGTAAGCGATGAAGAAGTAATCCATAAAGAACTCAAATCAAAACTATACTATATTAAATATAAAGTTGAAGGTGAAGATAGCTTTATTACAATTGCAACAACACGTCCTGAAACTATTCTTGGCGATACTGCCGTTTGTGTTCATCCCGAAGACCATAGGTTTGTTGGTTTCCATGGTAAGAATGTAATAGTGCCTCTTGTTAATCGTGCTATACCTATCATTACTGATGAATATGTTGATCGTGAATTTGGTACTGGTGCATTAAAAATTACACCTGCTCATGATATACACGATTATGAAATTGGAATTAAGCATAAGCTTAAAACAATTGATATCTTCAATGATGACGGTACAATGAGTAAAAGTGCTGAACTCTATTTGGGTAAAGATCGTTTTGCTGTTCGTGATGAAATATTAGTGGATCTTGAAAAAGCCGGTAATCTTGAAAAAGCAGAAAACTACATAAACAAAGTAGGCTTTTCGGAACGTACAGATGTTGTAATTGAACCAAAACTTTCGTTGCAGTGGTTCTTAAGAATGGGCGAATTTGGTAAAGCTGCCCTTGATGTTGTTGAGAATGGAAATATTAAATTTCATCCTCCAATGTTCAAAAACATCTATCGCCACTGGATGGAAAATTTACGCGACTGGAATATATCAAGGCAATTGTGGTGGGGACAGCGGATTCCGGTTTTTCATTTGCCGGATGGCCAATTTGTGGTTGCTAAAACCGTAGATGAAGCTTTGAAAAAGGCTATAGAATTGACTAATTCTACAGAGCTTACATTAAGTGACCTGAAGCAGGATGAAGATGTGTTTGACACATGGTTCTCATCATGGCTGTGGCCAATTTCTGTTTTTGATGGAATAAGAAATCCGGATAACAAGGAAATAGAATACTATTACCCAACCAATGATTTGGTTACTGCTCCTGATATTATTTTCTTTTGGGTTGCCCGAATGATAATGGCAGGACAAGAATACAGGAATGATATTCCTTTTAAGAATGTTTATTTTACGGGCATAGTGCGTGATAAAATGGGTCGTAAAATGTCGAAGACCCTTGGCAATTCACCCGATCCTCTTGATCTTATAAAACAATATGGTGCTGATGGTGTTCGAATAGGAATGCTGTTAACAGCACCTGCAGGAAACGATCTCCCATTTGATGCAGTTTTATGTGAGCAAGGAAGGAATTTTAGTAATAAAATTTGGAATGCACTTCGGTTGATTAAGGGTTGGAAAGTTGATGAAAATCTTGAGCAATCTGAAAATAATAAACTCGGAATTAAGTGGTTTGATGCAAAGTTCAACAGGACGTTGGCCGAAATTGAAGATCACTTTTCAAAATATAGAATTTCTGATGCTTTAATGTCAGTTTATAAGCTAATTTGGGATGATTACTGCAGTTGGTATCTTGAGATAATAAAACCTGCTTATCAGCAACCAATTGATGCAGATACTTTGGAAACCACTATAGGATTTTTTGAAAATCTCATGAAAATCCTTCATCCGTTTATGCCTTTTATTACTGAAGAAGTATGGCATTTATTAAAAGACAGAATTGAAGGTGATGACATAATAATATCTGAAGTTCCTGTCGTAACTAATTTCGACAGCAGTATGATTGAGGCTTTTAGCAGGGCTGAAAGTATTATTGTGGGTATTAGAAATGTTCGTAAAGAGAAGAATATTCCACTGAAAGAGAGCATAGATATACTGGTTAAGTCAGGAGCACAATCAAAATGTATATTCTATCCTGTTATTGCAAAACTGGGTAATGCAAACAAAATAGAGATAGTAAATGAAAAGCCTGATGGATCGATAATATTTACTGTTGGAGCTCAGGAATTTTATATTCCAATTGATTCGAATATTGATGTTGAGGCTGAAGTTGCTAAACTTGAAGAAGAGCTTAAGTATACAAATGGATTTTTAATTTCTGTTGTAAAGAAACTTTCAAACGAAAGGTTTGTTAATAATGCACCTTCTGCAGTTGTAGAAAAAGAACGCCAAAAGCAGGCTGATGCTGAAGCGCGTAAAAAGGTTATTGAAGATCAGCTTGAAGCATTGAAGTCCTGAGTTAAAAATGATAACTTATCTCAATTTTAATTTTGTACCAACTTCAGCTTGAACACCTTTTGGAAGATTATTCATTTTGTAAAGTCGTTTCAGTTTTATTCCATATAACTGTGATATACTATGAATTGTCTCACCAGCTTTAACAATGTGAGCTTTATATTTCTTATCAGCTTTACGTTTTTTCTTTTCAAGATATATAATTTCTCCGATTTGTAATACATGATCTTTTTTTAAGTCATTATTACTCTTGAATTGCCAACTGTATATTTCAAACTCATCGGCAAGCCCGTAGTAAGTATCTCCTGTTTCAATAATAATTAGTTTTTTACCATTATTCTTGAATATTTTCCTGCCCGACGACCAACTGTCAACTTGCTTAAAATCAGCAATTGAAATAGTGGCAAACTTGTCAAATTTTACCTCTTTTGGTGTGCTTTTCTTGCTTTTGTAATTTTTGTCATATTTGTTAAGATTGTATTTCTCAATAATCTTAATTAGTAATTGAGGATATTTTGGGTTCGTAGCATAGCCTGCTTTTTTTAATCCGTAAGCCCACTTCTTATAATCGGTAGTTTTATAATCAAATAGAAATGAATATCTGCCTCTTTGCGTTAAGAACTTCGAATGATCGCGGTAGGAATCTTCAGCTTTTTTGTATTTCCGAAAACACTCATGCTTTTCATCATCGTCCATATAATATTTCTTGCCTTTCCACCCATTGTGGCATTTAATCCCAAAGTGGTTATTAGCTTTTTTAGCAAGTTTGCTGTTTCCGCTTCCTGATTCAAGAATACCTTGTGCAAGTGTTATTGATGCAGGTATTTTGTACTCTTTTTGTTTCTTAATTGCAATATCTTTGTATGTATTGATATATTCTTTGGTTGATATTCTTTTTTGAGCCACAAGGTAGGAACCGGAAATTAGCATAATAGCTAATAAGCAAAGATTTGTATTTTTTTTGATTCGGTTGCCCAAAATTGCAATTTTATTAATAGAAACAAAAGTACCTGAATAACAAAGATTATTTCAATAGACCAAACGTAATTTTACACAAAACATTGTTATTAACAATGGTATAGCATCTGCTTGTAGTGGCTAATACCATATTGTACTTGTTAGTATCAATTTTCTTACTTTTGCTAAAAATTCTCAATCTCAATATGAACCACGAACTAATCTTCAAATACTTTCCTGAATTAACCGATACACAAAAGCAGCAATTTGAGCAGTTGGGTGAGCTTTATATTTATTGGAATCAGCAAATAAATGTAATTTCCCGAAAGGATATGGATAACTTTTATTTACACCATGTGTTACATTCGCTTTCAATTGCTAAAGTAATAGAATTTAAAGGGTTTACCGAAATAATGGATGCGGGCACTGGTGGTGGTTTTCCGGGCATTCCGCTTGCAATTATGTTTCCGGATGCTAAATTTTATCTTGTCGATTCAATTGGAAAAAAAATTAAAGTGGTAAACGAAGTTGTGCAAAGTCTTGAGCTTAAAAATGTTGAAGCCGAAAAACTAAGAATGGAACAGGTTAGCAGAACATTTGATTTTATCATCAGCAGAGCAGTTACATCTCTACCCGATTTTTTAAAATGGACATCTTATAAGTTTCATAACAAATCGTTTAATAAAATTCCCAATGGTATACTATATTTGAAAGGTGGAGATGTTCAAAAAGAATTAAATGAAATTCGCAGGTTCAAAAAGAAGGTCTATAATATCTCTAATTACTTTACAGATGAATTTTTTGAAACAAAAAAAGTTGTACATATTTACCGAAAATAGTTTGCTCGTTTATGCGTTGAATTATTCCTGTTTTTTAAGACTTCTTTTTTTCTCTAGTTGTAACAAATCACTACCTTAGCCCGTCTGATAATTGTATGAGAGATAACTACATGTGTAAATGACAGTAAGTGAGTACAATAGTTGTGTTGATGACCATAGTGATGGCGTTTTTAGATTTATTCTGAAAAGCGTTAAGGAAACTGATGCTGCTCATGATATAGTTCAGGAATCATATATGAAATTGTGGATTAAGCGTAAAGATGTTAATCCTTTGAAAGGGAAATCATATTTATTTACAACAGCTTATCACACCATGATTGATTATATTCGAAAAAATAGCCGAAATGTATCAATTGAAGGAATGAAAGATGTTCATGATGAGTCAAATACAGGTTATAGTGAACTTAAAGAGATTCTTAATTTAGCTGTAGAAAAACTTCCTGAAATACAACGTTCAGTAATACTATTACGAGATTATGAGGGATATTCTTATGAAGAAATTGGAAAAATAACTAATCTTAGCGAATCACAAGTCAAGGTCTATATATATAGAGCACGTGTGTTCTTAAAGAAATTTATTGTTAGCCCTGAACTTGTTATCTGAAAATGAATAATAATATTGACATAAACAAATCGAATTACGAAAGTTATGTAATCGACTATCTTGATGGTACACTTAGTGCTATCGATACAGCCAATTTTATTGCATTTTTAGAAGAAAACCCTGATATAAAGGAGGAGGTTGCCGGATTGGACATGATTGCTCTAATACCTGAAATAAAAGAGTTTACCCAAAAAAGTAAACTAAAAAAAGAACCCTTTTTTTCAACTAATAAGATAAGTGAACTTAACTATGAAGAATATTTTATTGCTTTTTACGAAGGAGATTTGTCAGAATCAGAAAAGATTGATTTGCAATATTTTCTTGATAAGAATCAAGGTTTAGTTTCTGAATTTAAGCTTTTTGATAAACTAAAAATAGCACCAAATACTGATATAGTTTTTGCTGATAAAAGTTTATTGCGACATAAAAACAATATTGTACCAATTTGGATTTCTACGGCTGCAGCGGTACTCATTTTATTTGCAGCATATTGGTTTCTTTTCAATCAGCAATCTCATGCATTGCAACATGAGCTTTATGGTTTATCTAAAATAATTCCTAAGGAAATTAATTCCGGTTTGTCGATAAGGCTGATTGCCAAAATTAACTTGAAAGAAAGAGAATTATTAGAAATTAGGACAGAGGACAAAATATCTGCAATTAGAAG
Organism: uncultured Lentimicrobiaceae bacterium; assembly: GCA_964460905.1. GTDB lineage: Bacteria > Bacteroidota > Bacteroidia > Bacteroidales > F082. Next base: position 8,423 of record CAYWRM010000015.1, read on the forward strand.
TCAGAAAGATATTAATATATCTCCGCTATTAAGTAAAACTAATAGTGAACAACTGGTAAATTGCTATGATTTTGCAAGGCTTGCTAATCAAAAAGAAATTAAAATTATATTATCAAATACTGTAAATGAAGAACTGATTGTAAGTAACGAACCAATAAGCAAAAAACAACATAGAGGTTTAATTGCGAAAATTTTTAATAATCAAAAAGAAAGGATAAATAAAATTATTAGGTTTAAAAGATCTAATAAAGAAAAATCATCCGACCCAACATATATTAAGGTGCTCGATAAAAGCTTGCTAGTTTTTAATACCATAACAGGCAGTGAAACTGATAGGGTTAGAACCTATAACACAGAAGGTGAGCTTACTAGTTTCCAGATTGAAGGGCAGGAAGTTCTTTTGAGTAGACGTTTTCCTGAAAAATCAGTACAATAGACTATTCAAATTCATTTGGTACACCACATATCATTACAAATTGGTTTTCCATGGACTTGTTTAGGTATTGGTGCTTTTCATTTGGCAGTACCAATGCAAAATCACCTTTATTAACACTTAGTTTATCTCCTTTTTCGTTAACAAGATAACCCTCGCCTTCAATTACATAATTCATATGCTCATAATTGTGTTCATGATAAGGTGTATTTCCTCCTGGTTCAAGTGTGAAAACCCGATAAGAATATACAGGGGCTCCATCAATTTTCGATAATGGAATTTGTTTTGATGCACCAATTGCTCCGGTCATTTCAACTTTGTTTTTTGGCACATCTATAAGTGATATTATTTTCATAGTTATAGTTAGTTTGTTTTTAATTCTTTAATAAATTTTTCATCAGTATAAATCCAGAATAGTGGTTGCCATCTTTCAATTCCATTGAAATCTAATCGGCTTGCAACAGGAGCTATGCCAATAATCTTTTTACTAAAATTTAGATTGTCAGGATTCAGACTCCATTCTTCTAAAAATCTTAACCTTAAAATATCTTCAGGTAGAATATTATAGATTATCAATGTATCAAACATTTCATATGGAGGTTCGTTATCCATCATTGTTACAACCATAGTATCAGAAAATATACTTCTAACTTCTTGTGGGTTAATTGGGTCGCTAAAATAATCATAGGCTTGCCACTTTCCAGCTTTTGCACCTTCTATTATTATTTCAACCAATTTTTCTCTTTGAGGCCCTACCAAATTTTGTATCCACCAGTCGTATTCCGGATCGGGACTCTTTATATTAACGTCATACTGTATCTTCTCAGTAATAATCATGTTATCATCAAGTTGACATGAAGATTGTGCCAGTACAAACAATAAAAATAATGCGTAATATCCGTATCTCATAATTTTATCAATTTGACTCAAAGGTAAATAAATGTTACTTTTATGCTTTAAAATCAACGGAAAAATGAAAAGATTGTTATTGATAACGACTTTATGTTTCTTGTTTATCAGACTAATCGGGCAGATTGTTCCGGATGAAAGACGAGTTGATTGGGAGTCAGTCATCCAGAACATAAATATTCAACAGCCAGATATTCAAGTTAATGTAATGAATTATGGAGCAACAGGTGATGGAATTACTAACGATCAACCTGCTGTTGTAAATGCTATATTGTCATTGGGAAACCATCTGGGCTATGTGTATTTTCCACCGGGAGAATATCTTATTGAGGACCCAATAATCCTTCCCGATAGTTGTATTTTAAAAGGAGCAGGTTCCGGCTTATCAACACTAATTTTTAATTTGGGTGAAACTACCGATAACTGCATTACCATTTCCAAGTCACAAACAGCCGGGTATATAGCAATAACTGATGGCTTAAATAAAGGAGATAATTTGATAACTGTATCCGATGTAAGTTCTTTTAATGCAGGGGATTACATCGAAATAAGACAGGAAAACGGTGATTGGGATGTTGTGCCAATATCGTGGGCTGATTATTCGGTAGGACAGATTACAAAAGTTGTTGCAATTGAAGACGAAAAGCTTTTGTTAGAAAGTGACCTCAGGATTGACTACTCTGCTGAACTTAATCCGGAAGTCAGGCCAATAATTCCAATATCAAATACAGGAATACAATGCATTAAAATTAAACGAATTGATGAACCCGAAGAGGGAGGAGGAGCAAATATATATACTAACATGGCAGCGAACTGTTTTGTTAGAGGTGTTGAAAGCGATTCAAGTGTTGGAGCCCATGTGTCAATTAATAAGAGTATCAACATCCTTATTGATGGGTGTTATTTTCATCATGCATTTACATATGATGGTATTGGTATGCGTGGATATGGAGTTGCATTAAGCCAGCATAGTAGCGAATGTTTAATTACAAACAATGTTTTCAGATATTTACGTCATGCTATGATGATAAAAACAGGATCGAATGGAAATGTTTTTTCTTATAATTACTCTATTGAGCCACACAGAACTGAGCAAATACCAGATGCATCGGGCGATATTTCGTTTCACGGTCATTATGCATATTCAAATCTATTTGAAGGAAATATAGTTCAAAATATTGTAATAGATCATTATTGGGGACCTTCAGGTCCATACAATACTTTGTTTAGAAATCGTGCTGAATTATATGGAATAATAATGACAACCAGCGATTTACTTGAAACAAATACTCAAAATTTTGTAGGAAATGAAGTTACAAATACAAACTTCTTACATGGGTTATTTGTTCTTACCGGCGAAAACCAATTTGAGTATGGTAATAATATTAAAGGCACCATTCTTCCTTCTGGGACAGATGATCTGACAGACTCTAGTTATTATTTATCAGAGCCACCTTATTTTTGGGATGATAATATAGAATGGCCATCAGTAGGTATTCCAAACCAGTTGGATATTGGAACAATTCCTGCAAAAAACAGATATGTACAAGGTGGAGTTATTACTGTTTGCCCTGATAGTATTATAACTACTATTCATTCAAATTTAAATATTAATTCACAGTATATCGATGTTTGGCCTAACCCTGCTACAAATATTATAAATATTAATGTACCTCAAGGATATACAGGTATGACTGTATTAATATTAACAGATATTCAAGGAAATGTTGTGCTTAAAGATGAAATTGAAATATCTAAACCACAACCTCTTACTATGGCAACTACTAATATTAGAACGGGCATCTATCTACTAACAATAAGGACATCTTATGGAATAATGAATACAAAAGTGATAATTGTAAAATAATCCATGGAAATAAAAGTACCCACCCTAATTATAGATAAGCAAAAGGTTAATAGGAATATAACCAGAATGCTAGGCAAAGCCGAGAGTGCTAATGTTATTTTCCGGCCTCATTTTAAAACACATCAATCTACTGAAATTGGTGAACTATTTAAACAAAAAGGAGTAAAAAGAATTACAGTTTCATCAGTTTCAATGGCTTTATATTTTGCAAATCATGGGTGGGATGATATCACAATTGCCTTCCCCGTTAATATCTTAGAAGCGGATGAAATTAATGAACTTGCTAGGAAAATCAATTTGAATATATTAGTAGAGTCTCAATATTCAGTATTAACATTGAGTAAAATAATTACTCAAACATTGGGTGTGTTTTTGAAGATTGATACGGGGTATCATCGTACAGGGTTATTGCCTGATGATAATGAAATTGACAGTATTATAAAGCTAATGAGTACTGATAATAAGTTAAATTTCAAGGGATTTCTATCACATGCGGGTCATACGTATAATGCCAATAGTAAAGTTGAGATTCTATCCATTTTAAAAGAGTCAAAAACTATATTAAACAAATTAAAGCAAAAGTATATAACCCAGTATCCTAAAATTATTGTTTCGTATGGTGATACACCTTCATGTAGTATGGCTAATGGTTGTGATGGGTTTGATGAAATACGACCCGGCAATTTTGTATATTATGATGTTATGCAATATCATATTGGTTCCTGCAAAATGGAGGACATTGCGGTTGCAGTTGCATGCCCGGTAGTTGCAGTTCATGAGCAAAGGAACGAGCTTGTAATTTATGGAGGGGCAATACATTTATCAAAAGAATTTATAGCTGCTGACAATGATTTCAAGTTATTTGGATACGTGGTGAACTATACGGCAGAAGGTTGGAGTGAACCTATTCCGGGAGCATATGTATCTTCATTATCACAGGAACATGGTATTGTAAAAATGCCTGAAAAATATTTGAATAGTTTTAAACCCGGTGATGTTATTGGGGTATTGCCAATTCATTCGTGTTTGACTGCTAATTTGTTGCATGCTAATTATAAATTAATTTAAAAAGGCAAGTCTCAAATAGTTACGTTTATTCAATTAGAATTAGTTTTTTTGATACGGAACCTAAATCACTTTGCAAGTTAACAAAATATAATCCCGGATTATACCCGTTTCTGTTCCAAATATATGAATGGTCTCCTGCATTAAGATTTGTTTTTTTAATGGTTTCGATAATTACTCCTGATGAATTACAAATGGATATTGTAATTTGAGAAGAATGATCAAGTGAAAAAGAAATCTTTGTTTTATCATTAGTTGGATTTGGATTTACTTCTATGCTATTTATTTCAATATTTTCAGGCTCTTTAACTCCGCTCAAATATTCATGGGTTATAGAATATTTCAATTGCCAATGAGCATTAACATATTCTTCCCAAATATTAATAAAATAATAATCATTGCCAATATTTTTGCCACTACAAACTCGTGGGTTTCTTACTTGATTATTAGATTTAGATACATTTTGATAAGCATCTAATGGAGAATAAACTCCACCATAGAATGGTGTTGTAAAAATATCTGTTAAATCATTATTTTGATAGACGAAGCTGCTGAAACCTATACCCATCCAATTGCTTTTAACAGGTAAATCACCAGAGTAAAAACTAGAATAAGGAGGATATTGAAGATCAAATTCAGATATAAATAATTGAGAGTCTGTTAAATCATAATTAGCTATGTGCCAGCTGGTATCATTAAAATAATCCCATGTTAATATTTCAGGTGTCGCAAATCCGGTACAAAAAGATAGGTTAGTACATTGTAATCCGGTAAAAATGGATTCAGCGGGAAGCCATCCATTGGTATTATCATACCAACGAACCATAATGTTTGAAATGTCATTAACTTCTTTTACCCATGACACTATGGGAATACCGTAGCCCCACCATCCATAATCAGTTTGTTTAATAGATAGATAGTTGCAATTACCTGAATCAATAACAGTAGGTTCAGTAAAAGCAAAAGTGTATTTATTTAGATGTATGTGCATTATTCGGTTTTGTTCCATCCACACTATTTCTCCATCATTATTACAAATCAAATTTGTTTGCTCTTCAGAAGATTCTGTTAATGCTTCTGGTTCAGTAAAACCATCAGGATTATAAATCTGATAGTAGATTTTATTTGTTTCTGTTTCATCAGATTCATAAAAAATAAAAAACAAAGAATCGTTACTGTACTTACTAAACCATGTATCAATTAATTGTGGATTTGTATAATGTATGCCGGCATCCGAAAGAAAGATCTGGGGTTCATCACTATTATAAAAGTTTTTGTAATATATTGATGTTGAATTAGAATTTGTTGATTTTCCCCAGAAAGCATAATAATTTTCATCAATAAATCTAAGCAGCTTAATAGTTGCATTTTTATTGTCCGTTATTGAATCGGTAAGGGAAACCGGATCGCTCCATGTTTCGTATTGAGCATTCGTTAGTTTTGAAACCAACAATAAGGATAGTACTATTAATAATATAGGAGTTAGGTTTTTCATAACATGTTATTATTAAGGTAAATATAATTGATTATGATTATGACAAAATATATACCTAATAGGTTTTCAAGATTGCTAATTTTCCGGTTTGAAAACCACCCCTAGATTCTTTTTACCATCAATTTTTATGGTGAAATGATTTTTGAACCTTACTTGCCTTATAAATTCATTTTCAAAGATAGCAGGCTGGTTGTCAAGGTAATCAATATCATATTTTCCATCTCCAATAAAAGGATTAACAGTAAAATAGCCAACTCTAAAAGAAGTTAAGTTTTGGAAAAAATGAGTGCCCTGACTTGGGTCGATACGATAATTTTCAAGGCCTGATTCAACAATCAGTCTTGCTGCAGAAATTTGTGACCAGTTAACTGGTATTCCAAGCCATGGATCTGCTGAGCCCCATCTGCCCGGGCCTACAAGAATATAGTTTGTATCGTTATCAAGAAACTCTTTATTTAGCTGATCGATATAGCTAACAAGTTCATTTGTTTTTGCTGCATCAAAATTTTGAGGTCTTACATATATGATATCATGAATATTATCAATAATACCATTGCCAAGAGCCGATTTAGAGACTATTAGTGAATTGTTATTTGACATCTCACTTTCATTAATATTAACGCTTTCATCTTTTGATGCAATTGGCCTGATTTGTAATAATTTGAATAAAACTTTTTCTCCTTTTGGCACATTCAAATCAACGGCAAATTCAATTTCAACCGGATTACCCATTTCTTCTTCACCTAGCTTCAATATTTTTTCCAATACTTGAGCTAATGGCAAAGTATCATGTTTTAATATATTTGAAAAAGTAATTACCTTTTTTCCTTTGTTATTATATCCATCTCGAATAACATTGTCATGCATAATGTATGTTGAAGCAATGCTACGAATTGAGTCATCTTTTTCAGCATCTTTAATCCTGAGTTTTAACAAATATGAACCATCATTGGTTTTTGGATTAAAATCATGAGCACTCATATTTAGCGCAAAGAAATACTTTTGTGTCTCTTTTAATGACAATTCAGGTGTAGATGTTTGAAGAACATTTTTTGGGTATTTAGGGCAAAACCTGAGCGACAATCCTCCATCTACAACATATTTACCTAAACCTAATGCAATATTAACAGTACCATCTTCGGCCTTACCGGGCTCAAGTGGGTAATAGTCAATTGACCGACCAACCCCTGAAATTGTTGGATAATACCTATCGCCATATCTGCTTCCTACAACTTCCTGAATTACTATTGCCATCTTTTCTTCATCTATAACATTTGAAGTGGCTTGCATATAGGCTTTGCTATCTTTATAATATGCAGATGCATAAACAGCTTTTATTGCTTTACCAATCATCTTAAACATACTATCGTGCTCACCTTCGTGATATGGAATCATATATGTATTATATATGCCGGCAAATGGTTGGTAATGTGAATCCTCAAGCAAGCTGGATGATCTTATAGCAAGTGGGCTATCGATTGATTTAGCAATTTTATATATATCGGCGTGTACATGGTCGGGCAGGTTGGCTTCCAGAAAATGTGCTAGTATTTCTTCATCACTGATATCATCAGATAGGGCGATGGTATGTAAACTATTATTATCCATAAACTCATCGAAGATGTCAGTTCCGATTACGACTGTTTTAGGGACATTTATGTCAACTTTATCAAAATAATTATAAAGATTATTACGCTTAATTAATGAATTCAAGAAAGCCAAACCTCTGGCTTTTCCTCCTATCGATCCCTGACCAATCCTTGTGATACTAAAATATTTATCAAAAGTTTCACGGTTAAATGAAGAAATTACTCCCCTGGTTTTCGACATCCTAAATTGAGATATTGCATTGAATATGAATGTCCTAATTTCATTAATGTCATTAAAATCGTCACTCGTAAAATACATAAATAACTCAGCAAGAGGAAATAATGCTCGCGCACGTAGCCATTTTGAAAAGTGATTACGTTGTATGTGGTAACGTAGAGATGCTACGGGTACTGTCAATATTTTTTCTTGTAAGTCTTTCAGATCATGAGCTCTTGCCACAACTATACCCATATTGGGATCTTTAAAAACAAAATCACCAAACGCGAAATATTCTTTAATAAATTCCCTTAAGTCGAAAGTTAATGATTTTGAGTTTTTATCTAAAAAACCCACTCTTAACTCTTTAGCTTTTATGTAATTTTTATACTCAGATGATTGTAGCAAAATAGGAGTAAACGGGTTATCTCTTTTAATTAGCTCACACAATTCTATTCCGGCATTTTTATCCAGAATGCCATTTCTTGAATAAGTGATATCAGAAATTAGTCCAAGAAGATTTTTCTTATATTTTTCATAAAATAAGGAGGCATCTTCATAATTTGTTGCCAATAGTATCTTCGGCCTTCCTCTCATACGTAGCATTCGCTGATGTTCGTTAAGGCCTTCGCTTATAAATGATTTTGATTGTTTGAATATGATCTTATACATTATGGGCAAATAGCTGGAGTAAAACCTGATATTGTCTTCAACAAGAATTATGGTTTGAACACCAACTTCTGCAACATCATTATCAACATTCATTTTGTCTTCAATAAGCTTGATAATAGCAAGTAATATATCAGCATTACCAAGCCAACTAAAGATGTAATCAATAGAACCTAAGTTAAATTTTTGTATTTTCAGACTCCCTTCTCTTGAAAAGGGGGTAAGCATAACTATAGGAATTTCGGGATATTCTTTTTTAATATTATTGGCTAATTCAAATGTGGAAATTTTCTCAGCACTAAGCATAGAAATAACCAGATCAATTTTCTCCTCCTTTAATATTTTAAATGCTTCATCCTTATTTGTTGCTTCAATAAATTGTGGCGGGTATCTAAGGTTTAAAGATGTATATTCATGAAATATCTGTTCATCTATTCTTCCATCTTCCTCAAGCATAAAAGCATCATACACACTTGATATAAGTAGCACATGGTATATCCTCTTCTTCATTAAGTTAGTAAAAGAAGTTTCATTGAAATAAAAATTCTGACTTAGAATCTCTGGTTTTGAAGAGAACATATTATATATATTTTCCTACAAATTTAATTATTTAATGGTTAATTGGCTTGTTGGTTTGATTGTTTTACAATAATACTTTCAACCTTTATGTATGATTATGAGGGCTAAGAGGATTGATTAAGTATATCAATTTAGCAATGGGAAAGTAATAGTAAATGTAGTACCTTCACCTTCCTTGCTGGAAGCATGGAGCGTGCCATTGTTACTTTTAACAAATTCATTTACAATAACTAATCCAAAGCCGGTGCCCTTTTCATTATTTGTTCCTTTTTTAACTTCAGTATTACCTTGCCCAGAAAGAATACTATCAATTTGCTTTTGATTCATTCCTACACCTGAATCAATTATTTTAACCTCAGCAAGATTGTTATTAATATCTACAATGATATATATTTTGTCACCCTTATGTGAAAATTTAATTGCATTTGAAACCAAGTTTCTAAATACGATATCTAGTTGATTTTTATCTGCCATTATAGTAACTGGCTTATTATCTGAGATTTTTATTGTAATAGATTTTCTAATAGACTGACCATTCATTAATGAAATCATGTCGTTAAGGAGCATATTTAAAGAAATACTTTCAAGGTTAGGTTTCAGTCTGTCTTGCTGAATCCTTGCCCACGAGAGTAAGTTTTCAATTAATGAATATGTTGAATCTAGTGATGGTTTTAATGAACTTATAAGTGAAACAATCTCCTCATGAGTTAATTCATCAACCTGTCCTACTATCAAGTCAACAATTGCCTTATTGGTTCCTATAGGTCCGATAAGGTCATGAGCAATTATAGAAAAAAGTTTTTCTTTTGAATTATTTGTTTCTTTTAGTTTTTGCTCTGATTGGCGGAGCTCTTTCTGGGCTTTTATTCTGCTACTAATATCGCGTAATACACCTTTAAACCCAATAGGTTTTGTACTGTATTGTGAATAAATAAATTCAGCAGATAAAGAACAGTCAACAATAGTTCCGTCTTTTTTAATCAGCTGAGTATCAAAATCATGAACGTATGAAGTGTTTTTGAATTCAACCCTCATGGTTTCCCAGTCACTTAAAAAATTAAAGTACTCCTTTGGACTAATTCCTATTACTTCTTCGCGTTTATAGCCTGACAACTTGAAAATAGAAGGGCTTACCTCGGTAATGACTCCTCTTCTGTCGGTTTGAAAATAAATATCAGGAAATGCGTTAAATATTTGACGAAATTTCAACCCACTTTGACGTATTTTTTCCTCATTCTTCTTTCTTTGAGTAATATCCCAGAAATTAACCAGAATTCCATCAATTACTCCATCACCAAAATAATTTTGACCATATGCATACACATCTATCCAATTGTCATACACATCTTGAAATTTAAATTCGATATTTCGTGGTTGGCCATCTTTTATAAGCATTCCAAACTCCTTCTTCACAAACTCGACATCATCAGGGTGAATAAATTCAAATGTGCTTTTGCCAATACGACTTTTTATCTCTCTTCCAATTTTTCTTTCATAAGATGGACTAATGTATTTAGTAAGACCATCTTTACTAATTATAAAAATAAAATCTTCCGACCTATCCAATAACTTCTCATAATATAGTTTTTGTTTGTTAGCAAGCCTTTTTGATTTTCGCACAACAATAATAATAATAAGCATGGCTACTATAAATAATGATATTATAAGAATTATTATGATAAGATATGTTTTAATCAGGGATACGCTTGTGTTTATCTTCTTTAGGCTACTAATTTCTGTTTTCTGTTTTTCATCATTATATTTCGATTTGACATCAATGATATACATACTCTTTGTAATTGAATAGATACTATCAAAGAGATGCTTATGCTTTAGGAGATACTTGTAAGCATCTTCATATCTGCCCATTGAGGAATAAACTTTTTGTAACAAATCATACGATGCAAGTATATCCTCAGATATTCCACTTAATAAAGCAGCATTAAGGCTCTTAATAGCATAACTAAGTGCAAGTTTAAATTTACTTTGACCCATGTAAACTTCGCTAAGATTTAGCATTACAACAGCAACTATAGGATAATTATTTGGTTCTCCAATTTCAAGGCTTTTATTGTAATAACTAATAGCAAGTACAGTATCTTTCAAATTCCTATAAGTATCCCCAATATTATTAAGAGTGATGGCAACACCCTCAATATTATCCAATTCAACATCAATTTCATATGATCTTAGAAAAAACTTAAGGGCTTTTTCATAGTCATTTTTTGAACTATAAAAATTACCAATATTATTATAGCACACCGAAATTCCATTCTTATCATTTAACTTTTTACAAATTTCAAGTGCACGATTTGTATATTCCAACGCATCATCATAGCTATTGTTATTTGAAAATATTAACCCTAAATTTATCAAAGAAGCACTAATACCTGAACTATCATTTTCCGCTTCAAATAGCTTTAATGAAGTAATTAGAGCGTCTGTTGATTTCTTATAGGAGCCAACTTCCTGATAACAGGAACCTATAGTTAAGTAAAAATTAGCTTTCTCCCTGTTTAGACTAAGCGAATCAGCATACTTGATTCCTAATTTCGAAAATTTAATTGACTCGTGGAAGTCACATATATCAAAATACAAATAACTTAAATAATAAAGAGCGTCAATAATTCGCTTTCGATTGTTATTATTTTTAAATTTATTTAAAGCAATATCTAGATGGAAAATTGAACTGTCGTAGTTTGAATAATTAAAATAAACTACGCCATAAGTAAACTCGGATTCGGCAATACAAGCTTCGTTGTTAGTTTTATAAGCTAATATATTTGCTTTTTCTGAATAATCAACAGCTATATTAAAGTCACTAATATTAGCCCTGGCTGTGTCACAAAGTCTAAAAACTAGTATGGAGTCAGGGTTTTCTGGAACAATTTTAGAGTCAGAAAATGCATTGTTTGTGATTAATAAAAATAATAACGGTAATATGTATATTAATTTGATTTTGTCAGAAAAAGAGTTCATTGCGGCAGACTAAAGTAGGAGTAATACTCATTTGCTACAAAGCTATGAAAAATATGATTCTCAATTGTATTAAACAGTATTTTTGGTAAACTTAAATCAATAAATGCAGAAATAATGAGTTTATTTTTTTTCGTGTCAGATCTTCATGGTTCTATTACGAGGTATAAAAAACTTTTCGATTTAATTGAAGACGAAAAACCAACAGCTGTTTTTCTTGGTGGAGACTTACTGCCATCCGGGTTATTTGCATTAACTGCTGGCAGTAATACCACTGGAAATTTTATAGTTGATATTCTGTTTGCAGGTTTCTTAAAACTGAAAAAAAGACTTGGCAGTGAATATCCCCGGGTGTTTTTAATATTAGGAAATGATGATGGAAAAGGGGAGGAGAACTTAATAATAAAAGGGGAAGCTCTTGGCTATTGGGAATATATTCATGGTAAGAAGGTAAAGTTGGCTAATTATGATATTTATGGATACTCGTATGTGCCACCCAGCCCTTTTATGTTAAAAGATTGGGAGCTTTATGATGTATCAAGATATACCGATCCTGGGTGTGTAGCTCCGGAAGATGGTGCTCACTTTGGAAAAGTTGATAGAAAAAAACTTCTTTACAGAACTATACAAAAAGACTTGAACTTACTTATTGAAGAAAAGAATCTAGATAATACTATACTTCTTTTACATACGCCTCCTTACAAAACAAATCTTGATCGTGCTGCCTTAGATGGAAAAATGTTTGATTCTGTACCTCTGGATGTTCATGTTGGAAGTATTGCTGTAAAAAGGCTTATAGAAGAAAGGGGTCCAAAAATCACACTTCATGGTCACATACATGAGTCAGCAAGAATTACAGGTCATTGGAAAGAGAATATTGGAAAAACATTAGCCATATCGGCTGCACACGATGGTAGTGAACTGGCACTAGTTAGATTTGACCCTGATAATCCTCAAAATAGTACTAGAGAATTAATATAATGAATGGCTATTTCTAGAGGAATTATAATTACTTTTCTCCTTTTGGCGAGGATTGCCCTTCCCTTCCTGAAGGCTGGAATCACGAATAGTAATCGTTGAACTAGCTATTAACTTCCAATTGTAAGTGGCCTTGCGGCATCAGTTATAGCTCCAATTTTAATGGCATAGCTCGTTTTATTAGCAATATCTTTATCAGTTATAATATGTACATCAAGTAAACCATCAGAGTTATAGCCTGTTCGTTCAAAGTTTATTTGACTCAAACTTATACTCCAGCCATCCAGCCATGCATTTAGTTCTTTAAGTTGTTGGTTATTCCCTCTGGTATGTACTAATAAATCAATATCGCTTCCTGGACCAGCCGTTGCATTTTTGGTGCTGCCAAAAATATAAAGTCCAATAACACCAAAATGTTTAGCATCTAGTTTAGATGCAAGCTTTTCAGCCATTCGTAACCGCCAACGCCAATGAATATCCTTATCAATATTAAATACCGGTTTTTTCTGAAGAAAATCACCTGATTGTTGGTTTTCGTTCTTTTCTTCAATTAAACCAATCGCCATTTCTCTATCGGCATTCATATATATATTTAATATATTTCCACTTAAGGTTGTAATATCAATAACTTTAATCACATCTTGAAGATGTGCCAAATCAGGAATTAATTCCGGAAATATATTTTTGGAATTTTTATAATAATCTTCATCAAATATAATACCATCATCATCAGGATAAAGAGGTAAATACTTAATATTGGCTTCAACCAGATCCTGAAAGAAGTGAGTGCCAAAGGATAAATCCGGAACATAGTCCTTTTTCTTTTTGGCTATTTCGATAAGAAGTGCTGTTTTATTAATTTCGGAATAAGTGATACTAACACCTAGTTTTATATCGCCACGGCTGCCCCACCTTCCCGGACCCATGAGAATAAATTGTCGTTTTGGAAGTAATTCATTTAATCGCCCAATTGCCTTTCCAACACTCAATAAGTCTTCATGGTTGTTTAATTCCGAATATTTAACAGGGTCAACATAAACTATATGTGTTATACCTGTTACTTTTCCGTTTGTGATGTGCTTATTAGCAGAAAATAGAACTTGTTTGTTTTCTATATCTACGGGAATATCTGCAGGTTCTGTTTCTGATCCATAACTTTGCGATCTGCATTGAAGTAAGTAAAAATCTTTTCCATCATGGGCAAATTCAATATCAATAGGTTGCCGATATCTCTTTTCAAGTATATTAAGCATTTCATGAATATCCTTTAAAAAATTAGTCCTTTTAACCAAGCCTTCAAAGTTGGCAACAAAACTATCTCTTAAAAAATTCATTCCCAAAGGTCGGGCTGGTTGAATATAATTTTCTTTTAATACCGAGACAACTCTGCTTATAGCTGGATATTCTTTGCCATACCGTTTAAGTAATAAGTCGATCTCAATTGTTTCAAAAGTTCCTGTCTCTAAATTTATAACATCGATATATTTTGGAGAATAGCGTATTATTTCATCAATCGTTACATTAACTCTTAATCCGGGCTGACCAGGAGACAACAATACCGGATAATCGTCACTCAGCCTGTCAACAGCTCTGGTGCCTAACCCCGGAACTAATCTAACAAGGCCATCTTCGGGTTTAATCCTACTTGACCATCGATATTCATTTCTACTAAAAGCAACCCCGGCAAATGATGGAAAAAAATAAGGTCCGGCTTTTGCACCTACTACTTCTTGTATCATTATACCCATTTCTTCGTGGTAATCCAAAAGATTATTTTGAGTTCTGTAATTAATCGGGTCAGGACCAAAAGTTGAAGCATAAACTTCTGCAATTGCATCCATTAATTCGTGTAGCCGTTCATCCTTAGAACCTTGATTGGCAATAAATAGACTTTTATATTTTCCTGCAAACACGGCTCCAACTCTGTCTTCTAATAAACTCGAGCTTCTGATAACTAATGGTACTTTGCCAAAATCATCAAGTGCCATTAATAAACCTTTTACAATTTCAGGAGAAAATAGAGAGTTTTTAAAAACCTGTATTACATAAGGATATTCTTGACGTACTCTGCCAATCTCCTTATATTTTTGCTCCATAATTTCCTCAAGATTATTGTAGCTCATAAAATTCAGTAAACCGTCTGATGTAAGATACCAGGTACGGGGTACTTTAACTTTATTAAGAAGTTTATTCTCGCTTGAAACATTATCTAATATATGCTTTGCAAGAAATAATCCGGAACTTTTACCTCCAAGCTTACCATGACTATTTGCAGGAAAGATAATATGTTGCATCAAATCATTGAAATTATCCACCTCAACAAAATCTTTTGCTATTTCTATAAATATAGACTGGTCAGTTAGTAATCTTCTGATTAAGGCAACTTTGAGGCTTTTTTCACGTGGCCCTGACAACTCCAGCATATGTGGAATTAAATGGTGATAACGTTCAATAGCAGAGCTAATATCGGAAAGAGTAGAACCGGAGTTTTCCATTACTTCAGTTAAAAAGCCCGACTTATCCTCTTTTGTCCATTTTTGGATAATTTCAAGAATATTCTTTTCTTCAAGATGTTTACCTGCTAGTTCAAATATATCATACGACAAGGCAATCATATCATTATCTTCTTGTCGCTGGTATGGCTTATTTACTTCTCCTAATAATTTGCCTCCATCATTCTTAAAAACGGGGCTAAACCTTTCTAACAATTGTTCTGCTTCATGAACACCTGTCCAGCAAAGGTAATTAACCATTTTGCGCGAAATTCTTACAAGTAATTTTGGGTCAGTTTGACGAAGCATGTCAAGTACTACAAACCAATCTCGCTTTTTGTCACTTTTTTTTTGTTCATCAAATACTTCCTTCAATTGACGGTGCAAAATTTGTAGACCTATTCGTTCTGCAATATTGTCAAGTAGCCTTCTTTCTTCATTTAAAAAGGGACCTTCATCAGCTTGATTTCGTTCTTCTATATAGAAAACATGGATACTTCCAACAACTTCATCCTGAACCAGAATATTGGCTTGTAGTACCCATTCTGTTTCCTCAAAATTATCAGTTGTATGTACATCATGTGGGCATGTTATTCTCACAACACAAATATCAGGATATTGAAACCCAAGAGGAATTGCTTCAATTATTCCTTCACAAATCTCAGCATCAATGGTGTCAGACCTGTTCAACAGCTCTTGTATACGATACAAGCAGTTGAGCTCTTTAGCTCTTTCCTGAAGATCAATAATGATTTTATCAAGTGGTTTATTATCGCTCATAACTTTTAATTTGTTTTGTTTGAGAAGTTTAAAGCTGGAAGTGTTAAAATTAGCAGTCAACTTCAGACTTCATGCTTCAAACCATAGTCTTAAGTCTTCCTTTCTTACAAATTACACCATTACCACATCTGCCATCCACTTTTACAGATAAAGGCTCAGAAAGTTTAACATGTCGAATTAAATCTGTCTCTGTTTCAGCATCAAGATTATCCAACCATTTCCAATCAATAGGGAATTCACCAGAATATGGCACTGAAAAATATAGGACCCCAAATCCTGTTACGTTGTGAAAGAAGTGTGATCCTTGACTAAGTTCAGAATTCATTCCAGCTAAGGGAGCTTCAACAATTACTTTGGCTCCTGAAATTTGTCCCCAATCAACAGGAATGCCTGCCCAGGCATCTGATGTGCCCCATCTTCCATATCCCATTAATAAAAAGGGGCGATTTTCAGCAACTAACTTATCGTTAACTTTTTCAAGATGGGCGGCTACTTTGTATGTTAAGGTTGCATCAAAATCATTGGCTTTAACATAAACAACATCAGTTATATTATTATTGGTTCCATTACCAAGAACACCAATTGAAGAACACAATACATTGTTACCTGTCATTTCTTCTTTTTCTACAATAACTTCTTCTGTAGAAACAACCATTGGTCTAACCTGTAAAAATCCAAGCCGGTGTGGTTTGTCAGTATTAAATGTCATTGCAAATTCAACCTCAACTGTTTCTCCTACAGCATTTTCGCATACTTTTAGCATCTCAGATACAAGACCAACTAATGGTATATTATTTAACCTTAATATTGGTGCAAAATTAAGTAATCTGGGTCCATTTTTGCCGATTCCTGTTATTATTCTTCCCGAACCACTATCAAGTGTTGATGCAATATATTTAAGTGTCTTGTCCTTTTCGGCAATGGAGATATTTTCGTGAACCATGTATTCAGCTTCATTAACAGGATCGTAAGCAGGGGCTTTTCCCATATTAACTGCCCAGAAATTATTTTGAGTGTTTTTAAGCATATCTGAAACTGAGCCAAAAGGAGGGTCGGCTTTTGGGAATGCAGGAGAAAAGGACCATGAAGTTCCTCCATCAACAATTGTTTTACCAAGGCCAAGTGCAAGACTTACGATACCGTCTTTGGGTGAAGCATTCCCAAAAGCATAGTAATTATATGATCTAGCAACTCCCGATAATTCCGGGTAGTATCTGGACTCATGTTTTTCTCCTATTACCTCTTGAATAATAACAGCCATTTTCTCATCTTCGGTACTATGAGATGTTGCCCTCATATAATCTTTGGCTGCCTTAAAAAATGTTGAAGAATAAACATATTTTATAGCTTCAACCAGTTTGTTAAAACGGCTATTTGCATCAGGTTGATTGTTAGGAGTCATCTTTGTGCCATAAATTCCAGCAAATGGTTCATGTTGGGAGTCTTCCAACATACTTGATGATCGAACAGCTAATGGGCTTTTTACTTGTGATATTAATGATCTAATATCTCCCAGGATCTCAAATGGCAGACTTGCTTTTTGAAATGCATGTGCAATACGGTTATCGGAAGAATTTGAAAAGGCAATGCTGTAAAGATTATTTAGTTTCATAAATGCATCAAAAACATCTGTTCGTAATACAGTCATAGCAGGAATATCAACAACAATACCGGGATATTTTTCAAGTGATATTTTATCTTCGAGCACTTGGTTAATATCAATAAGTCCCTGAGCTTTGCCACCCATTTTACCATTGCCAATGTACGTTATTTTCCTTTCTGAATTTAAAAAGGAGCTTCTGTTAAAAGGAAGTATATTTTGTTTATTGACCATTTTTAAAATAATAACATTGATGTGAATTGTATTTTCCAGTACTCTTTTATTAGTTATGATTGTTTTAACTTATAACCCTAAACCCATCCACGATCCAGACAAGCCTTTGCTACCCTATCAACTGATATTACATAAGCTGCATCTCGCATAGAAAGGTTATTATCTTTGGCAAAATTACTAACAGCAATGAAAGCTGAAGTCATTTTAATATCAAGTTTACTTAATACTTCGTCTTTTTCCCAAAAATAATTCATATTACTTTGGACCTGTTCAAAATAGCTACATGTAACACCTCCTGCGTTAGCAAGAAAGTCAGGTATTACAAAAATATTATGCTCTTCAATTATTGTAGAAGCTTCCGGAGTTGTTGGTCCGTCAGCACCCTCAGCAATAATTTTTACACGTTTATTTATTTTGTTAACATTATCTTTATTTATTTGATTTTCAATTGCTGCTGGGATCAGAATATCAACATCTTGTTCAAGCCAGGCATCTCCGGGTAATATTTTATAACCCAAATCAATTGCTTTTTGTTTAACTATCCCTCCAAAGCTATCAGTAATTGTTCTTAGTTCTTCTAGGTTGACCCCTGATTCTTTTTTAAATGAATAACTTGTGTTATCATCCTGATTCCATGAAGAAACACAAATTACTTTGCCTCCCATTTGAATAAATAATTCAATTGCATATTGAGCTACTTTTCCAAAACCCTGTATGCTTGCCACTGTTTCTGATGGTGATATATCGAGTTCCATAAGGGCTTCTCTAACAGTAATAATTACACCATATCCGGTTGCTTCAATACGACCCAATGATCCACCCATACCAACAGGTTTTCCAGTAAATGCCCCTGGAGTTTTTTTTCCTGAAAGCACCTCATATTCGTCAAGCATCCAAAGCATATGCTTTGCGTTTGTCATTATATCGGGTGCTGGTATATCAGTATCTGGTCCTATATTTTTATAAACCTGCCTAACCCAGCCTCTGCATAACCGTTCCTGTTCTGTTTCGCTTAAATTATGCGGATCGCAAATAACACCACCCTTACCACCACCAAGGGGTAAATCTGCAACAGCAGTTTTCCAAGTCATCCACATGGAAAGTGCTCTGACTGTATCAGCAGTTTCTTCTGGGTGAAACCGAAGACCACCTTTAGCAGGTCCACGTGCATCATTGTGTTGAACACGGTATCCCTTAAATATCTTAACTGTCCCATTATCCAAACGAACAGGGATTGAAAAGTGATATTCACGGATGGGACTTCTAAGTAGTTCTCTTGTAGCCTGGTCCAAATCGAGCATGTCAGCTGCACGGTCAAATTGCTTTTGAGCAATTTCAAAGGGGTTATAGGAAGAATTATTCATAATATCAATAATTTCAAAAACTTAATAGAAACAAAAATTTAGATTCTGGTGTAAATTTATGAAATAACTGATTAAAATATGTAGAATCAGATTTTTTTTTTGATTGTATTTGGATAACAAAAAGTAATCCAATACCTGATGAATTTTAGATTAGGAACATCCGCAGTTTCCATGTCCTTTGCCACGTAAATCAGCTGGGTTGTCACACGTTGGGCAATCATCTTCATAAGCATGCTCATGTTCATTATTCGATGAGCAGCACGAATCAGATTGTATTTCATTGTTACTACTGCATCCACAACCTGTACCACAACCTCCAGATGGAGCGAGGTCGTTTTCAGTTACATTTCTTACTTCATGAACTTTACCAGTAACAAACAAGCTTTTATCGGCTAAATTATGATTGAAATCCATTTTCACACCATCGGGAACAATTTCTATTACTTTACCCAATACAGTATTCCCACCATTGTCCATCATTGATATTTCGTTACCAAGATATAACAGGTCTTCCTTAAGAACGCCATTTATCTCAAACGAAGATTTTGGTACAAAAACAACTAGTTCGTTCTTGTAATTCCCAAATGATTCTTCAGGTTTAAGTGTAAACTCAAAATTATCATTGGCCTCTAAACTATCCATATGTGTTTCTAAACCAGGCATTACAGACCCATTTCCAAAAATTAGTAGTTTTGGATTTTTTTCATCGGCAAACTCAATTAATTTACCATTACTATTATTTATATGTATCTTATATGAAACTGCTGCTGCTGCATTAGATGATATTTTCATAATTCAAATATTTTTTATGTACATTGAGATTATACCAACTATAACCCCATATTAACGATATAAATTGTTTCTTTTTCCCTTTCTTTTTGTTAGAAAAGATTTCCAGAGCTTTGGCTATTCAAATATTTTCTGCCTCAATAAAGAAAAATATAATTCAATTTATTTATCGGTAATATGGAATCATAATTGGTATTACTATTAATAAATTGTCGGCAAAAGTAAACAAATTATTTTATTTAGAATGATTCAAAATAATAGCAGTATATTACTATACAAAAAAACCTCCACCAAATTATTGGCAGAGGTTAAAATCAAACATCTTTTAAATAAGAGGAATTATTTATATTCACTAAAATATTTCATAAACTGAATGCGCTCGTATACATTATGGTTGGCATTTTCGGCCTGGCTAAGTTTACTACGAAACTGATCTACATAATTATAGCCCTTTTTCTCCATCCAATCGTTGATAAAGCTAAGCATATCAACAATCGTTTCTGGGCCATGTTTATAAATGGCAGAAGTAACCTGAGTTACTTTGGCACCAACTAAAAGTTGTTTTATAACAGCCTCCCCATCATGAATACCTGTTGATGCAGCTAGATCGAGACTAACACGCTTTGCCATAATTGCAATCCACCTTAATGATGTAGCAATATCTGTAGGTGTGCTAAAAACCTCAGCATGTGAAACTTTCTCATCTTCAATGTTAATGTCGGGGCTTGAAAACTTGTTGAACATAACAACACCATCAGCTCCATTTTTTTCGAGGTTAGCAACAACTTTACCAAGATTAGCAAAGAATGGGCTAATTTTAACAGATACAGGGATATTAACAACGCTTTTCACCCTGTTTACAATTTTGTAATACATGTTTTCGTTGGCATCACAATCGTTATCCATGTTAAAAGGCATGACAAAAATATTAAGCTCAATTGCGTCAGCTCCCGCATCTTCAATTTGTTTTGCAAAGCCTGTCCACTCCATATCTGATATAGCATTTATGCTTGCAATTATCGGAATTGAGACTTTACTTTTAGCATCACGAATAAGCTGAATGCAGTTACTAAGTTCCTTTTCTTTTACGTGAATATCAATATAATCAAGGGTTTCGGAATAGTCAGAATATATCATTCCGTCTTCCTGAGCTTTTTTGATACTATGATTGGCTTCAAGCATTATCTGCTCTTCAAATAGCGATTTCAGCACAACGGCACCAACTCCATTTTTGTCGAGTTCAACAATTTTTTCAACTGAATCCGTAAGGCCTGAGCTTCCAACAACAATAGGGTTTCTGAGTGTAAGACCGAGATATTTAGTACTTAAGTCTGGCATATCTATTTTTTATTTGTGTCGAAATTAAAATTAATTAGCTTGTATTTTTTTCTGGATGTACTTATGCATTCCGGAAGCAGCAATACGACCATCACCCATTGCAAGTATAACTGTTGCACCACCTCTAACAATATCACCACCGGCGAATAGGTCAGGAACTGATGATTGCATGGTTTCTTCATCCACAACTATTGTACCCCATCTTGTTACTTTTAAATCAGGTAAACTGGCAGGGATTAACGGGTTAGGTGAAACACCAACACTCACAACAACAGTATCAACATCGATAATAAACTCTGAGCCTTCAATGGGCACTGGTCGGCGACGGCCCGAAGAATCGGGTTCACCAAGTTCCATTTTCTGAATTTTCATCTTGTTAACACGTCCATCCTCATCAGCATAATACTCAAGAGGATTATGAAGGTTCATAAATTCAATTCCTTCTTCTTTGGCATGTATTACTTCTTCAACACGAGCAGGCATTTCTTCTTCCGAACGACGATAAATAATCATCGACCTTTCGGCACCAAGTCTTTTGGCAGTACGAACAGAATCCATTGCTGTATTACCACCTCCAATAACGGCTACTAAATTTCCGCTGATAACTGGTGTGTCATATTCAGGATCAGCAGCATTCATAAGGTTAACCCTTGTTAAATATTCATTTGATGAAAATATGCCGTTGAAATTCTCACCTGGGATATTCATAAATCTTGGTAAACCGGCACCAGATCCAACAAAAAATGCTTTAAATCCTTGACTTCTAAGTTCATCGAATGATGAAGTTTTACCTACAATGAAGTTAGTAATAAACTTAACTCCCATTTCACGAAGGTTATCAATTTCAAAATCAACAATTTCATTCGGTAGCCTGAATTCAGGGATGCCATATTTTAAAACTCCTCCAATTTCGTGAAGTGCCTCGAAAACAGTAACATCATAGCCAAACTTAGCAAGATCACCTGCAGCCGCTAATCCGGCAGGTCCTGATCCAATAACTGCTACTTTAATTTTATTTGCTTTGGCTGTTTTAGGAATAGATGCTTTACCACTATTTCTCTCATAATCAGCAGCAAATCTTTCCAAAAATCCAATAGCAACGGGTATTGCACCCATCTTTTTGGTGTAGAAACAATTTGCTTCACATTGTTTTTCCTGTGGACAAACACGACCGCACACTGCAGGTAACCCATTGGTTTCTTTAAGAACTGCAGCAGCACCAAGAATATCTTTAGTTTCAATCTTCTTGATAAATTTAGGAATATTAATTCCAACAGGGCAACCTGTTATACATGTTGGGTCGGGACAATCGATACAACGTTGTGCTTCGGCAACAGCCTGATCAAAGGTAAGTCCTGTGTTTACTTCAATATTACTTTTATTTCTAACATTGGGATCCTCTTCCGGCATACTAGTACGAACTTTTCCAATACGCTCTTTGGTTTTTATGCTTTTTCTGATTTCAGCTCTCCACTCCTGGCTTCTTTCAGCTTTTAGGTATTCTGCTATATTTTCCATCAATGCAACTGTTTCAACTGTTTATAAATATTTTTGATAGGCCTCATGCTCTGCATTTTTATAAGCTCCCAATCGCATTAACATCTGATCAAAATCAACCTGATGAGCATCAAACTCGGGACCATCAACACAAACAAACTTAGTTTTACCACCAACACTCACACGACAAGCTCCACACATTCCGGTACCGTCAACCATAATTGTATTTAAACTGGCCAATGTAGGAATATTGTATTTTTTAGTAGTAAGGGCTGCAAATTTCATCATAATTGCAGGACCAATAGTTACAGCAAGATCAACTTTTTCACGGTTGATTACTTCTTCCATTCCAGCTGTTACCAAACCTTTATTGCCAGATGAACCATCATCAGTCATAACAATAACCTCGTCAGAAAATTCGCGCATTTGTGCTTCGAGTATTACAAGGTCTTTGTTTCTAGCAGCCAGAACTGTTATTACTTTATTGCCAGCTTTCTTAAATCCCTCTACAATTGGTAATAATGGAGCAACACCTACACCACCACCAGCACATAATACAGTACCAACTTTTTCGATATGAGTTGCCTGTCCAAGGGGGCCTACAACATCTGTTACTTCATCGCCCACTTCAAGTGCCGATAATTTTGCCGATGTAACACCAACCTGTTGTACAACTAGAGTAATAGTTCCTTTTTCAGGATTAGACCCTGCAATCGTTAGAGGAATCCTTTCACCTTTTTCTCCTATTTTTATTATCACAAAATGACCCGGTTTTCGAGATTTTGCAATTTCAGGTGCATTTAGAACTAGTCGAACAACATTCTTAGAAAAAAACTCTTTTTCAAGTATTTTACTCATATTTATATATTTATAATTCAGCTATTGCAATAGCAAAAAAATTAATTTGTAAATCTAATAAATAACTTATGAGATAATAAGTTAATATTAAGGGTAAAATAGTACTTACAGTAAATCAATTAATTATACTGTCTATTTATAATAAGTCTAATTTCTAAATTATTAATAATGAAAGTTTTAATGAAAAAACATAAAAATACCGAAAGGCCTATGTTTTATCACTTTTTTTGACGGAAGGAATTAAATTGTTGACTACTCTGCCGAACGGCATGAACCTATGTTACAAACTGTATTTCTTGATTTTGGCAATTAAATTAACCCGGGAAATAGCCAAAATTTGCGAGGCTTTTGTTTTGTTGTTACCTGTAAAAGCTAACACCTTTTTAATATGTTCCTTCTCAATGATTTCTAAGGTATTTGGCAAATTACCATTTTCAAATTCCGTATTTATTTGAAGACTGTCCAACAAATAACTAGGCAATGACTTTTTCTTTATTTCACCAGTGGCTTCCACAATTAAAGAACTGTTAATAATGTTCATCAGTTCTCTTACATTTCCCGGAAAGGCGTATGTTTTCAGGCTGTTGATAACGGGCTTGGATATTCGTTTTACATTTTTCTTATACTTGACATTGAATTTTTTAAGAAAATAATCTGCCAATAACACTATATCTTCCAAGCGGTCGCGAAGTGGTGGCAGGCTGATAGAGTTGATATTCAAACGGAAAAACAAATCTTTTCTAAAATTGCCTTTATTAATCTCCTCGAACAGGTTTTTATTGGTGGCTGCAATGATCCGTACGTCCATCTTAATATGTTTTGTGGAGCCAAGCCTGTAAAACTCTTGCTCCTGTAGTACACGCAACAATTTGACCTGAACAGGCAGTTCTAGCTCACCAATTTCATCTAAAAACAAAGTGCCACCATTTGCCTCGTCCAAAAAGCCCTTTTTGTTTTTTACAGCCCCGGTAAAGGCACCTTTTTCGTAACCAAAAAATTCAGAGGCAAACAATTCCTGAGCAAACGATCCGGCATTTACTGCTATGAAAGGCTTGTCTCGCCTATCGCTTATTTCATGAATTGCCTTGGCAATCAATTCTTTTCCAGTACCGCTTTCGCCCCAAATAAGCACACAGTTGTCGGTATTGGCAAATTTTCCAACAAAATGAAAAATCTTTAACATTTCGCTGTTTTGTGTAATGATATCCCTAAATGCGTGCTTATACTTTAGGTGAAAGAATGTGGGGAGGAATTCCATTTCCTCACTTTCCACCCAACTGTTATTGGCGGCATTTTTAAGTGCCTTCAGCAACTTTTCTTCGTTTATGGGTTTGAGCATATAATCAAAGGTTCCCAGTTTCATTGCCGAAATCGCCAGGTCAACATCATCAACACCTGTAAGCACTATGGTTGTAATTTTATACTCTTTCTTGTTGATATATTCCAGGATATCTATGCCCGTTACTTCTGGCATGTCCA
Source organism: uncultured Lentimicrobiaceae bacterium (assembly GCA_964460905.1). Classification (GTDB taxonomy): domain Bacteria; phylum Bacteroidota; class Bacteroidia; order Bacteroidales; family F082. Next base: position 33,631 of record CAYWRM010000015.1, read on the forward strand.
TATCCAGAAATAGTACGTCATGCGCTTCTTTGTCCAATATTTTATAGGCGCCTTCACTATTTTGTAACACATCAATTTCAAAATTCCCCGACTGCAAAAGGAAGACTCTCAAAAAGTTAAGCACCGACTGATTGTCATCTATTATTAGTACACGTGTCATTTTTTTTGGGGATTAAGTGGTAATAAAATGCTAAAGGAAGTTCCTTTTCCCGGCGATGAATCAACGGAGATTATACCACCATGTTCTTTAATTATTCCGTAGGAGATGGATAGTCCCAGCCCTGTTCCTCCTTCATTGCGCTTGGTTGTGAAAAATGGGTCGAAAATATTGTGCTTAGTTTTTTCATCCATCCCCTTGCCATTGTCACTAATGCTTACTTGAACCTTTTCTACTTCAGGAAGATACCTTGTTTTGATTATGATTTTTCCTTTGTCTTTGCCAATTGCCTGTGAGGCATTCACTATCATGTTAACAATGACCTGTTCAATTTTGGTGATATTGCCTATAAAAAGTGGAATAAGGGATTCCAGATCGAGCTCAATGACAGACTTCTTTCCAAGCTGCTTCTTTACTAACCGTATCGTATTTTCTATCAATTCATTAATACGGACTTCCTCGTCCAGCACATCTACATCTTTTTTGGCAAAAAACCGCAGGCCCTCCACAATTTTCTTCATCCTTATGGATCCGTTTACCATATCCTCAATTAGGATATTGATGTTTTCCTTGAAAATATAGTAAGGTAAACGAGCAATTTTAAGATCCTTGTTATTGTCGTAATACTTATCAAGAATAGGAACAATATCGGCAAAAGCTTCCCGAATTATTTTCATGTTTCCCAAAATGAAAGTGTTGGGATTGTTTATTTCGTGTGCCACACCAGTTACCAGCTTACCTAACGAAGCCATTTTATGCGACTGAATCAACTGTGATTCCATTTGTTTTTCTTTGGATATATCGCGACAGACCTCCAGTACCCGGTTCACTGTTTTTTGATCTTTCTTAAAAATGGGGTAGGTGTTCAGCATATAGGTATTGCCGGAGTCGTGTTTTTCTAAAGTGCCTTCTTTGGCTTTCTGAAAGGTTAACTTAGCCGGGCAATCTTCACATATTTTATCCGAAGCAAACAATTGTTTATAGCATTTGCCCGATTCGCCAATTTCTTTGGTATTTGATAAAACAATATTGAAATCCCTATCAATCACTACAATTCTATCGGTGATGGCTGTAAAAAAAGCCTGTAGTTTTTCACGACCCTTGCGGCATTCTTCGGTTAAGCGTATGAGTGTCCTGTTTTTTTCCTGAAGTACTTTCTTTCTTTTTTCCAGGTCGTTACGTTTATCACGAGCTTCAATTGCACGCGAAATTTTTTGGGCAACCTCGTTCAGTAGTATTGTTTCTTCCTTTAAAAAGGCTTCTTCATTATTATAACGCACAGAAATAAAACCCCATTTGTGGTTGTTGCGAAGAATATGGGCAAACAGTTGCTCATTCGGATCAATGGCTCCTTCTAATTGACAGCCATATCTTTTGCCTTTAAATTCAATGGTTACTTGCGCATTTTTAGGATATTGTAAACCTTGTGTAATATGTCCCAAACAATTCTCCAGCATTACATCAATGTCCGTAAAGCTTTCCAATTCGTGACTAATATTATACAAGCATTCGGTTTCCTTGACCCTTTCCTTTAAATCACATTCAATTTTAATAATCTGGTCAATTTCATCCTTTGTAGATAATATTATATTGTAATAATTGTTGGTGTTAGCCGGAAATAAAATAAAATCCTTGTCAATCTCTGTAAAAGTATGGGGTTGCATTTCGAGCTTATCTTCCCTAACACGTTGAAGGGCTCGATATAATTTATTCCCTTCAGACTCCTGTCCATGGTTTTCTATAACCGTGTAAATGTTAAGTCCGGCTTTATCGAAAACCTTTTTAATTTCTTCTCCGACCAGCACAATGGTGTTTGATTGATCAAAAATCACAATACTTTTAAACATGCCCAAAGCCAGGTCATATTTAGACATCTCTTCCATATTTCCGTCAATTTGTTACTTAAAAAAAACACCTTATTACGGATAAAACTAAAGTAAACAAATTTATCATAAACTATTACTAACAAGAACAGTTTAAACACTAAATCAGGTGCGTAATGTGCAATACATATTGATTCTTAATAACTAAACAGATAACAGCCTTTGTACCATATTCTTATAATATTTATCAGAATGATGGAAATTATGTTTTCTCTGGATGAGGATATCCAATCCTGCATCGTAAATCAGAAATTTCTTATGGTTTCCTTTGGCAAAGAACTTTCTGTTCATTTCAGCTTTGTTCCAGTATTCATTAACATTGCAAACTGCATAGTGACGGTTTACGGCTTTCATCTCCTCAAAAACAGCTTCATACGACTCAAAATCAAAACCATCGGAAAAGAGGGCTGCAAATCGGGATATCACCTCCCAGTTTTGTGGCTTGTCTTTGATGCTGATAACCGGTGTGGCGTACTGAATCATTGTGTCGCAAGATGTTACAGTACCCTCTTGCTCAATAAAGGCACCGCCGGGAATAAGAACATCAGCCTCTTCAGAAGTGACTGTTTTGAAGTTATCCACCACCATCATAAACTCAATACCATTGAAGTATTTGATGTTTTCTTTTTCTGACAACGGGTCTTCACCAAAAATAACAACTGCCTTAATCTTGTGCTTGAGCAAACTGTTTTTAATGTCCACAGTCTTAAATACAGTTGTAAGGTCAGTATCCCATGTTTTTTGAATACGTTCCATTTCTTCCGGTTCATTTATGTTTACATAACCCGGCAAATATTTCGGGTCGCAGCCCATATCGGCCAACCCTGTGGAATTAGCAAATTCACGGATTAAGATAACACCATTGTTTTCTTTTTCCAGCCTGTTGGTAAGGCTCAGGAAATTCCCGATGGCCTTCAAATCGTTTTTGGCTTTTTCTTTTACAGAATCAAGATTGTAAACAAATACAACATTGTCTGACGGATTGGATAGCATCTCAACAAAAGTGCTGAATTTTAAAGGATCAATGCCTGTAAAACCGCATACTGTTTCAGCATCATATATGGATATCATTTCGTTTAGAGCCTTATCCTGTTCACCAATAAGCCCTGCTATTTCCTTTAGCAATCCATTTATTAAAATGGTGTTGCTACCCTTTGTGGTATCCAGCCACAAATCAGCAAATTTGGTCAGTTTAATTTCTGACGAATTGATGAGCACCAGCTTAGAACCTTTCTTTTGAGCTGCTTTTATCTTCAATTCCATAATCAGGTTTTCTTCTGACAAATTAGAATTTACTAATACAATAACATCAGCATTGTCAATTTTATCGATGGATGTGGTTGACACAGTAGCACCGGTCAACTCATCAAGTCCATCAACTTCAACATTGTTGAGTAAATTGGAAAAACTGGAAATATTATTAGTTCCAATACCTTTCCTAGCCATCTTTTGGAGCAAATATAATTCCTCGTTAGACATTTTGGGAGAACCAAAAAAGGCCACTGATTCAGGACCATATTGATCCACAATTTCTTTGATCTTTGTCACTGAGTATTCCAAGGATTCGTTGAGACCTATTTCCGTTGCAGTCCCATTTATTTTAATAGATGGATTTTCCACTTTCTGATTTCCCATGAGATAACGGTTGGCAAACCTTCCTTTTACACAAAGGTAGCCATCGTTTTTAGCATTAATCACTTCTTCGGTGGTATTGGAAATATAAAATATCTCGTTGTTTATGACTTTATAATTTACATTGCAACCGAGTGAACAGAAATTACAAATGGTTTTCTTATTCTCTTTGGGCAAGGTTCCCAGCACTTTAAACGGATATTTTTCCCTGATGGCGCCGGTGGGGCAAACATCAATACAATTACCGCATGAAATGCAGTTGGTCTCCAAAAGTGGCTTTTCCATTGCAGGCTTCATAACTGATTTAAAACCGCGGTTTACAAAGCCCAATGCTGATACTTTCAGTATCTCAGAACAAGTGCGGATACACAAGCCACAATTGATGCATTTGTTGGGGTCGAGGCTGATGAACGGGTGGTTGTTGTCCACTTTAAACTTACGTACTTCGCCCGTATAGTCAGTAATGTTTACTTTATATTCGTCGGCATATTTTCGGAGTGAACAGTCGTAATATTCTGAGCAACCACATTCGAGACATCTCATAGGCTCGTCCACCGATTGACTATTTGTGATTCCCAGTTCCACTTCCTTAAAATTTTGAGTGCGGTCAGCAATGCTCAATTCCGGCATTTTTATCCTCGGTGCTTTTTTGTAATGCGAAAATTCATCATCGGTTAAATTACCAAGTTTATGTTTAAAGCTGTAAAACTTGAAATTGACACCTTTAGCCGTGCCATTTTTCAAATATTCATTCATGGCCATTGCCGCTTTGCGACCTTGCCCTATGGAGCTTACAGCCGTTAAGGGTCCGGTTACCACATCACCACCCGAGAATACCCCCGGCAACGAAGTTTCCATGGTTTCCTCATTTACGACAAGTGTTCCCCAGCTTTCCTGTTTTACTTCGCCTTCTTTGGCAAGGTAGGAGGTATCTACCCCCTGTCCAATAGCTCCAATAAGGTAATCACAATTTAGCACATATTCCGATCCTTCAATGGGAACCGGACGTGGTCTGCCACCATTATCTGATGCCAGCAACTTCATTTTAAGGCATTCGATTCCGGTCAGCTTGTCATTTTCTGCAATGATGGATTTGGGATTGGTTAAAATCAATATTTCAATGCCTTCATCCTGAACGGCCTCTATTTCGGCATGGTGTGCTGGCATTTCATCAATTGAACGGCGGTAAACAATTTTTACTTTATCGGCACCCAAACGCAGCGAAGTACGTGCAGCATCAATGGCTGTATTTCCCCCACCCACAATTATTACGATACCATGTAACTTTCTTTTTCCTTTCGTTTCAATCTCCCTGAGGAAATCAATTCCGCGGTAAACGCCATCTATTTCATCTTCATGCTCCAGACGCATACTGCTGGCTTTATGCGCACCAACACCAAGAAATACGGAATCAAAACCTTCCTTTTTCAGACTTTCAATCGAGAAATCCTTTCCCATTTCTACTTGGGTTTTCACTTCAATGCCGAGGTCGGTTATCCACTTAATTTCGGCATCTAGCACTTCGCGGGGCAGGCGGTAAGAAGGAATGCCATATCGCAACATCCCCCCCAGTTTAGGAAGCTTTTCAAGGATAGTACAGCTGTGGCCTTCTAAACTTAGGTAATAAGCAGTAGTTAACCCTGCAGGACCACCACCAACAATGGCCACTTTTTTACCCGTTTTTGGTTTCAGTTCAGGAATCCACTGTTTTTCCAAATCAATATCGGCAACATAACGTTTTAGGTAATTGATAGCGACCGGATCATCTACATAACAACGGCGGCAAACATCTTCACAATTACGCACACATACTCGCCCAATGGACAAGGGGAACGGGTTTTTCTCTTTTATCAGCCGTAGGGCTTCGGCATATTTCCCCATCGAAATAAGGGCAATATAACCCTGTGCATCAACACTGGCAGGGCAGGCATCAATACAAGGCCCTATACAGTCGGCGTAGTGGTTTGAAAGGATCAGTTCGAGGGCTGTTTTCCGGGAGTTTTCAATCCGGGTGTTATTGGTCGTTATTACCATGCCTTCACTGATGACCGTAGAGCAAGAAGGTACAAGGCGGTTTAATCCCTTTATTTCAACTACACACAAAAAACAGGAACCAAAAGGCTCAACCCTGTCATCGTGGCAAAGGGTGGGAATTTGATCCAAATTATTTTCGCGAACTACTTCAAGGATGGTTTTTCCTGTGGCAGCTGTAATCTCTTTTCCGTTAATTATTACTTTAACACTCTTCATTTTTTTCTCTAATTTATTCTTTTACAATTGCATTGAAATTACAAACATCGAAACATTGACCACATTTGATACAAGCATCCTGATCAATAAAATGTATTTCCTTTTTAATGCCGCTGATAGCATTTACCGGGCATTTCGTGGCACATACTGTACAGCCGGTACAGTTATCGGCATTGATGGTATAAGTGAGCAAAGCTGTGCAACTGTGTGCCGGGCATCTCTTGTCGATGATGTGTGCTTCATATTCTTCCCTAAAATATTTGAGAGTGGTCAATACCGGGTTGGGTGCTGTTTGACCCAATCCACAAAGGCTGCTGTCCTTAATTTTTACAGCAAGGTTTTCCAATAGGTCAATATCTTCAATTTTGCCCTCACCCAGGGTGATGCGCTCCAAAATTTCCAACATCCTTTTAGTGCCAATGCGGCAAAAGGTACATTTTCCGCAGGATTCATTTTGGGTAAAGTTAAGGAAGAATTTAGCCAAATCGACCATACAGGTAGTGTCGTCGAGGATAATCATGCCACCCGAGCCCATGATTGCACCGGTTTTGGTAATTTCATCGTAGTCAATTTTAAGATTGCCCATTCTGGCGGGGATACAACCACCTGATGGACCCCCCATTTGAACTGCTTTAAACTTGCGACCACCACTTATGCCGCCACCAATATCAAATACAATTTCGTTGATGGTTGTACCCATAGGCACTTCGGCCAAACCGCTTTTTGCAATTTTGCCGGCCAGGGCAAATACTTTTGTTCCCTTGCTTTTTTCTGTGCCCAGACTGGCATAGGCTTCTGCCCCGTTTAAAACAATCCATGCTACATTGGCAAAGGTTTCCACGTTGTTGATGTTGGTGGGTTTTCCCCACAAACCTTTATGGGCAGGAAATGGGGGTCGAATGCGAGGTATACCGCGTTTTCCTTCTATTGAGGCTATCAGAGCAGTTTCTTCACCACAAACAAAAGCACCTGCACCTTCTTTTATCTTAATTTCAAGGTTGATTTCCGATCCAAAAATATTTTTACCCAAATATCCCTTTTCGTGACATTGTTTGATGGCTAGTTTCAATCGTTTTATTGCCAGTGGGTATTCAGCTCTGCAATAAATATAGGCTTCATCGGCACCAATTGCAAAGGCTGCAATCATCATGCCTTCTAATACTGAATGTGGATCACCTTCCAAAACACTGCGATCCATAAATGCACCGGGATCACCTTCATCGGCATTACAGATTATGTATTTTTTTTTACTGGAAACATCGTGGGCAAACTTCCATTTTAAACCTGTGGGGAAACCGCCGCCACCCCTGCCCCGTATACCCGACTTGGTCATAATATCAATTACGTCCAATGGCTGGTAATTGGCAAGAGTCTTCCTGATGGCTTCATAACCTTGAAATTCAATATATTCTTCGATTGATGTGGGATCTATCACACCACAATTACGTAATACAATACGATGCTGTTTTTTCAGAAAAGTATTTTCAATTATCAGGTCATTGCTTTCTACTATCCAATCTGTAACGGGATTGTGCTCAATTATATGTTTCCTGATGATGGCTCTGGCTTTTTCGGCATCTATTTTGGCATAAAGGTACTTTTTGGCATCTTCAACCACTTCCACCAATACCTCGTCGTAGCACATGCCCATACAACCGGTTTCAGTTACTTTCACATCAAGGTGTAGATTTTTCACTTCGTTTTTAAATTCGCGATAAACGGCTTCGCCCCCTGCTGAAATGCCACAGGTGCCTAAACCAACTTTTATTTTTATCATGATTTACCTTCTCCTTTATTAATGTTACGTTTGTACTGTTTGATGATTTTTTTCATTGATTTGGTGGTGAGGTTCCCGTAAGTTTCATCATTGATCATAATGACAGGGGCCATGGAACAACAACCTAGGCAAGCCACCGATTGCAGACTGAACTTGCCATCATCGGTGGTTTCATCAACACTTATGTTCAGTTCATCCTGCAACACGCTGAGGATACTCTTGGCGCCATTAACATGACAGGCGGTTCCTTCGCAAATACGGATAATATTTTCACCCAAAGGTTTCAACCTGAATTGGGCATAAAATGTGATTACCCCATAAATTTCGGATGGAGGAATATTGACAATTTCACCAATATAATGAATTACCTTTTCGGGCACATAACCATATGTGTCCTGCGCCGATTGCAACAAAGGAATCAAGGATCCCTGCTGGTTTCTCTTAGCGATTAAATCTTTTTTGAAGGTATTAATTTCTTTTTTCTCTGCTACTTCCATAAAATAATTTGTTTTTATTGAAAATCCATTATTTGTGTCATCCAGAACTGGACAAAGGATCTAACCATACACTTGGGGAGATTTTTTGCTTCGATACTACTAATAACAACTTTTAGAAACATTTCGTATTTATTATTCGATATTCAGTTTTTGTCATATTGTTTATTGGACTCCCTTTTTTCGTGGTCTGACTGCGCAGAAATACAAATCGTATGTTATTTGATTAGCGTAACCACTTGTAATCAGGTTACACAAACAGGGATTTTCCACAAACTATCTTACATCTCGAATAAATTGATGACCGGGTATTCTTTTACCTTCAATACACCATCAAGGTTGACAATTTTACTTTCTATAAATTTGTCGATGCCCGAAAAATAATCACCGCTGACCAGTAATACGAGGTTATATTTTCCAGAAGTATAATCGCAATAAACAACGTTTTCGTTGAGGCGGAGAACAGGATAGATTTTATCAAGTTTTTCCCTGTCAATTTCAAGTAGTACATAAGAGCATAGTTTTTTGCTCAAGTCGCGTGGGCTTTTGGTAACGATGTTTTGGTCACTTTTATAATGTTCTATTGTATTTATGACATTTTTGATGCTGCTATCCAGAACTGGCATGCTAACTTCCAGAAAATCAACTTTATCAATTCCTTCAACGTTATTGGTGATGTTTTTACAGAACGATTTACAGCCTTCGATAGAGCCTGACTGCATCAGAAGAAAAATATCGTAATCACCTTTGGTTGCATCACAATACAGTATGTTGTCCATAAAATATAGTTTTCGGTGTATTTCGAAAAAATCGGCATCCTTTTTCAGTTTAATCAAAGCATAGGCTGAAACGGATTGTTGTGGGGTAGCATCTTCATGAACAGCAACATGTGTAGTGGTTGACTTAATTTTTGACAACCCTTCAAACTGATAGGTAAGATCTTGGATAGTAAAGGGTTTTTGCAAAAAGGAAGTAGTAGATAAACTTTCTATTTTGTGTAGGTCGGCATTATTGGTATAGCCGGAAATAAATACGATGGCTGTTTCGGCGTATTTTGATTTAATGATCTTACCCAACGATATGCCATCAATATCGGGAAGTTTAACATCCAGCACTATGGTATCGATATCAATGTTGTTTTCTTTGTACATCTCTATTTTTTTGAGGGCATCTATACCGTTTTCGCATGGTTCTACATCGTAGCCTTCCTGGTTAAGTCCTAAGGTTAATGATCTTCTCAATGATGATTCGTCGTCAACTAATAAAATTCTTTTTTGCATCGTAATATCCTCCAGTTTTTAATAATAATCAGTTAAAATATACCATTTCTAAATCAATTGACGTGCCAATAGTTACAACATACTGCTATTCTGTTCTTTATACACATATTGGATTTTTGCATTTTATTTAGTAATCGTAAACTTATTTAACACCTATTTGCGAATACACTGAATAATAGAGGTTTGTAAAGTGTTAAATTTCTTTACAATTTATGGTGAAAAAAACAAACACAGTGTAATAGAGTCCAATATCAACGAATTGGAAAACCGTGGACTTGACAGATGTCTTGATGTGAATTTTGTGACATGAAACACAAAAACAGATCATAAAAACACCAGTCAGTTAAAGCTTTATGAAAAAAATTATCCAATAAGCACTATTAATATTCGCTGATTGAAACAATGGAAACATAAAAAGTAAAATCAGGTAGTTTTCTTAATGGCATTAATTACTCTTATTTCCCTTATTTCCTTATTTTTCATAAAAGTGCATTTCCAGGATATAATTATAGACTTCTTCCGGCATCCAGTAGCTCATGTTTTTCTTCTCTTTAATTCCTTTTCGGATAAAACTTGATGAAATCTCCATTAGCGGAGCATTATGAAGGGTAATGTTGGAATGTTCATTATATTTATTTAATTGATATCCAGGTCGTGGGTAAACATATAGGCTATAATGGTTTATGATTTCATTATAGTTTTTCCATTTGTGGAATGTTGGGAAAATATCCGTTCCACAAATAACAACAAATTCACGATTAGAATTGTATTCTTTTAACCAGGTTAGAGTATCAATAGTATATGATGGCTTAGGCATATTAAATTCAATATTCGACACCTTTAATTTTACAGAATCCTCTACTGCTATTCTGGCGAGTGCAAGTCGGTGATAGTCAGGTAGCAAACTTTTTTTATTTTTAAGAGGATTTTGTGGTGATACAACAAACCACACTTCATCAAGGTCGGTGAATTCAGCCATATAATTAGCAAGAATAAGATGACCGTTGTGGATTGGGTTAAACGATCCAAAAAGCAATCCTGTTTTTTTTATGTTATTTGCTTTTTCCATTATTCATTTAAGGTACTAACAAAAGTTTTCCTGCACTCATATCCGAGATATAACTTCTTAAACCCACTACAATATTTTCTAATGCAAATACTTTCTTAATTTTAGTACTGTAAGCTTCTGTTATAAATTTATCTTGTAATTTTTCTGAAACTTTCTCAAATTCTTCAGTTTCTAATTCAGCTTTCCAGTCCATGAGATTGAACCCGGATATAATTTTATTCTTAAATATTACTTCCATAATATCTATATCAGTAATGGGTTTGTTCGATAAGCCACCATAAACAACCAACTCTGAATCTGCAGGCATAGAATTGAACATTAATCCTGACAAATTTCCTCCAACAGCGTCATAAGCTACTGTTGCATTTAATTTTTGCGCAAGGTCAACTAGCTGAACCTTGAAATTATCATCAGTATCAACAAGAACATGCTTTGCTCCCTCATTAAAAAGATTGTTGGCACTTTCCTGCTTTCTAACAATATCTATTACTTCTATGTTGTGTTCATCAGCCATCATTCGGAGAATTGAGGCTACTTGTCCTCCTGACGCATTTTGGATAATTGCATTGCTGTTGCGAAGTAATGCTATTTCAAACAAACCATAAGCTGTAAATGGGTTCACTGTAAAGCAAGCTGCCTGATCCATATCCATTTCATCTTTGAGTAATATTATATCATTCAAATTTGCAATAATAAACTCCGACCAAGTACCACTCCTGTTGTCCTGAACAAAGCAACTTACTTTTCTTCCGATCAAACTTTTAATATTGTCACCTGCATCAACAATAACTCCCGAAGCTTCAAAGCCCGGAATTGCCGGTAAAGTTTTTATAACGTTATACTCACCTTGTATAAATGCTATATCAGATGGGTTTATGGGAGCAGCATGAACTTTAATAACAACATCATTAGCACTAGGTTTGGGCATCTCAGTATCCATAATTTTAAGCCCTAACATTGCCCTTATTATGTTTTTGTTATATGATGGAAGTGTTACTGATTTCATGGTTATCTTGTTGTTGTTGCAATCCTGACAACTAATTATTCTATAAAACTTTTAACTAATTCTATTGTTTCTAATTTTGCTTTTTCAAGATCGTCATTAATAATTATTTCATCAAACAGGTTTGAAAATGTTAACTCATACTCTGCTTTATTAATTCTTGTTTTAATGTCACTTTCATTATCAGTATCTCTGCTCTCAAGTCTTTCTTTTAGTACTTCAATTGATGGTGGCATCACGAAAACTCCCAGAGCTTCATCACCATAAAGCTTTTTTATGTTTACACCTCCAACTACGTCAACATCAAAAACAACATTTTTTCCGGAATTACGTATGCGTTCAACTTCTGATTTAAGAGTGCCATAGAATTTGTCTTTATAAACTTCTTCCCATTCAACAAATTCATCATTGTTAATCTTTTTTTTGAATTCATCAACTGTTAGAAAGTAATAATCTTTTCCATTTATTTCTCCATATCTTTTATTACGGCTTGCCGCAGAAATAGAAAAGGCTAGATTGTCAACATGTTCCATAACGTGTTTTACCAAGGTAGTTTTCCCAGAACCCGATGGTGCTGAAAATATTAAAAGTTTACCTTTTGAAAAGTTATCATCCATTATTACAATATATTAAATAACTGCTCCTTAATTTTTTCCAGCTCATCTTTCATTAGTACCACAATCCTCTGTAAGTTGGAGTCGTTCGCTTTCGATCCTAAAGTATTTATTTCACGGCCTATTTCCTGCGTAATAAATGCAAGTTTTTTACCTGACGATTCATCGTTATCTAAATTTTCAAGAAAATAATTACAATTATTTAGTAGCCTTATTTTTTCTTCTGTAATATCTAATTTCTCAATATAATAAATCATTTCCTGCTCCAGCCTGTTTTTATCAGTTTCCGGATCCTGTATAAATTTATTAATATTTCCAGCTATTCTTTCTTTAATATTTGCAATTCGTGGTTTTTCGAAACTCTCAACTTCGGTTAATAGTTTGAGTATATTTCTAATCCTTAATGCAATATCCTTTTCTAGTACCTTTCCTTCGTCAATTCTAAATTCATTAACTGCATTTGTTGCATTAGCTACGCCTTCCAATACCAAACTAAGTTCTTCTTCATTCATTTCTGACTCTTTTTGAACAAGCACTTCAGGCATTTTAAGAATTATGGAAAGATAATCAGTAAAATCAGTTTGATTTACCGAGTCAGCGAGTAATTTAAGTTCAGAGTAATAATGTTTAGCAACCTCAATATCTATTACTGATGCTGATTCAGCATTGTTTTGTTCCAAAACTATAAATACATCAATTTTACCCCTTTGTAAATTCGAAGCAATTGTTTTTCTAATTTCAATCTCTTTCTCTTTTAATGAATGAGGTAATCGAAGATTAATATCAAGTTGTTTACTATTAAGCGTACGTATTTCTACGGTTACTTTTCTGGTTTCAGAATGAGCTACATGCTTTCCATAGCCCGTCATTGATTTTATCATTTTATTTTCTTGAATTTTATACAAATATAAAAGTATCCTTCTATCAATTAATAAATGTTTACGTTTCTTTTATTAAATTTGCAGTGATGCCTAAATTATATATCCTCATATTCATTATCCTAAGCTCTACTAACTATTTAAATGCTTTTCCATTGCAAGAAATTGATAGCCTTCATATCAGGTTACTTATTGTTGAAGATGAAGAAAAAATTGAAACATTATTAACTCTTTCAGAAGCATACAGAAACATTGTTTTCAATGATTGCATAAAATACGGAATGCAGGCGCTTAGATTAGCTGATGAAACAAACAACAAAACGCTAAAGGCGCTTATTTTTAAGTCGTTAGGGATAAGCTGCTATTATTCTGGAAATATGGATATTGCTTTGGGATATTATTCACAAAGCCTAAATGTTTATAAAGATATAAAGGACGAAAAAGGACAAGCAAACTGTTTGAATAATATTGGACTGATTTATGAGGAATGGGCTGATTTTGATAAAGCAACCGATTATTATTCTCAATCGTATAAAATTGAAGAAATGATTGGCAATAAAGAAGGAATGGCAATATCGTTAATTCAAATTGGTAATATTAGTTTTTACAGAAACAGTTTTCAGGAAGCGCTTGATAATTATTATCGGGCACTTTTAATTTTTACTGAAATTGAAGATGCTGAGGGAATTGCTTACGCATATAATAGTATTGGCATTATATATGGAAAATGGAATAATTTTGATAAAGCTCTGGAATATTACCAGAAAGCTAAAGAACTATATAACGAAACAAGCAATAGGAGAGCCTTATCGCAGGTGCTAACAAATATGGGCGAAGTATATAATTTTGAATTGAAAGATTATAAAACAGCTCTTTGTTTATATAGTGAGGCTCTTATGATAAAGAAAAGCTTGGAAGACGTGATTGGAATTTCCCTTCTATACAATAATCTAGGAACTCTGTATGCAAATATGGAGGACAAGAAGAAGGCACTTGAGTATTTTAGTTTAAGTCTTAAATCTTATGAAGAGTCGGGGATTTTAACTGGAGTTGTGATGGTAAACTACAATCTGGGTGAGTTATATCAGGATTCAGACAATACTAGAATTGCTATTGAGTTTTTTAAAAAAAGTCTTCTGGAAGCTGTACAAACCGGACAAGTTGATTATATAAACAGCAACTATGAAGCGTTAATTCACTGTTATGCTATGCTAGGTGAGTATGAGGAGTTTGAAAAATATTTTAGACTTTTTAACATTGGGAAGGATTCGCTCATAAATAAACTCAATAATTTGAAAATGATTGAAGTGGAGGCAAAATATAAGGTTGAAGAAAGTCTTCGCGAAAGCGAGCAGCTCCAGCTTGAAAACATAGAAAAGGAAAAAGAAATAAAAAAATATAAATTATTGCTTGCCGGAATTGGAGGTGTATTTATAACTCTCCTATTTATGTATCTTTTGTTTTTAAGGCTTAAAAAAAAGTAATGGAACCTAAAGAACCATATCATCTTTTTGACGATCCATTGCGATATTACAATGAGATGATTGAGGACATTGAAAAAGCATGTAAATATGTTTATATTGAAACATTTAGGGTAGGTAAGGATGAAATTGGAGAGCGGTTTAGAAGGGTGCTGACTAAGAAAGCTAAAGAAGGTGTTGAAATAAAAATATTAATCGATTATTGGGGAGCTGGCTCCATTGATCATGATTATTTTAAAAAGCTGATTGAATATAAAGGTGAGGTTAGGTTTTTTGAAAAAATAAAGTTTAACTCTGATATATTTACACGTAGCCATAGGCGAAATCATAGAAAATTTCTATTAATTGATGATGTTATAACCTATATTGGTTCTTCTAACTTAACAGGATATAATATAAATTGGCGTGAATCGGTGTTGAGAATGAGAAGTGATATTACGACTGCTTTTGTAAAGATATTTAATCAGGATTTCAATAATTATAATAAATACAGTTTTCACAAACCCTACAAAACATTATTAATAAAGCATGGTAATTTTGAGATTCTTAGAGATGTTCCTACCATAGCACGTAAAAATATTAATAACAAATTTATTCGTCTTATTAAGAATTCCAAGTCAAGAGTAACCATAGAAACTCCATACTTTTTACCTGGCTTTTTTTTAAGAAAAGCGTTAATGGATACAGCACAGAGGGGTATTAGTGTTAATGTTATAATGCCACGAAACTCTGATGTTACTCTTATTGATATCCTCCGTAAGAAATATTTTGGAATGCTTTACAAAGCAGGTGTTAATTTGATGTTTTATGAATTAAATAATCTTCACGCTAAAATGATGCTTGTTGATAAAAAAGTATTTGCCATTGGTTCTTCCAATTTTGATTATAGAAGCTTTAGATATATGTACGAAATCATGATAATTGGCACCAATAAGGATATTGCAAGTCAGGTAAATAGTCATATGAAGATAACTCTGTCAGATTCCACGAAATTCAATTATGATAATTGGAAGAACAGATCACTAATTAATAAATTATTTGAGTGGATATTGCTGCCATTCAGGCATTTGCTGTAGGCTACAGGATTCTATTCTAAACTTTATTATGTTGCAAATATTAAATTTGAAACATAAAGCTTTTTTCTTTCAATATTTGATTTTAATATACTAATTTTGTCGATATATATCAGGATTAAATATTATATCACCTCCGCATTAAGCGGAAAAAAATCAACTATATAATGATAGAAAAATTAACATCTAAAACTGCAATGGAATTGGAAGATAAATATGGTGCTCATAATTATCATCCTCTTGCTGTTGTTATTTCAAAAGGAAAAGGAGCTAAGGTGTGGGATGTTGAAGGCAAAGAATACTTCGACTTTTTATCCGCATATTCAGCTATAAATCAAGGTCATTGTCACCCAAAGATTGTGGGTGCAATGGTTGAACAGGCACAAATACTTACATTAACATCCAGAGCTTTTTATAACGATACACTAGGTGTTTATGAGAAATTTATAACCGATTATTTTGGTTACGATAAAGTACTACCTATGAATACTGGTGCTGAAGCCGATGAAACAGCATTAAAGCTTTGTAGGCGATGGGCGTATGATGTAAAAGGGATAGAAACTGATCAGGCAAAAATAGTTGTTTGTGCCGATAATTTTCATGGACGTACAATTTCAATTATTTCTATGTCAACTGACCCCGAATCAAAAGTTGGTTTCGGACCATATACTCCAGGGTTTATTGTAATACCTTACAATAATTTGGATGCTTTAGAAGAAGCTTTAAAAGATCCAAATGTGGCAGGATTTCTGGTAGAACCTATTCAGGGTGAAGCTGGTGTTGTTGTACCTGACGAAGGCTATCTTACAAAAGCATTTAATATGTGCAAAGAAAAGAATGTCCTTTTTATTGCAGATGAAGTTCAAACCGGAATTGCCCGCACAGGCAAATTATTGGCATGCGACCATGAAGGTGTACATCCTGATATCCTAATATTAGGTAAAGCCCTTTCAGGAGGATCCTATCCGGTATCTGCTGTGCTGACGAATAACGAAATAATGCTGACAATTAAACCCGGACAGCATGGCTCAACATTTGGTGGCAATCCTGTTGCATCGAAAATTGGAATTGCAGCCTTAGAAGTTGTTAAAGAAGAAAAATTGGCTGAGAAAGCTGAGTCTCTGGGTGTTATTTTCCGAAATGAAATGAATAACATTGATTCGGATATGATTGAGCTTGTAAGAGGTAAAGGACTCCTTAATGCTGTAGTGATTAGACCAAAAAATGGAAAAACAGCGATGGATGTATGTGTTAAAATGGCTGAGAATGGACTATTGGCAAAGCCAACCCATGATCATATTATTAGGTTTGCTCCACCATTGGTAATTACTGAGGAACAACTTATGACCGCCATTTCTATTATCAAAGATTCAATATTATCTTTCGAATAGAAAAATAGAATCGTTGGAATAAAAAAAGGCTGCTTTTCTAGAAAAGCAGCCTTTTTTATTATCAATAATCTCTTTTATTGTAGTGTAAACTTAACAGGTAAATTATATGAAACCCTAACTGGTTTACCACGTTGCATACCTGGCTTCCATTTCGGCATGCTGTTAACTACTCTAATAGCTTCTTCATCACATCCGCCACCAATACCTCTCAAAACTTTTACATTTGAAATAGTACCATTAGGTTCAACAACAAAGTTTATAAATACAC
The DNA here is from genome assembly GCA_964460905.1 of uncultured Lentimicrobiaceae bacterium. GTDB lineage: Bacteria > Bacteroidota > Bacteroidia > Bacteroidales > F082. The sequence continues at coordinate 50,881 of CAYWRM010000015.1, forward strand.
GTCCCTGTATACCACTTTCCTTTGCTAATGGTGGATATTTAATATTATTGCCGAGATAACTCATTAGTTTTGCCATTCCTCCCGGAAATTCGGGCATTGCCTCAACTACTGTAAATATTTCAGCCTCAACTATTTCTTCGTCATCATCTTCTGGTGGAATATATTCTTCCATTTCTGTATCATCATCTGCCTCAACATCAATGTCAATTTCATCCTCAACTTCAACATCATCCTCAACAATGGTTATTTTTGTAACCTGTTTTGGAGGTGGAGGTGGAGGTGGAGGTGGTTTAACTTTTTGTTCTGTAATAGGAATAATTTCCTCAGGAGTATCATCTACCGCACGGGCTGATAAATCAACTGTTATTTTATCATAACTTTTATACTCAAAAGCAGCAAAAACTACTAATAAAGCTACTATCAGTCCTATTTCAAAAAAGTACCCTTTCTTAATTTCAAGGTCTGCTTTTTTTGTTTTTCTGGCTTCCATCTTAGTCTTTTTTTAATTAATACTATTAACTTGGCTAAATTAATAAAATCTGTTAATCATTTTAAGAATTAGCTTTTTTCTTACTTAAATACAAAAAATATGCCAATAATCCAGCACCAACTCCAACAACATCGGCAATAAAATCGTAAACATTTCCATTACGTCCTATAAACACATATGCTTGCAACACTTCGGTTGACAAGGCAAATAATATTACAATAGATGTTAATACTGTGCTATAGGTTAAACGATTCTTTCCTGCTAAATATTGCTTGTTAAAGGCAAATAAAAGTAATACCATTTGTACTCCAAAAATAAAAATGTGAATCACTTTATCAGGAGATAGCCATTCCCAAAATGAAACAACTTCAGGAAAATATCCGCCAGGTACTCCTGTAAGCACTAAAATAAACAATGCCCAGACTACTGCTGGCCATAACCTTCTAATAAGCATAATTATTATGCATCTATATTTTTAGAATACGCAATATGATCAAATAAGTCATCAAGTTCTGATTTATCAGCAATTTTGATTTTTACAATCCATCCATCCCCATATGGATCCTTGTTAATAACTTCCGGATCCGATTCAAGATTTTCATTAAATTCAATAACTGTTCCGCCTATTGGCATAAATAAATCAGATACTGTTTTTACGGCTTCAATTGTCCCAAATGATTCACCTTTGTCAAGGTCTTCATCAATTGTTTCAACTTCTACAAAAACAATGTCTCCCAACTCTTTTTGAGCAAAATCGGTAATACCAACAGTAGCAACATCGCCATCAAGATTAACCCATTCATGGTCTTCAGTGTAAAGTAATTTTTCAGGAATATTCATTATTATAGTTTTATTTAAACAGCGTCAAATTTAATTTATTTTTTAGCATACATAAATAAGTTTCAGTGTTTTTTTTCAACCAAAATAACATAATTAATAGATTATGTAATATTAATCATCAAAAAAATATTAAAGCTAGATTTTATTGTGCAAGATTAAATCTTAAGCTAAACCCACCACTTGTTGTTGCATTTGGCATTTGCGATGAAACATAAGGGTTGCTACTTGTCCAGTTATAGTATAATTTAAGTTGAATACTCTGGCTCAGCATATAATCACCTGCAAAATTTAGAGTGTATTGTTTGTTTCCGGCTGAAATCTGATTGTTTACTTCATCAATACGCCTTAAAGTTGTTTTATTATCCCGAATGCCAAAATCTACTTTCAGGTTCAAATCACTCTTGTAATTTTTGGCTTTGCCACCACCATTCATGGAACCAATAGAAAATTTAAGATTCTTAATTCTATAACCTAACCCAACAACAACCTCTGCTCCAACAACTTCAGTTAGCTGATTATTAACAAAACTCAAGTCGAGTTTGCGTGATTTCTTGTATTCAACTTTTGCAGTAAGACTATTATGCATTGTAACATCAACACCTATTAACGGACTATATTGCTCCATAACAGAAACTATTCCAACGTCATATTGTGTAATATAATTATTGGAATTTGGAAATGTTTGATTTGCATTTTCAGAGTCGAAATTAACATTCGTTGTCCATGAAGCAATACTAAGCATTGATCGGTATCCGTGGGTAATGTTGACAGTTCTGAAAAGTTTCCCAACAGATTTAATTTTAGTTAGACCATTAAATGTAAGTCGCCAGTTTGGAATTGGGAATTTGGGGAATGGAGAGCTAATATTTACAGATGAAGCATTTTGTCCTGAATATGCAGACAAAAACGAATAATATAATACCGTTTGTGAACTAGAAGTATATCCTTTGGGGAACATATCTCCTGCGAGCGAATCATAAACTTCACCATGATCCCATGATTCATTTTCATTTGCCAAGCGATAGGCAATTTCTTTTCTGGAATCCAGGAAGTTTACAAATGTTTCCGAAATTTCGGAAGTGTCTGTTTTAGTAAATGATGTTTTTATTAAGGAATATGATATACTAAAATTACCTCCATCCATTGGAGTAAACTCCTTAAATATTGGATCCTCATCTAAATTCGTATTGGTATTTCTAAAGTATGATTGATAGCTACTTGCATATATACGGTCACCATCTATATCAATTCTTATTGCTCCAAGTATATCTATATTAATTTTATAAGAAAGTGATTCGGTAGATTTTCGCATATATGGATTATTTAATATGGTATCCCTTGTAATCCATCCATTATTTGCAGCGTCTTGCCTTATATCGTGCTGATCTCCAAATACAAAGCCTAGTCCGGGAGCTGAAGTTGATAAGTTAACTCCTAATAAATCAGGCTCAGGTGAAAACCCGGGCAGTAACATACCATAACCTGAACTATATGTAAGAGAGGCCTTTTTTATTGACATAAGTGTTTTAAGAAAACCTTCACCAATTATTCTACCATATTCAATTTTTGGTTTTTCAATTGTATCATTAATATCCTCAGGGGGTTTAGGTGTTGTTCCTCTGGCTCTAGAGGGTTGTCTTGATGATCTTTTTGATGCGCTATTAAGTTTTTTGAAATAAGGTACTTTGCCATATAATTTGTTAAGATCCAGTTTACCATTAAGTTGTTTTTGATTTGAGTTTTCGATTGAATTCCCCATTCGTTCCTGAATAGAATTTGGTGAAGCTGTCCACCTGTACAGTGCTTGATAACTCATAGAAACAGTCACCCAATCAACTATTGGTAACTTTTTAAATGGTACATTATATGTTGCCTTAAATGATTGATTATATAGTTGCATTGTTCCTCCTGCATATATATCGCGCCATACTTCTTGTTTATATTCTTCCCATTCTTGCGTTTCTTTATCCGGATATATTACAGGTTCTTTAATATAAGCATTTGCGCCGGCATTAAACTCAAATGATAATGATTGTGAGAAATCATATTTAAAATCATAAGTTCTATTCCATGTCCACTGTCTGTCAATAGTTGGTTTAATAATAATATCACCAAGGCTTTTGTCTCTATAAAGCATTTTTCTGATAGAACGATCCATGTCAGTTCTAAAACTTAATGTTTTTGGTAGTAGATAAAAATTAAAATCTTTAAAAAGCTTTAGGTGTTTACTTGAAAATATTTTGGACTTATCCAAAGGCTTGTAATTTTTTGGTTTAGGGTTAAAATTATATCCAAGTCCACCCCGATATTGATCTTGATTATCATATTCAAAATCTATATCATGATGATCATTTTGCGAGTATGCAAACGACACATCAAAATTTTCAACATTATAAATCCTTTGTTTTTTATTACCACCAACCCTGTCTTTTCGGACGTTCATAAAATTAATATTTTGCCGTACGGTATTGTCAATAACAAGGTCACGAACCGAATCGCGTTTATGTTTTTCAACATAAGTATCTAAATCTTCCTCAAGTAATACATCAGGATCCAGCGGATTATATTCGGGTGTAATTCTGGTTAAAGCATAGTCGTAGTGAACAGGAATTCTAACGCCAGCCTTTTCACCGAAAAATTTACCTAATTCAATATCTGTAGCAACCATAAAGTTAGTTACATACTCTAATGGAATCTGGCTTATTTTCTTTTCAAGACTTGCAAACCCAGCAGAACTGTGTGAACCTGATATAGTTACTCTACCCAAATCAGCAAGGTTAGTTTCTAATCTACCTGTAGCAGCCCAACCCGGTTTATCATTAAAATCGGTAAGCCGTAATTCATCAACCCATATTATTGCACTTCTTTGACTACCATCATCATCAAGTGTTGATCGTTGCTTTGGATTTCTAACACCTATTAATATTCCTTTAACATCACTTATGTTAGGACTACCCAGTATAGTAACTTTATTACTTCCAATATACTCTACATATGGCTTGTCTAAACGCAAGTTAGTATTGGGGTCGCGCAAAGCAATATTTCTGTTTTGCTTAATATGAACAAGTTCTTGGAGATCAATATCAAAGTTGTTTACTTCGGGCCAAATTGAATCGGCAGCCGTAGCAATTGTACCCCACTTTGTAAACTCAAGCGGGACTTCATATTCGTAGTAGTTATGTGTAAAGTCAGCACCTATTCTTATAAAAGCTGTCATATCACCATACTCAAGCTCTTCTTCTTCTATCAATTTTTCGGCATGTACAAACATTTTCAACTTTTTATACTGCCTGAAATCAAAATCGGTTGTTTTAAAAACACCTCGCGCATCCCCATCAAACAAGTTGCTTACATTTAGCTCGATGGATTGTTCGTTTTGAAGGACATAAGTTGTAGTTCCAAAATTAGATTCACGTTCGATGCCCGGAGGTATAACATATGGGATGGGTTCTCGTTTTCCATTTTCTTCAATATTAACTGTAGCAACAGTAAAATTGGTTTCATTACCATAATCACCGGTAGGATAATCGCCAGCCTCTAATAGTGGATGGTCATATCTTCTCCACTCACCCCTTACTAGTTCAAATGTAGCAAAACGAGCAACTATAGAACGTTCAAAATCTTTCATAAAAAGTCTCATGAATCTGATGGATCTAAAATCGCTGATGTTACCAATGACCTTATCCGGATTGCGAACAGGAATTTTAAACTGATACCAATGCACACTTGTTACATCTCCGTTGGCAAGTTTAATATTCGTAGCCTCAAAAACATCAGTTATAAAATTTTGTCCTACCTCCATTTTTGTAGGATCCAGTTCAACTTTATATTGGAAGTAACGTTCGGATTCACTTAAAGTATTATCTCTATTAATATCTTCGACGTTTGGTAAATTAGTAGCTGCTGTTGGGTATGCTTCAGCATTCTGGGCATCAGTAGGAGAATTGCCCTCAGAATTGTTGAATTTTTTATACCGTTCTGCAACACTGGAATATTTGGCTTCGCTATCATAATCAGAACCTCTAAAGTAATGATAGTTATCAGCTGAGGGATCAGAATCTGCTTCAATATATGCATCTGATCCTGCACCATATTTCGATCTAATTACATCAAGATATGTATAATCGTACCAGGTTCGTTCATCATCCGTAGTAAGTCCTTCATAACCAACATCCTGAAAATCACGTGATCCTCCTGCACTGCTAAATGACTCAACAAGAGCTTGAAGTGATGGAATACGACCCCATATTGTTGTATCAACATTTTCAACTAAAGATGAAGTAGGCAATCCATTTTCATAACTCTTTCTTCCATCCTTTAGGATATCTTCCGAAATCTCACCCAGGTTAATATATAAATTACCATTGTTATTCTGGTCTTCTGTAAATGGATCCATCATCCAGAATTCTATATATTCAATATTTGAGGCTTCAAAATCTGAGGTTTCAATTTCACGCATCATACCTCCCCATCTGGTTTCAGGATTGTTAAGTGATCCATCAACGCTTATACCATCAGAATAACTATTTGGTTCAACATCATAATTATAAGATCCTTTTTCATCCGGATAAAAAGCCAGGTTTAGTACAGCAATATTTGTAGGGATATTATTTAAATTAAAATCTTTATTTGGGAAAACTTCTTTTTGAAGTATTTGCCGTACAGAATTTTTAGAAATCTCATTTTTATCAACATTGGAAGGTCTAAAACCACCCCTTACATCATAAAATAACGGATCAATAATATACCATGCTAATTTAGCTCTGTTTTTACCATATGCATATCTGTTTGTAAGAGAAGTGTCGATTACCTGCGCTTCAGGGAACAAGCCGGGTTGTCCCTGAGGAGTACTTGCCATAAACCACATGTGGATATTCTTCAAGTCTATTGAAGATGAAGCACCCTCAAAATCATCGATATAGGATGTTCCTGTTTTTCCAATTGCCTTTGAATGACCAGGGATAAATTGAGCAAATTCACCATCAACATTAATATTTGATACCGTTTTAGTTGAAATACCCGGTAGTTTGTCTATCATTTTTGTCAGCCATCGAGATTCTGTTCGGTAGCTCATATCAATACCCCACATCGTATTTGATATCGGGTCGTCACCATAATTTATTTTTTGAGTAAGTGGTCGCTCATGAAGGTTTAGTAGTGTACCTCCAATATGGAAGTCCTTATTAATCTCGTGATCAACGTGAACACCCATCATACGTTTTTGCTGCACAGCAAACATGGAGTTACTTTCGAGTGATACATTTATTGGTACACCTGAATTCATGATTCCATCGTTGATAATTTTAACCCTACCTAAAGTGTAATCAACGGTATAGTCAATATTTTCAGTTAAGGGAACTCCACCTGCTGTTACTTTCACCGATCCTTGTGGCACGTTAAGTGCATTTAAGCTAATGTCGGAACCACCTGAGGAGCTATACATACCTTCCAGAAGGAATCTGTTTTTATCGGGAAACTGTTCAGCACCGGATTTGGTCATTGTATAAAGCGAATCGTAGGCGTATGAATTAGCATACTCTGGATTGTCAGGGAATATTGAGTCTCTTATATAACTTCCGAAAGGTTCAAGTGATGTAAAAAATATTCGTCCATTTGAGGCCTGAATTGTACCACCATTAATTGTTGCACCATCAATAAAATCGAACATTCCATCTCCACCAGGAATTGGGTTGAGCTGATTATCGAGATTATCAAGGCCAAAAAGGTGAATTAATGGTACACCTGTAACATTATCCGGTCCTTCTGTAAAGAATCCGGTTGGAACTCCTTGTTTATTTCCGGAATAAAGAATATTAAACATAAAGTTCTGCTGCTGTACCTGGTAAGCTCCGATGGAATAAATATTTTTCATCATCAAATTCCACATAGGCATATGTGTATTCAGCGTATTACTCTTCAGCAATTTAACCACAAGATTATCTGGTGCAACAACACCTTGATCAGAAAATTCACCCACTTGATAAACACTATCGCTTCCGATTACTGTATATTGGTATGCAATAGCCAGCACCTGATCGGAACTTAAGGTAGTGTTAAGTGAAATAAATCCAAGTTTTCGGTTAACTGAATATTCTGATTCACGAAGTTTACGTGCATTTTCAAGCTTTACATAATCTTCTCCGGCAACAAAATAATTCGACTGACCAATATGAAAAGGGTCACCAGACAAGTAATTTGTTATTGTGTTTATTTGTCTTAGCTGATTTGTATCTAAACTATTCATTAGGCTATTAGAATAGTTTGACGGTTTTAACCCACCAGGCAAAGCATAAACGTAAGGGCTATAAATATCTTTCTGATTTCCTTCACCAAGATCTGTAAATGCAACAATATTTCTATTTTCCTCAGTAGCGGCACCAATATTTGTAACCCACAATTCAACCTTTGTAACGTTAACATCGGAAGCTATTATAGGTAAAGTTTCAAGTGCAGCGGGATAATGGTCGCGGAATGATTGTGCAAAGAAAAAGTGTTTATTTTGCTCATAATCAAGTGCAGTTAACTGAAACCTGCTGGTTTGAGATCCGCCCTCAACGGTTATGTTTTTTGTTTCACTTTGTTGCTGTGAAAAAACTGCTGTAACATGAGTTTTTCCAAATTGAAGTTCAGTTTTTACACCAAATAAGCTCTGGCTCCCGCTAATTAACGTAGATCTAAGAGGAAGACTCACATTACCAGCTTCTATAAGCTTAATTATCTCATCTTCTTTACCTTCATATTTAAGTTTGAGAGTATTTTCAAAATCAAATGATGATTCGGTATTATAATTTGCTTTGAACTCAATTTTATCACCAATCTTTGCAACAACATTCATTTGAATCTTCATGTCGAAGTCGAAATTGGTAGTTTTTCTTTGTCTTACATCAAGCGCAGGATCATCTCTTTTTGTTGATAATATTCCAAAGCTTACTTCGGCTGACCCCTGTGGCCTAATATCAATGGTATTACTGCCGAATATTCTATCAAAAGCTTCACCTCCAATGTAAATCTTGGGGATTAATCTTTCACCTTCTGCTGTTCCGGCTGTTTGAGTTCTTTCATTCCAGTAATCAGCAACATCACGTTCAAGTTCATATTTCTGAAATTCATCAAAGTCCATCTCTGTGGGTGTACGATATGTAAAGTCTCCAATCTTGTTGACAAATTCATAAGTATTTGTTTCAGGATTGTAAACTATTTCGCGATTAATATTTGAAGGCGGACTTAAAAATAATGGGCTTGAATTTTGCTGATCAATGTAAGGGTTCCCTGAGAAATCACTAAAAGGAAAAACCAGATCGACTTTTGAAGAGTCGGGTGATGAATTTGATTCATTAGTATTTTGAGATAATGCAACAACAGAATTTAGTAGCAATATTGCTAGTAAACCCGGAATAAGAAATTTAATAGTTGCAATGTATATATTATCCCTGTTCAAAGTCTCTATTTTTTCACTTTTACAAATACTAATTACTTTAGAGCATTTTTAGTGCTTCTCTGATAAGTCCTTCAACATCAGTAATTTTATCTTCTTTAAGCACTTTGTCAACCACTTTTTCGGCACTAAGTTTATTAAAGCCTAATATTAGTAATCCTGATAACGCTTCATCCCTGATTGTATTGTGGGTTACGTCTATTTTTTCCAGCTCGATTCCTGATTTAATTAATTTATCTTTTAAATCGATAATAATACGCTGGGCTGTTTTTCCTCCAATTCCCTTAACTCCCTGTAATACATTTATTTTTGATTGAACAATGGCATCATACGCTTCCTCTGTTGTGAGCGATGAGAGAATTAGCCTTGCAGTATTAGCGCCAACACCTGAAACAGTAATTAGATATGTAAATAATAATCGTTCGTTTTTATCGGCAAAACCAAATAATATTTGAGCGTCTTCGCGAACAACAAAATGAGTGAAAATTTTTAGAACTTCCTTTTCCTTAATCTTTGAATATGTTGTTAATGAAATGTTTACCATATAACCAACTCCCCCTACATCAATAATAATATGGGTTGGGTTTTTTTCAACAAGTTTACCCTTAAGATAATCGTACATATTGCCTTTTTATTATGTCTGTTAGTTAGCGAATCTAAAGAGGCAAAAATACAATTTATCCTGTTTCTACGAAAAAATATAATATAGTGTACTGATTTTTTTCCTTACAACTCTATTGCCCGCTTTTTTTGAGATATTTTAATTTTCCAGAGTAACGGTTCAGCACTTTTTGATAATATAATTTTGTCTATACAATTATTTCTATAACTGCTTTAACAATTCCATCGGCATCATAACCACAAACTTTGTGTAATGTACTAACATCACCGTGAGCGATAAATCTATCAGGTATGCCCAAGGAAATAAGTTTATTTTGGTAACGATGTTTGTTTTTAAATTCGGTTACACTAGTCCCCAAGCCTCCTTTAATACTTCCATCTTCAACAGTTATTACATGGGCGTAATTACTAAAAACATTATGCAATAGGTCTTCATCTATGGGAGAGAGAAAACGCATATCAAAATGACCTGGGTTAATATTATGAGATTTAAGTCGTTCAATAGCTTTCTCAGCAAAGTTACCTGCATGCCCTATGCTTAGTATGGCAATATTATTACCTTCATGTAAGCAACGTCCTTTTCCTATTTCAATTTTCTCAAATGGCTTTTTCCAATTCTCAATAACTCCTCTGCTCCGAGGATATCGTATGGAAAAAGGACCTCCATAATACATGGATGCAGTAAACATCAGGTTTCGCAATTCAATTTCATTTAGTGGTGCACTAATAACAATTCCGGGAATATTATTCATGAATGCCATATCGTAAGCACCATGATGAGTGGCGCCATCTTCCCCTACTAAACCGGCTCTGTCAACACAAAATACAACTGGCAGTTTTTGTAATGCAACATCATGAATTACCTGATCGTAAGCGCGCTGCAGAAATGTAGAGTAAATTGTGCACATTGGTTTAAACCCTTCGGTAGCCAGTCCGGCAGCAAATGTTACAGCATGTTGCTCAGCAATACCAACATCAAAAACTCTTTCAGGAAATTTATCCATCATAAATGTTAAAGCTGATCCTGTTGGCATTGCTGGAGTTATGGCAACAATTTTTTTATCAGCTTCTGCAAGCTCAAGCAATGTTTTGCCATAAACTTCCTGGTAAGTAGCAGGCAGTTTGTCAGTTTTGTTTTTTAATAACTCACCTGTAGTACGATTAAATTTACCAGGTGCATGATAGATGGTCTGCAATTCTTCAGCCTTCTTAAAGCCTTTGCCTTTTGTTGTAATTACGTGAAGCAATTTAGGACCACTAATATTTTGTATTTCGGAAAGTATCTTAACAAGGCTATGAATATCATGTCCATCAACAGGGCCAAAATACTTAAAATTCATTGCTTCAAAAAGATTGCTTTTTCGTTGAAATTTACCTTGAAAGTCAGATTTGGAATCTATAGATTTGTTTGAATAGCTGTCAGCAATCCCAAGTGCTTTCCATGTTTTTCGTCCGGCATTTGAAGAGGTTGAAATTTTCGAAAAATATTGCTTAAGTGAACCTACATTTTTATCTATAGAAATACCATTATCATTTAGGATTACAAGAATATCAGCATTAGTTACACCTGCATTATTCATTCCCTCGATTGCCATTCCACCGGTAAGTGCACCATCACCAATTACAGCAATATGCTTTCTGTTAGATTCACCTTTTAGTTTCGAAGCTTCGGCCATACCAAGTGCTGCAGAAACAGATGTTGAAGCGTGTCCTGTTCCAAAAGCATCGTATTTACTTTCTTTTCGGATGGGAAAACCACCAATCCCTTCGTATTGCCTGTTGGTATGAAATACATCTCTTCTGCCTGTTAGTATTTTATGTCCATATGCCTGATGGCCAACATCCCATATTAGGCGATCGTAGGGCGTGTTAAATACAAAGTGGAGTGCAACTGTTAATTCAACAACACCAAGACTTGACCCCAGATGCCCGGGGTGAACACTCACAACATCGAGAATAAAATTTCTTAATTCATCAGATAGTTGAATTAGCTCAGATTCATTTAACGTTTTCAGGTCGTCAGGAGAATTTATGTGTGATAATATGGTTCCCTTTTTTGGTGTCATGTATTGCTATTGCACAAATTTGAATCTATTGTAACATATAAAAATGATTGTTATTCTGAATATCGTGAAGAATCTAATTTGTGACATTAAATATTGTTAAGGTTCTTTACTGTACTCAGAATGACAAATGAAAGTTCAAGCTGCAAATTTATAAGATAAAACTACATGAAATTCCAACTACAATACTTTTGGAATAATAGCTTTTCTATCTTTTGGATAATCGCTAAATCTACGATTATACCATCTGTGGTGATCTAAGGCTCGTGGTAATAAGTTTGCCATAGTCCATATAGCAAAAGAAAAGCCGGGCAAGCACCAACCCATTATAGCCCATCCAATCCATTCAATTATTTCGCCAAATAAATTTGGTGATGAAATATATTTGAACAATCCACCATATGGAATATAATATCCAATTTTACCGCCACTTCTCAAATTAACCAATTTATTATCAGATGATATATTAATATACATACCGCTAAAGAAAAGTATTACACCAATAATAAATCTTGGGTCGTACAACCATGATAATTGATAGACAGGAGATAAGGAACCGAACCAATATCCATTAAAAAAACCATTTGTGAAATTGAAAAATACTGCAAGAATGACAATTGACCAAGGCATCTGTTTTCCAGCAGTTTTCATCCTGAATGGAAAAATAAAAATTCGATTCGCATAATGAAGCATAAAAAGTCCATAAAAAATAAAAACAGGAATTGATTTTTCTGCTGTTCCGGTAAAAAAGAACCAGGAAAATACGATAACCACAGGAGCTTCCATAAGTAACCAACCTAGTCTATTATTTAACAAAGGGCCCCATGTATTTGTAGTGTGTCTTCCGTAAGGTACTGTAATTCGTATTAATACCGGAAAAATAATTATTGCCAATGCAATCCATATATAAAGTAAAATGGTAAAAAGGTGTTCAGGAATCATGGCTAAAAATAATTGTTTTCTTTAAACCACACATACGTATCTTGAAGTGTTTCTTCAATCGGACGAGGTTTAAAGCCTAACTCGCGTTCTGCTTTTTTGGAAGAAATCATTCTATTTCCTGTCTGCAGTATGTATAACGATTCGCTTGTGTAAATAGGTTTTTTATGTGCAATTTTGGCATAAATGCCCATAAATGGGATCCCCATTTTACCAAGCCATAGCGGTATTACCGGTAGTTTAAAGTTTTTGTCGCTAACACCCATAAACATATCAGCAAAAGCTTTAATGCTATACCAGTCTCCCGATAGGATATAGCGCTCTCTATCTCTACCATTTTTAATTGAAGAAATTGAAGCTTCAACAATATCACGTACATCAACCCAATCGTATCCACCGGGTATTAACGCTGGGATGTTTTTGTTGTATAGCATACTAATAAATTCTCCCATAAGTGATGGTTTTGTGTCCATAGGCCCTATTATAGATGTTGGATTTAAAACAACTACCGACATATCACTATTTTTCTGGTTAAGAACCCAATCTTCGGCAATAGCCTTGGTCTTCTCGTAAGCAACTTTTGAATTAATGGCAAGCCCTCTGGTTTCATCCATAGGCAAATTAAAGGGTTCATGAGTCAAAGCATGGATTGAACTGAAGTGAATAAACTTTTTAACACCTGCGTTTTGTGCAGCTTTAAACACATTTTTTGTTCCTTCAACATTTGTTAAAAATATTTGCTTATAAGTTTCTGAGCCAATTGAAATTAGAGAAGCAAGGTGAAACACTACTTCAACATCATTACATAAATTATTCAGAACATTAGTGTTTTGAAGGCTTCCGTTAAATTTTTTTATGTTAGGTCTTTCTTCTATGCAATCGCTATTATAAATCAATGCATTTATGCTATGACCAAGGTCTGAAAGGCTTTTCACCAGATTAACTCCAACATGTCCGGCAGCACCGGTTATGGCAATTTTCATATATGTATTTTATTGAGGTTTTAAATCTTTAATTGTTGTAATTCAACTCCATAATCATATTTTAAATCATCATGTAAATATGACATTGCTTTGCTTATTACTCCTATTTGGCGGTTAAAAATATTAGTAAGAACTAAATTATTTTCAATAGGAGGGACCACTTTTTTTAATTCGGAGCAAAAATAAATTAGCAATTCTACTTCAGTTTCCTTCTTTTTTGAATACCGAATATGAGTTTTAGTATTTCGCAATATTTTGCGAACACTTTTTTTGATATAGAAATATGAGGTTGTATTTATTTGATCAAATTGATGTTTAATTTCATTTTTAACATTTTTGATATAGGATGCTTCGTCCGATACTTCGAATAATAAATATGTTAGCAATTCTTTATTCTCTTTTTTAAATTTTGATAACCGTAGGCATAGTTCTAATAATTCAGACACAGACTGGTTACCTAATTCTTGTTTGAGCTCTTTGATAGTGGCAACTTTCATGGGTATGTTTTAATATAAAAAGGCCACTAAACTTCACTAATCAAAATAACCTTTTTCATAATTATCCTAAAAGTAGTTCCCTTGCCAATTGTAGAGCTTTTTACAAAAAGTTTTCCCTTATGATAATCGTTTATTATTCTCCGCGATAGCGAAAGTCCTAATCCCCAACCACGTTTTTTACTTGTGTAACCGGGTGTAAATATTGCTTTTTGATCAGATGAGGAAATTCCCTTTCCTGTGTCGCTAATATCGATAATAACATTCTTGTTTTCCTCATGTAAATCAATGGTAATAGTTCCTTTACCTCCCATTGCATCAATTGCATTCTTACAAATATTTTCAACAACCCAGCTAAATAGTGCAGGGTTAACGGGAATAAGAAGTTCATTATTTTTATCAAAATTGAGTATGTATTTAACTTTCTTTGATGTACGAGGTAATAAATAGTTTGTACTATCAGAAAGAATTTTAATAATATTATTTTGATCCAGTGTCGGTGTAGAACCTATTTTAGAAAATCTCTCGGTTATTATTTCAAGCCTTTGAACGTCTTTTTCAATTTCTTCTCTAGCTTGATTAATATTACTTCCATCCATTTTAAGCAGCTCAAGCCACGCCATAATTGACGATAAAGGGGTTCCAATTTGATGTGCTGTTTCGCGAGCCATACCAGCCCAAACACGATTCTGCTCTGACCGGCGGGCAAAGCTAAATAAAAGGTAAGCAATGGCAGCAAAAACTGCAATAATTAGTATTTGAGTTAATGGAAAATATTTTATAATTATCAATAGTTCCGAATCCTGATAATAAATATAAGATGTTCCCTGATCTCCCAGGTTAACTTTTATTGGAAGGTTTTCATCTGCCATCTCTTCCAGCTTGTCTTCTACATAAGCAGGATCCGACATTTTAATATCATTTAAATTGCCAAACATAGTAACTCTTGTTCGAGTGCTATCGGTTATTATTACCGGAACACTAGATGAGTTCAAAGCAACTTCTGACATAAAAGATGCAACATAATTACTGAGCACATCTCTTAATTCAACAAAAAATCTTGAATCTTTATAATAGAGATAGTTTTTTTGATTGGGTAAATATTGAACTATTATAGGGTCATACACACTAAATTCATCTTTAATCTCATCTGTTAAAAATGAAATAGTATCCTGCTGAGGATCAAGATTTTTTGATTGTAAAATTCTACCCTTATTATCAGCTAGTATAACAGGAACAGTATTATTATTTCTTATAACTTCAAGATAAAAGTTGTATTCTGATTGAGAATCATCGAGCAATTGCTTATAAACATTAGCTAATAGCTCAACTCGTTTTCGCTCTTGCTCCTGTAGTTGACCAAAAAAGGACTCGGTATAACGTACTAATCTGGCTTTTCGCTGGACAGCATCTGCCCATAATCGTACATTTTTACGTTCTTCTGCTGCAAATTTTCTTACTATTAAATTTGTGTAAAATAATGACAAACCTATTATTACTATTCCGAGAATTGAAAGTACTATCTTCCAACGCTTTTTCCTGGTATATATATCCATTTGTAATTAATATTGATCTTATAGCAATATTGACAAAATTAAAACTTATTAGTTAATACAATATTGCATTCTGTTAATAATTGGAAAATGTAATAAAAAAAAGGGGTGTGGGGGCGAAAAGGCGAGAGAGTGAATCATATCGCCCCTCGTCCTTTCGAATTTACTTCTGCTCTCATTTACCTGCACGATTTCGCACACTTCGTGTAGTGGGCTCGAACACTATTAATTATGCTTGTTTTTATTATCAGCACATTATCAAACATATACATACAATGGCATAATTATGGTTATCGAAACATAAGTTTTACAGAAAAATTTTCAGCGACTATGATTAGTCTTAAAAACATAAATAAGTCCTATATTACAGGTAGTAATAGCCTTCATGTATTAAAAGGTATCGACCTCAATATTAACCAAGGTGAGCTTGTATCTATCATGGGTTCATCGGGTTCCGGTAAATCTACATTGCTCAATATTATTGGAATGTTAGATAATTATGAAACCGGTGAGTTCAGCCTTAATGGAGAAATCATAAAAAACCTTAGTGAAAAAAGATCAGCTCACTTAAGAAATAAATTTATTGGTTTTGTATTTCAATCATTCAATCTGATATCGTTTAAAAATGCTATGGAAAATGTTGCACTTCCTTTGTATTATCAGAAAGTAAGCCGTAAGAAAAGAAATATGTTGGCAATGGAATATTTGGACAAAATGGGACTTGCCGATTGGGCACATCACCTTCCAAATGAACTTTCAGGAGGACAAAAACAAAGACTTGCAATAGCAAGAGCTCTTATCTCAAAACCAAAAGTTATACTTGCTGATGAGCCAACAGGAGCACTTGATTCAACTACTTCAATTGAAGTCATGAAACTTTTCAAAGAGATACATCAATCAGGGATTACTATTTTAATTGTAACCCATGAAAGAGAGATTGCTGCAGAAACCGAAAGGATTATAAGGTTGAAAGATGGTGTGATCGACACAATTATTGAAAATGGACAAAGAAAAGAATGGCTTCATTCCCAGAATATGGCGTAGATTAATGAATTATTATTTACGATTAAAATAGTATTAGAACCTATATTATGTTCGACATAGATAAATGGCAGGAAATATTTGATACAATTAGCAAGAACAAAATGCGAACGTTGCTAACTGGGTTTAGTGTTGCATGGGGTATTTTTATGCTGGTAGTTTTGTTAGGGTCAGGATATGGTCTCGAAAATGGTGTAAGAAAAGAATTTGAAGGTGATGCAATAAATTATATCTCGATAAGCTCAGGAGTTATGTCGAAAGCATATAAAGGCATGAAACCCGGCAGGAGGATTAGATTTAGTAATGAAGACTATGATATGCTTAGCACTATGGAAAATGTTGATCATAGCTCTACGCGTACCAGGATATTTCAAAACAACTTGTTATCATACAAAAATGAGTATGGCTCGTTCGATATTTTTGCGATTTTACCAGCATATAAATATGTTGAATCATTGGAAATGATTAACGGCAGGTTTCTCAATAAGAATGACATAGATGATTTTAGAAAAGTTGTTGTTCTTGGCAGACTTGTTTATGAAGCTTTATTTAAAGATGCAGAAGATGCTATAGATAAATATGTGAAAGTTAGCGGAGTACCTTTTAAAGTAGTTGGGGTCTTCAACGACCCTGGATCTGACAGGGATCTCTTGCGAGTTTATATTCCTATTTCAACTGCACAGAGAGTCTTTAATATGGGCGACTATATTAGATCAGTTCATTTTAACCTTGATGATGGTACTATTGAACAAAGTTTGCAGGTTGTTGAAGAAGCTAAAAAGCAACTTGCCGCAAAACATAAGTTCGATCCTGAGGATCAGCGAGCTCTATTCATTTTTAACAGTATTGAAAATTACCAGCAGTTTATGAGCCTGTTTGCAGGCATACGCCTTTTTATATGGATTATTGGCGCAGGAACAATTATTTCAGGAATTGTTGGTGTTAGCAATATAATGATGATAGTTGTAAAAGAACGCACTAAGGAAATTGGCATACGAAAAGCACTTGGAGCAACACCTTTCTCTATTATTAGCCTAATTCTTCAGGAATCTATTTTAATTACTGCTATTGCAGGATATATTGGATTAGTTGTTGGTGTTGGCTTACTTGAATTGGTTTCAAGCTCACTTCCTTCTGTCGATTATTTCGCAAACCCCGAAATAAACATGAATGTTGCTCTAATTGCAACAGGTTTATTAGTTGTGGCTGGGGCTATTGCCGGGTATGTTCCGGCTCAAAGAGCAGCATCGGTAAAACCTGTAATTGCACTACGTGATGAATAAAATTATCAGTACTCGAAACTAAAGATATGTATTTGTTTGACAAAGATAAGTGGACCGAAATACTGCATGCACTTGGTAAAAATAAACTAAGAACATTTTTTACTGCTTTTGGTGTTTTTTGGGGGATTTTCATGCTGGTAATAATGCTCGGTTCCGGAAAGGGTCTTGAAAATGGAGTTAATCAGGGTATGGGAGATATGGCAAATAATGCGTTGTTTATGTGGACTCAACCAACAACTATTTCTTACAAGGGGTTTCCAAGAGGCCGTAGATATAATTTTAGGAACGATGATACAAAAGCCTTAAGAAAGAATATTCCGGAACTGGAATATATTGCTCCAAGGTTACAGGTTTTTAGTGCTGAAGGTGACAACAATGTTGTTAGAGGAGAACGCACTGCTGCGTTTTCAATACAAGGCGATTATCCTGATATGAATGAAATTGACCCCATGAATATTAATTTAGGGAGATTCATAAACCAAAATGATATTGAAGACAAACGAAAGATAATTGTAATTGGAACCAGGGTTAAAGATGAGATGTTTGAAAAGGATGAAGAACCAATTGGAGAATATTTAAGAATTCGTGGAGTATATTTTAAGGTTGTTGGTGTTTTCTCTTCAAAAAAGAACGACCAACAAGCCGAACGTGAAAATCAACAAATATTTATGCCCTTTACAACACTGCAACAAACTTATAATATGGGTGATATAGTGGGATGGTATTCCATGACATCCTACAAAGAAGTCCCGGCATCAGTTGCATTGGAGAAAGCAAAAAAACTCATGCGCGAACGACATTCAATTGCTCCTGATGACGAAAGAGCTGTGGGATCATTTAATGTTGAAACTGAGTTTCAGAAAATGGAAAACTTATTTTCAGGCATAAATGGGCTAATATGGATTGTTGGTATAGGAACGCTATTGGCAGGAGTTATAGGCATTAGCAATATCATGCTAATAGTTGTTAAGGAACGCACCAAAGAAATTGGAATTCAAAGGGCACTGGGTGCAACACCACTGGCAATTAAAAGTCAAATTGTACTTGAATCAGTATTACTTACAGCATTAGCCGGGTATATAGGTCTTGTTCTGGGAGTAGGTATGCTCGAATTAATTAATTATCTGCTTATTACTTTTAATGCATCATCCGACATGTTTGCCCGACCTGAAGTTGATTTTGACAAAGCTATTACGGCTTTAATTATATTAATAATATCAGGTGCATTTGCCGGATTAATACCTGCGAGGCGTGCTACACAAATTAAACCCATCGATGCTCTTAGAGATGAGTAAGTAGAGATTAAATGATTAAATGATTGAATGATTGAATGATTAATGAGATAAACTATAAACATAATAAATACAAACGAGTTAAAACATGAAAACATTTTTTAAAATATTATTAGGACTGGTACTAGTAGGAGTAATTGGCTACACAATGTATTTTCTTTACCAAAAATCTCAGGTTAAGCCTATCGTTTATGAAACGGATTCACCGGTGGTGATTGATATTATTAAGAAAACAACTGCTACAGGATCTGTTGTGCCACGTAAGGAAATTGAGATAAAACCTATTGTTTCGGGTATTATTGATGAAATTTTTGTTGAAGAGGGTGAGATGGTTAAAAAAGGTGATATGATTGCCCGTATACGAATCATTCCAAACATGATTAACCTTAACAATGCCAAATCAAGAATTGAAGTGGCAAATATTAACCTGAAAGATGCAAAGCGAAATTATGACAGGCAACTAAGCTTATTGGAAAAAGGAGTTATTGCAAAAGCTGATTTTGAGGCATATGAAACGGCTTTTAGTAATTCACAAGAGGAGTTGGAAACTGCTCAAGAGACTCTTGAGCTAATACAAGAAGGTCAAACGAAAAAAGCAGGTGCTCAAACAAATACACTTGTAAAGTCAACAATTGATGGAATGATATTGAATATGCCGGTAGAAATTGGATATCAGGTTATTGAAGCAAATAACTTTAATGCCGGCACTACTATTGCTACTATTGCCGACATGGGTGAAATGATATTTGAAGGTAATATTGATGAAACTGAAGTTGGCAAAATTAAAGAAGGCATGCCTTTAATCCTTGTTATAGGCGCTATTGAAGATATTGAATTTGATGCAATACTAGAGCACATCTCACCAAAAGGAGTTGAAGTTAATGGTGCCGTGCAATTTGAGATTAAAGCAGATGTTAAACTTCTTTCTGATCAATTTATTAGATCGGGGTATAGTGCTAATGCAAATATTGTACTCGACAAGGCCGACAGTGTACTTGCTATTTCTGAGAGTTTACTGCAGTTTGAAAATGATACTGTTTTTGTAGAAATTGAAACTTCTCCACAAGTATTTGAGAAAAGATATATAAAGACTGGTATTTCTGATGGTATCAATATTGAAGTTGTTGAAGGATTATCGAAAGAAGACAAAATTAAAAAGCAGGGTTAACAATAAATATTTACAGATATAAATTTAAATTACATCTGATTATTTCTCTTTTTTAGTTCAAACCTACTTGCCAGTATAATTTGGCAGGTGGGTTTGTCGTTTTATGAATGTGAATTAGTACTATCCTTTTTTCTCAGTGTTGAAAAAAGTATAAATTTCATTTTAATACGAAGTTCATTATGTTTATATCTAGATTAAATCAGATAATTAAATCAATAATGAATTGAGTAATAAGATTAAATAATCCACTAAAATATAATATCTACATTTGTACCTTTATTATAAATGCGTAAAAATTATTGATATGAACAAGAGAAATTTAATTATTATTTTAGCCTTCACAGTTATGATGGCATTCGCAGGATGTTGTGAACACGTTGAAAAAAAATCTGAAAATAATGAAACTACTGAACAAGGCTATAAAATGAAAAAGTATGCAAAAGTTAAGCTTACAGCAAATATAAGTCACCTTAGCAGTAATCAAAAGGAAATGCTGAAATTACTTTTTAAAGCAGCTGATTTAATGGACGAAATATTTTGGCAAGAGAATGTTGAAGCAAAAGATGCTTTTATGCTGGGTATTAACAATGAAAAAGACAGGAATTATGCTTTAATTAATTATGGCCCATGGGATGAAATGAATAATCTTGCTCCTTTTATTGAAGGTTATGGTGCTAAACCTGTTGGAGCACAATTTTATCCTGAAAACATGACAGTTGAGGAATTTGAGAAATTTGAAGACCCCAATAAGACTAGCCTGTACACTTTAATTAGAAGAAATAACAAGACAAGTGAACTGGAAACCGTTTGGTACCACGAAGGATTTAAAGATCAAGTGGAAATGGCTGCAGCATTACTTGAGGAAGCTTCACGCCTGGCAGAAGATAAGGGCTTTGCTAATTATCTTAAACTAAGGGCTAAGGCATTACTTACCGATGATTATTTTGAAAGCGATATGGCATGGATGGAAATGAAGAATAATCATATTGATATGGTTGTTGGCCCAATTGAAAATTACACTGATGGCTTATTTGGATATAAAGCAGCGCATGAATCATTTATCCTTCTAAAAGATGTTGAATGGAGTGATAAATTGGCAAAATATGCACATTATCTTCCACAACTTCAAAAAGAACTACCGGTTGAGCAGAAATATAAAAACGAAGTCCCCGGCTCCGATGCGCAGCTTAATGCTTATGATGTAATTTACTATGCAGGCGATTGCAATATGGCCGGCAAAACAATTGCTATTAATTTACCAAATGATGAGCGTGTTCAGCTGGAAAAAGGAACTCGTAAGTTGCAATTAAAAAATGCTATGCAAGCTAAATTTGATAAAATTCTGGTGCCAATTTCTGACGTATTAATTGCAGAAGATCAGCGTAGTTATATTACATTTGATGCTTTCTTTTCCAATACTATGTTTCACGAAGTGGCACATGGAATGGGTATAAAAAATACAATTAATGGAAATGGACCGGTTCGTAAGGTACTGAAAGAAAAATATTCAGCAATCGAAGAAGGAAAGGCAGATATACTAGGATTATTTTTGGTTACAAAATTAAATGAAATGGGTGTTTTTAACGATACTGATTTGATGGATAATTATGTGACATTTATGGCAGGTATTTTCCGTTCGGTAAGGTTTGGAGCATCCAGTGCTCACGGTATGGCCAATATGCTTCGCTTTAGTTTTTTCCGTGAAAAAGGCGCTTTTACTAGAAATGCTGCAGGTACTTATTCGGTTGATCTGGAAAAAATGAAAGATGCATCGAAAGAGTTAACTCAAAAAATACTTAAAATCCAAGGTGATGGCAATTATGATGAAGCTAAAGCCTGGATTGATTTAGATGGTAAAATAAGCCCTCAATTACAAGCTGATCTTGATCGTGTAAACGACCTAGGTATTCCTGTGGATATTTATTTTGAACAAGGGCCTGATGTAATAGGGTTGAATTAGAAAACAGTCAATACTGTAATTACAATATTGAAACAAAAAAGGGAGGTTGCTATGCAGCACCTCCCTTTTATTTTGTCAAAATTAGAAATTTTAAATATTACTAATATTCCTCTTAATATAATCATTTAGTTCTTTACCAACAAGTAGATTTTTAGCCAGCCTGGCCAGATCATACATTTGTTTAATAACTCCATCTTGTTTGTCGGCATTTTTTTCATCCATTATTTTAGTGATAAGTGGATTATTTGTATTAACGATCATTTCAAATGTTTCAGGGAGGTTTCCCATACCCATCATCATACCACCACCGCCACCGAGTTTCTCCATATCTTTCATGCGGCGCATAAATTCATTTTGAGCAATGGTAACAGGCATGTCGGTTTCGCTCAGGCTTTCAAATACAACATTATAAGTTTCTTTACTTATGTTACGTTCAATAACTTCTTTGAGTGTTTCCTTTTGTTTGTCATCAAGTTTTGAAGGAATTTCTTCATCTTTAGTAATTATTTTATCGATTGTATTTGAATCTACACGGGCGAACGTAGAATCTTTAAATTTTTGTTCGAGGCTATTAATTAGGTGACTATCTAATACGCCATCCATTAATAATACATCATAACCTCTTTCGGTAGCGGTTTCAATGTAGGAATACTGCTCATCTTTATTAGTAGCATATAAATAAACCAGTTTTTTATCTTTGTCTTTCTGAGTTTTTTCAATATGTTTTTTATACTCATCAAAAGTGAAATATTTACCTTCTACATTTTTAAGCAGTGCAAACTTTTCTGCTTTTTCGTAGAACTTCTCTTCTGAGATCATTCCATAGGCAATAAATATTTTTATGTCATCCCACTTTTTCTCAAAAGCTTCACGATCATTTTTAAAGAGTTCAGCAAGTTTATCAGCAACCTTTCGGGTAATGTAATTTGAAATCTTCTTTACATTTCCATCACTCTGTAAATATGAGCGACTTACGTTAAGCGGAATGTCAGGTGAGTCTATAACACCATGCAATAATGTAAGGAAGTCAGGAACAATACCTTCAACAGAATCGGTAACAAATACTTGGTTACTATACAATTGAATTTTATTTCGTTGCATTTCATAATCCTTTTTAACCTTTGGGAAGTATAGTATTCCAGTTAGGTTAAATGGATAATCAACGTTTAGGTGGATATGGAATAATGGTTCTTCAAATGAGTAAGGGTACAGCTCGCGATAGAAGTTTTTATAATCGTCGTCAGTAGCTTCACTTGGCTTTTTCTTCCAAAGAGGATTTGTATTATTGATGATTTTTGGTTTTTCAACCTCTTTCATCTCTTGTTTGCCATCCTTATCTTTTTTGCCTTCTATGGGCTCTTGAACCTTTTCCATTCCAAATTGGATTGGCACAGGAAGAAATTTGCAGTACTTATTTAATAATTCGTTTATTTTAAAGTCTTCCAGAAATTCTTTGTTTTCATCATCAATATGAAGAATAACTTCAGTTCCTCTATCATCTTTTTCAATTTCTTCAATCGAGTAATTTGGGCTACCGTCGCATTCCCATTTAACAGGTTTTGTGCTGCCACCTTTTTTGTAAGTCTTGGTTTTTATTTCAACCATGTCACTTACCATAAATGATGAATAGAAACCTAAACCAAAATGGCCAATAATATTATTCTGCTCAGCTTCACTTTTAGTTTTAAATTTTTTTACAAATTCTTCGGCACTTGAAAAAGCAATTTGGTTGATGTACTTTTTAACTTCATCACCTGTCATTCCAATACCACGATCCCGAACAGTAATTGTTTTTTTCTTCTTGTCAACTTCAACATGAATAGTAAGGTCACCTAACTCTCCAGTAAATTTACCGATTGATGCAAGAGTCTTCAGTTTTGAAGTAGCATCGGTAGCATTTGAAATAAGCTCGCGTAAAAATATTTCATGATCTGAATAGAGGAATTTTTTAATAATTGGAAAAATATCCTCAGTTTTGATATCTATTTTGCCTTTTTGTACAGTCATTTTATAATAGTTTATGTTTGACTGCATAAATATCAAAGCATGTGCCAATGGCAGTAAGGTGACAAAATGTCTAATTTTTATTTTAGTTTATTTGGATGTTTTCCTTTGGACCAATGTTCCTCAATTTCTTCAAGGGTATGCCCCTTTGTTTCAGGCATGTAGTAGTAAGTAAATATTAAACCAATGATTCCTACGGCAGC
This sequence comes from uncultured Lentimicrobiaceae bacterium, assembly GCA_964460905.1. Taxonomy (GTDB): domain Bacteria; phylum Bacteroidota; class Bacteroidia; order Bacteroidales; family F082. Next base: position 75,250 of record CAYWRM010000015.1, read on the forward strand.
AAATACCCAAAAAGCACCTGCAGGATTTGAGCTTTGAGTACCATCAGCTCCAGTAATTTCGGTGCCGGGTATGGTGAGAACTTTGGTAAGTGTTAAGAATGTTTTAGCAACAATGAAGTTAAATAGCCAATTGGAAAATGTAGCAATGCTCATGGCTATACCTCTTATTCTTAACGGGTATATTTCAGATATTATTAACCAGGCAATGGGTCCAAGGCTAATTGCAAAAAAGGCAATGTAAATTACTACACTACTTACTGATATCCATTTTAATGATGAGCCAAGTGCTTCGGCCTGATTAAAAGCAAATCCCATTACTGTTAAGGCAACAACCATACCTGCCAAACCAAGAAATGTTAGGGGTCTTCTTCCCCAACGATCTATTAACCATATTGCTACAATTGTCATAAGTATATTTACTATACCAACAAGTGAAGTTGCTAATATTGGTGCAAAATCACCTTGGAAACCAGCAATTTGAAAGATTGTTGGCGCATAATATATTACGGTATTGATACCCGTAAACTGTTGGAAGAACATTAACCCTATTCCAATTATGAGGGCAGGACGAAGCCATGGTTGTAGTAATTCTGAAATAGATGACTTATTTTTTGATTCACTTAACAATACTTTTTGGATTGAACTCATTTCCCCCTGAACCTCATCATGTTTTGCCGTTTTCTCCAATGCTAATCTTGCTGCATCTTCCTTGCCTTTACTTAATAGCCATCTTGGTGAATCTGGAAGAAAAAACATTCCTATTCCTAAAATTATGGCAGGTAATACACCCACTAAAAACATCCACCGCCATCCTTCATGGGTCTCTGCAAATCCAAGATCAACGAGGTATGAAACAAATATTCCTATTGTTATCGCTAGCTGGTTCAGTGAAACTAATGCTCCGCGTATTTTCTTTGGTGAAATCTCAGAAATATAAAGGGGTACAGTAAATGATGCTACTCCAATTGCCAGTCCAATAATTACTCTACCAATAATTATTAAAATTATATCAGGTGCTAAACCAGAAATAGCCGAACCCAGGATAAAAATTATTGAAGTTACAATAATAATTTTCTTACGGCCAAACTTGTCAGCAAGCTTTCCACTAATTAATGCTCCGGCCATGGCACCAATGAGCACAACACTAACAACCCATTCCTGCAATCCAAGTGCCATCTGTTGCGCTCCTGGTTCTGCAAATTGCGTCTTAATTAGTAACAAAGCACCGGATATAACGCCAGTATCATATCCAAATAATAATCCACCAAAGGCTGCTATTGTTGCAACGAAATAAACATGCTTATTAATTTTCTTATCCATGGGAAGTGTTTTTATGTGAAAAATATTCTCAAATATATGGAAATATTATTTATTGATTATTTAGCCTGAAAAATTCATCACGCAAAGACGCGGAGACGCAAAGTGTTGGTTATGAATAATTCTATGAATGTGTTAGTTTGGACATATAAAAACTGAGTTTTTAAAGAAAAAGTTTTTAATTTACTTTTTCTTTGTGACTTAGTGTCTTTGCGTGAGGTTTTATGAATAATGCAGGATAGCGTTACCAAATCAAATTAGTATTGTTATAGATTTTTAGGAGCTTTGTACCTTCTCCAAAAACGGTATGATGTTAAGGAAGTAGTTGCTATAATCTTATTAATAAGATTAAATTTCATTAAAAAGTGAATAACCCTATAACTGCCAAAAATTACTAAAAAGCTTGTGATAGTAAATAGAACGTAGTAAACAATATCATTGAGAAAACTCTTTGCATCAACATAATTATTGATAAAGTTTAATATAAATAATGGAAGAATAGAAAAAGCAAACCACCAAATAATGGTAATAAAACCATGAGGGGTTTCAATAGCTCGCTGAGGACAATTATTCATACATTGCATACAACTTTCGCATTTGTATGACCAGTATGGTTTATTATCTTTCATCGATATTGCATGCACAGGGCAATTCTCAACACAAAGCCCACATTGGTTGCAAGCATCAGTTGCTATATATGTTTTTGAGAGTGCAAACCTGCCAAATAAATAGTATGCAACAGCTATGGGACTTATTGCAAGATCAATTGGTAATGTCCAAAATCCCTTTAACAGTTTTTTGCCGTTAAGAATTTTATCTGAAAAATTAATAGTGATTTGCTTACATCTATTAAATATGGATAAAACTACTTTTTCTTTTAGCCCGGGGTGGATTGAAATCCAATTTGATGGAAGATCTATTGAACGGTATCCAATAAGTTTATATCCTTTAAGAAAAAGAATTAATGCTGGCAAAAGTAATGCAATACCACTTAAACCAGGAGTAAATAACTTACCCATCTTCATCCCTGCCCGAGTATTAGCAACGAAAAAGTTATTGTTGAACTTGGATTTTGAGAAATTCCACAGTTGCTTTAATACAATTGGAGGTGCATTAAAGCCATGTGTGGGATAGCAGAATCCGATAAGTGTATTTTTGGTAATTTCAATATCATCAATATTTTCTGGTTTTCCAATATTAACCAAGTGAGTTTCAATACCCCTTGTTTTAGCATCTTCAATAATCCAATTTGCAACTTGTTTGGCGTTCCCGGTACCTGTGAAGTAGTAGATTATTAGCTTATTAAACTTGTGGTTACCTGTACTTGCAACTATCATTTTGATAATATATTGAGTAAATTTAGTCAAAAATTCAACAGGTAGTAAATAGAATTTCAAAGTCACATCCCATTAAATTCAAACTATAATTTTCAAACTGCCTCTTTTTGCTTTCTAACTCTAGCAAAATTTCTATTTTAGCAATCCATTATGATAGGAACAATTGTAAATATTATTGCGATTTTGTTAGGTGGGACTATTGGTTTGTTTTTTAACAAGCGATTACCCAAAAGGTTTATAATTATTTTTTTTCAGGTTATTGGCTTGTTCACTTTGTTTTTGGGGATATCAATGGCACTTGAAACAAGCCATGTATTACATATGATAATGGCATTGATATTAGGTGCCTTAGTAGGGGAGGCGCTTCAACTTCAAAAGGGAGCTGAACAGATTAGTGGCTTTCTGAAAAAAAAGCTTAATATTGGAAACGAAAAATTTACGGAAGGATTATTAACAGCATTTTTGCTTTACTGTATGGGTTCGCTTACAATTTTGGGTGCTATTGAGGAAGGTATGGGAGGGAGTCCTAAATTATTATATATCAAGTCATTAATGGATGGCGTATCATCAATAGCTTTGGCATCAGGTTTGGGAATTGGAGTTGTTTTTTCAACGGTGCCATTATTATTTTATCAAGGGGGAATAACACTATTTGCTACTTGGTTTGGTGATTTCTTCCCTGAAATAATGGTGACAGAAATGTCAGCTGTTGGCGGAATATTGTTAATAGGAATGAGTATTAATATACTTGATATTAAAAAAATAAATGTTATGAATATGTTACCTTCATTGGTTGTAATCATAATATTGATATGGCTGCTGCCTGATATTAATATTTAGTATCGTATAATTATTATGGAGTTAGAATTAATATTAACTTTGTTTCAATTATGAAATAGTTGAAATGGGAACTAAAGAAAAAACATCAGTAACACCTGATATAAATGAAAGTAAAGAAAATATCAGGAAGTTAGTGCTTTTTAATGATGATTATAACTCATTTGACTTTATTATTAATTCATTAATTGAAGTCTGTAAACATGATTCAATGCAAGCAGAGAATTGTGCAATGATTGCTCATTATAATGGTAAGTGCCCTGTTAAAAATGGTGTTATTGATTTACTCAGACCAATTTATGTGGAAATGACAAGAAGGCAAATAACTGTAGAAATAGTATAATTGATAAAATATCACTTATGTGGACGGTAATAATTATTTTGATTTTAGTAGGTTTATTAATGATGATCCTTGAGATTATTGTAATACCCGGAACCGGTGTTGCAGGTATAATAGGATTTGTACTTATGGCTTCCGGTATTTGGTTGGCCTATACTAGACAAGGAATTGTAGCCGGACATATAACTCTTGGAGCTACAATTGCAATTAATGTTATCGGGTTAATTATAACTCTACGCTCAAAAACCTGGAAAAAGGCAATGCTAAATACTGTTAATTCAGGAAAAGTAAATGTGATTAATAAAGGAGAGATTAAAGTTGGTGAAGTAGGAACTACAATTTCTAGATGTGCACCAATGGGAAAAGCTAACTTTAACAATATTTACTATGAAGTAAGTACGCTGTCTGAATTTATCGATCAGGAAGAGAATGTTGAAATAATAAAAATATCAGGAAATAAAATTTATATAAAAAAAATTAATAATTAATCATGGAAAATCTATATGTACTTCTAGCAATTGGAATAGGATCAATATTTTTATTGTGGATTCTTTTCTATTTTATCCCCGTAGGGTTATGGTTTACAGCACTTGTATCAAATGTGCGAATTTCATTAATTCAGCTGGTGCTGATGAGGTGGAGGAAAGTACCACCACGTATTATTGTGAACAGTTTAATTACTTCTACAAAAGCAGGTCTTAATTTAAAGCGTGATGATCTTGAGGCACATTACCTAGCCGGCGGCCATGTGCAAGGTGTAGTAAATGCACTTATCTCTGCCGAGAAAGCTAATATAGAACTCGATTTTAAAACCGCAACAGCAATTGATTTGGCAGGTCGTGATGTGTTGGAAGCTGTACAAATGTCAGTAAACCCAAAAGTTATTGATACAAAAAAAGTAGCCGCAGTTGCAAAGGATGGTATTCAGTTAATAGCTATGGCTAGAGTAACTGTTAGGGCTAATATTGATCAACTTGTTGGTGGTGCCGGCGAAGAAACCGTATTAGCAAGGGTTGGTGAAGGTATAGTTTCGTCAATTGGTTCTGCCGATTCACATAAGGCTGTACTAGAAAACCCCGATAGCATTTCTAAAGTTGTGTTAGCTAAAGGTCTTGATTCAGGTACTGCTTTTGAAATCCTCTCTATTGATATTGCTGATATTGATATTGGTAAAAATATTGGGGCGGAACTACAAATGGATCAAGCTAATGCTGATAAAAATATAGCACAAGCAAAAGCAGAAGAAAGGAGGGCAATGGCAGTTGCTCATGAACAGGAAATGAAAGCCAAAGCACAGGAATCACGTGCTAATGTTATTCAGGCTGAAGCAGAGATACCAAAGGCAATTGCTGAATCATTCCGCTCCGGCAATCTTGGTATTATGGATTATTATAAATTTAGAAATATTCAGGCTGATACTTCCATGCGTGAATCAATAGCAGATAATCCTGATGTTGAGGATGATTCAACTAGATAGAATAAATTAAATCTATATTTATCTTACATACATGGATCGATTAGGGTTATTCTAAAATGAATTAATATCGTACAATTATTATTATCCGGTTTCGTTATTTGAAATATAATTGAACCGGATAATTTATTTTAAAATATTGAATATTAGGGGTGTAACTTCTTGTTGGATAAATAGACAACCTAATATCTTACTGAGATATAATCAATTTGACTATCTTGCGCAAAATTATTTTTATGAAATTTACTGCACAACAAATAGCTAATACACTTAATGGTACAGTAGAGGGTAATCCTGATATTGAGGTTAATAACTTGTCAAAAATTGAAGAAGGGAAACCTGGTACACTAAGTTTTTTAGCGAACCCAAAATATACAAGTTATATATACGATACTAAGGCTTCAATTGTAATTGTTAATAATGATTTTAAAACTGAGAAACATTTTTCAGCAACATTGGTCAGAGTTAAAGATGCTTATTCATCATTTGCTACATTGCTTGAGATGTATCAGCAGGCAAAGGGAATGCGGACTGGTATTTCATCAAAAGCAAGTATTGCCGAATCTGCAACAATTGGTAAAGATGTTTATATAGGTGACTTTGTTTCAATTGGAGAAAATGCTGTAATTGGTGATAATTGTGCTATCCATCCTAATACAACAATTGGTTATAATTGCAAGATAGGTAGTAGTACATTTATTTTTTCAGGGGTAAATGTTTATGATGAATGTCAAATAGGGAATGAATGTACTTTACATGCGGGTGTTGTTATTGGAGCTGATGGCTTTGGTTTTGCCCCCCAAGATGATAATAATTATCGTAAAATACCACAAATAGGTAATGTGATACTTGAAGATCGTGTTGAAGTTGGCGCAAACACAACTATTGATAGGGCTACAATCGGCTCAACAATTATTCGTAGTGGGGTTAAAATTGATAATCTGATTCAGATTGCTCATAATGTTGTAATTGGTGAAAATACTGTTATTGCAGCACAAACAGGTATATCAGGATCCACTAAGATTGGAAGAAACTGTATGATTGGAGGCCAGGTTGGAATCATTGGTCATCTTGAAATTGCGGATGGTGTTATGATTGCTGCTCAATCGGGTATAGGTAAAAGTATTACTGATGAAAAATCTATTCATGAAGGTTCTCCGGCGTTTGCTTATCGCGACTACCAACGTTCGTATATTCATTTTCGAAAGCTTGACCAATTAGTTAAGCGAATAAATGAGCTTGAACATAAACTTAAATAGAAACAAATTTTAGTTTGTGGTGATAATACCGCACAAGATATTATTATTCCTTTTCAACATACCTATTAGTTACGTTTTTTTAAATAATTCCACAAAATAACCGTTAGTAGTGATATGCAGGAGTGATTCTAATTTTGATTATTTTTGCAGTTTTCTATTCAGAAAATTTTCAGAATGAAAACTTCAAATTATTAAATGGCTGATAAACAAAAAACGATACGTAGTTCTGTAACAATAAGTGGTACAGGTCTGCACACAGGTCAGTTTGGGGATATGACTTTTCATAGTGCACCTGTTGACCATGGTATTAAATTTCGAAGAGTTGATATTGAATCAAAGCCGATTATTGATGCTGATGTTAACCTTGTTGTGAGTACAGCACGTGGTACAACTCTGGCAAAAAATGGGGCAAGTATATTTACAATAGAACATGTTTTAGCTGCTTTTATGGGATTGGGTATCGACAATGTTCTTGTTGATATTAACATGGAAGAAATTCCCATTAAGGATGGATCATCCAAGTTTTTTATTGAGGCTATTAAGGAAGCAGGAATAGTTGAGCAGAATGCCCCCAGGAATTTTTTAGTTATTAAAGAGCCAATTACTTTTGAGATACCTGAAAGAAAAGTGAAATTATTAATTGAGCCTGCTGATGAATTTTCGATTGATGTAGTAATTGATTTTGAAACAGAAGTATTGGGAAAACAGAAAGCTGTATTAGATAATATAATAGAATTTGAAAATGAAATTTCTCCTTGCCGGACATTTGTATTTCTTCATGAACTGGAATTTTTATTGAGTAATAATCTTATTAAAGGCGGGGATCTGAATAATGCAATTGTATTTGTTAACAGAACCGTTTCGCAAGAGGAACTTGATAAACTAGCTGAACTTTTTGATAAACCCAAAATTAGAGTGAAACCAAATGGAATACTAAACAACCTTGATCTTGTTTTTCAAAATGAACCTGCGCGTCATAAATTATTAGATGTTATAGGTGATCTTTCGCTATTGGGCAGACCTATTAAGGGTCGTGTTACAGCATATAGGCCTGGACATGAGGCGAATACTGAATTTGCAAAGCTTATTAGAAACCATATAAATGAATCTGAAATGTTAAAAAAACCTCCTTTTGATATTTATGCTGATCCATTATACGACATAAATGCAATTAAGAATATCCTTCCACATCGACCGCCATTTTTATTAGTTGATAAGGTGTTAGAAATGAATGATAAGAATATTACTGCTGTTAAGAATGTCTCTCTAAATGAGCCATTTTTCGTAGGCCATTTTCCTGATGAACCTATAATGCCGGGAGTGCTTCAGGTTGAAGCTATGGCACAGGTTGGTGGTATTTTTGTTTTAAACCAGGTTAATGAGCCAGAACTATATTCAACATATTTCTTGAAAATCAATGATGTTAGATTCAGATCAAAAGTAGTACCTGGTGATGTACTTGTATTTACAATTGAATTAACAAGCCCGATAAAAAGAGGTATTTGCTCAATGTATGGAAAAGCCTATGTTGGTGATAAGGTTGTGATGGATGGTCATTTAGTAGCTCAGATTGTAAAAAATAAAGAAAAATAATATGAACCAACCATTAGCATATGTTCATCCTCAAGCAAAGATTGCACCAAATGTTGTAATCGAGCCTTTTGTGAATATTGAAAAAAATGTAGTTATTGACGAGGGAACCTGGATCGGTTCTAATGTAACTATTATGGAAGGAGCCCGAATTGGAAAAAATTGCCGTATATTTCCGGGAGCAGTTATCTCTGCAATTCCTCAAGATTTGAAATTTGATGGCGAAGAAACCATGGTAAAGATTGGTGACAATGTTACAATACGTGAATTTGTAACCATAAACCGTGGTACTAAAGCAAATATGGAAACTGTTATTGGCAATAATTGTTTACTAATGGCATACGTTCATATTGCTCACGATTGTATTCTTGGAAATAATGTAATCCTGGCTAATGCAGCCACTCTTGCAGGTCATATTGATATTGCCGATTGGGCTATTGTAGGCGGACTTGCTGCTGTTCATCAATTTGTACATATTGGTACACATTCAATGATTTCTGGGGGTTCAATGGTTCGTAAAGATGTACCTCCTTATGTAAAGGCTGGTCGTGAACCACTTTCTTATACCGGAGTAAATTCAATTGGACTTAGAAGGAGAGGGTTTCCCAATGAAAGAATTAACGATATCCAGAATATATATCGTTTTCTGTTCTTAAAAGGACAAAATGTTACCCAGGCTGTTAGATATATTGAGAGAAATCTCCCCGCTACTGATGAAAGAGATGAAATATTGAGTTTTATCGCTGAATCACAACGTGGTATTATGAAGGGATATACAAGAATTAAAGATAGAAACTTAACATCATAGGTGTTAAAATTGGAGTAAGAATATAACCTTATTAACTTCTTTTTTGGTTGATAAAACATAAAACAAAATTCTACATATAATTTATAGAAATACCGATTAAATTTAGTATTATGGCAACAACAGCAGATATTCGAAATGGCCTTTGCATTATGTTCAACGGCGATCTTTATACAATTAATGAGTTTCAACATGTAAAACCTGGAAAAGGACCGGCTTTTGTGCGAACAAAATTGAAAAATGTTAAAACTGGCAGAATCTTAACAAATACATTTACTTCGGGCTTTAAGATAGATATTCAGCGAGTTGAAAGGAATAAGTATCAGTATTTATACAATGAAGGGGATATATATCACTTTATGAATACAGAAGATTATGAGCAAACATTTATTGATAAAGCTATGGTGCCTGCACCTGATTTGTTAAAAGAGGGGCAAGAGGTTACTATTGCTTTTCATGATGATTCAGCTATATTGTGTGAAATGCCTACATATGTAATTCTAGAAGTTACATATACGGAACCTGGTGATAGGGGAAATACTGCAACTAACACTTTTAAGGATGCAACGGTTGAAACAAATTCATCAATAAAAGTTCCTCTTTTTATCAACGAGGGTGATAAAATAAAAGTTGATACCCGTACAGGTAATTATTCTGAAAGAGTTAAGGCCTAATTCATATGGATTTTAATAAACGCCTGAAATTAAGTGAAGTAGCTGAGATTATCAGTGGTAAAGTAATTGGCGATCCTAATGCTATAGTTGTAGGACTTAACGAATTACATATTGTTAGAGATGGCGATATAACATTTGTTGATCATCCAAAGTATTATAAAAAGGCTTTGGAGTCAGCAGCTACATATGTTATTATTAATAAGGAAGTTGATCCTCCTGAGGGTAAGTCATTAATACTGCACAATGCTCCAATGGATGCATTCAATATTCTTATTAGCCACTTTCGCCCCATGGTTGCATCTATGGATATGATAAGTCCGTCCGCAGAAATTGGTAAAGGAACTGTTATTCAACCGGGTGTATTTGTTGGTAACCATGTTAAAATTGGTGATAACTGTATTATTCATGCAAATGTTAGTATATATGATAATACTATTATTAAAGATAATGTGATTATACATTCAAATACTGTAATTGGAGGTGATGCATACTATTTTCAAAAGAGAGATAGTGGGTATAATAAATTTTTGTCGGCAGGGCGTGTGATTCTTAATAGAAACATTGAGATAGGTGCATCTTGTTCTATTGATAAGGGTGTTACTGGTGATACAATAATTGGAGAAGGGACAAAAATGGACAATCAATGTCAGGTTGGTCACGATACTGTAATTGGTAAACATTGTCTTATTGGTGCATTTGCTGCAATTGCAGGTGTTACGACTATTGAAGATGAGGTTATAATTTGGGCACGTGTTGCTATTAATAAGGATATAGTAATTGGTAAAAAAGCCGTTATTCTTGCTAGCTCAGGTGTAGATAAGTCAATTGAAGGTAATAAAACCTATATGGGTTCGCCAGTTATGGAGGTACGCAAATACTGGAAGCAAATTATATCTTTAAGAAAGATGCCCGAAATAATAAAGAAATTTAAACTTTAAGAGTCTGAGTTTGCTTCAAGTGATGAATCTGATTCATCTGCTTTATCTTCTGATTTATTTCCTAAAGGTAAATGATAAGTTTCTAATGCTACTATTATAGCAATGAATCCCCAAAAAGGTACTGAAAGTTTATCAGTATCCAGAAAATTATTTAAGAAGCCGTGGGCAAAGTATGTTATCAGACCTAATAGAGACATTAAGCTTAAGAACTTTACTTTTTTATCACCCAACTTGTAAACTCTTAATCCTGTAATAATTACAACAATTATCAAAACTATCACCAGCAACATTCCCAGGAATCCCATTTCTGATAGTGGCCCAAGATACTCACTGTGAGCATTTCCCTTATCACCAAGGTTTGTACTGATAATTGTTTTTTCCTGGGAGCTTTGAAATGGTGAATAAACAAACTGGTAAGTTCCAGGACCCCATCCAAAAACAGGTCTTTCGTTGGTTAATCGAATTGCTGCTTGCCACCTGTTAATTCTTTCAAGGTTAGAGGCATCTGATGTTATATTTGATATTGATTGAACATGTTCGACAAGATTACCTGACGAATCTTGCTTGTTTTTTGATAATTTATCAAATATTTGGTTCTGAAAAGTAAAGAATGTACCAATAATAATCGCAAATGATACAGCTAGTACATAAAACTTAATTCGTAATACCACTGCGATTAATACTGCTAATGCTACAAATACACTTATCCAGGCTGCCCTTCCATACGACAATATTATACCTGTTATTAATATTACTAGTGAAATAGTTGCAAAAAACCTAACATTTTTAGTTGCACCTGGGAAAAAAATAAACCCTGCTGCAACTGGTATAAACATTGCTATTACTGCACCATATGCTGTATGATCATTATAAAATGGCGACATTACCCAATGACCTGCATCTTCTGCAAACCCATATTTTGCATGTTGAATTATAGTATAAATCACTACAATGCATAGGGCAGCCATGTAAAGTGCAAGAAATTTTTTAATATTTGATATCTTTTTAAACATTACTACGGCAACAAAGTAGAATGGAATAATAAACCATAACCTCGACAATAAATATTTAAAAGATACAAGGGGTAATTCACTGGTAAGTGAAGTAAAGAACATCCAAAATAGCATAGTATATATAATATATGAAATAGGATGTGTAGATACTTTTCTATTATACTTTTGTTCCAATAGCAGGTTTGCTACAAATAGAAGAAGTACACCAAACATTAGTGGTTCAGTAGGTAAGGATACTCCAAGTCCTCCTTCCATTCCCCTAAGTTCAACAGCAAATGGTGTTAAAAAAGTTATAAAAAGAAGAATTTTATCTAATGAAATTAAATAATAAACTAAGATGATTAATGCAATGGGTAATAAAAAGAACCAGTAAACATCTTTCTGGATAACAAAGTAAAAATTAACAACCAAAAACAGGGCTGTTAATAGATATACCCATAATATTTTAGCTCTCTCTGTCAAGTTAAAGTAGTGTTCAGGAAGTGTTAATTATCCGATTGTTTCTTCTTATTTTCAATAAAAAATATTACCATGAGAGCCATAACAAATGATGCTAATGAAACAATGGCAACAATTAACCATCTGATCGGGTAACTCTTTTTATCTGATGGGTAAGGGTAAGTGATTATATTGCTGTAGCTTAAGTTTGAGTTGTAAAACCTCATAGCCATTTCATAATCAAGTTTCACATCAACATATGTTCTTGCTTCATCCTGGATCATTTGAACTACTTCAATTAACTTACCACTTCCTTTTTCCATGTTTTTTAAAAGCCGCTCAACCTCTTTGTTGTTTATTTGCGATTGGTTTCCACCATCAATAGTACCTAAGTAACCTCTCATTAATTCTTGTGATTGAAAACCATATTCAATTAACCCTTCTTCCGTGCCTAGTTTGTATAGTATATTTTTCAATGAATCCAAAACCATACGTTTTTTCTCTAGCTGAATATTGTACATGTCAATAACTTCCAACGATTTGCTTTTATGTAGTTGTGAAATTTTGCGATTGTAGTAATTAAGTATTGCAGTAACCATTAATGCAGCTGTATCTGGATTATGGTCGGAAACTTCTATTTTAACAGACTCATAAGGAGTTTTGTTAATCGACACATGCTCGTGATAAGTGTTGTAAAGTGCTGTTTTAAAATATTTGTATTCGGGGTTTATTTCATAGTGTTTTGCTAAATCGAATTTTTTAATAACGCTATCAACAATATCCTGTGAACCAAGTATCTGTAACATTTGCTCAGTTTCGCTCTCATCAGAATAGGGCTCTACGTTTGCAGGGTATGCAATAGCATTTGATTTATAAAGTGGTGTAATGAAAGTAGCACTTGAGAACATTGCTGCTAATATAGCAGAGACAATTACTATTGCCAGTAAATGAAACCGCCATCTACCAATCAGGTTTATTAAGTGTGCACTATTAAATAATTTGTCCATGTCTATATTGTTAATATCCCATATGTAATATTCTGAATGATTTGCAGATAACTCATGGTTTATATCTTGTTCTTTCTTTCTTTCTTTTCTTTTTTTATTATTATCAAGTACAGTTTTATTAGTAAGTTGAGTAACTATATAATCTCTTTCAGAAGTATCTAATCTACGTCCGAATTTTTTTTTTTAAGATCTTCCCCTAATTCTCCTGAGAACATATCAATAATGCTGAATAATAGGGTTGCTAAAAATAAAGATGCAAATGTTGTAATAACTACAATCAGCCATCTTATTGGATAAGTTTTCTTTTCTGCTTTATAAGCAGTGTTAATAACAAAAGTATGAGGGAGGCTTTCGTTTGCATCAACTTTTGCTTCTTCGTATCTGGCTTTTAACTCACTTAATTGTTTTTTGTCATGTTCAAGCGCATCACGTAGCGACACATATGGACCACCATATTTTGAAAGTGTCTCAAGTTTCTTTTCAAGTCGTTTAATACTTTTACTATCTCCCTTAGCCATTTCTATAGCTAGTTGCCTGTTGAACATTTCTGATTGGCTTTCATAATCGTGAACTCCAAATTGACGTAGAATAGTTAATGAATCTTCCTTGACTTTAATTTCATCCTTTAATTTATTGTATTCAACCTCTACAATCTTGAAAGCCTTTCTTGCTATCTTTTTCTGCATATGATTTATTGTAGAGTCCACAAGATCTGCCACATCATTGGCCATATATGATGCTAATTGTGGATCTTTATCATAAACAGAAATTTTTACAGCCATATATTCTGTCCTTCTAAACTCGAAATTGCTTTCGTATTCTTCGTAGAGTCTGGTCATTTTGTATTTAGACTCTGGCTCAATTCCATAATGATCAAGTAAATTATATTTGGTAATTATTCGATCTCTAATCTTGTTGGAATTTAATACTTGCAACATTTGCTCTGTTTGCTCAATCTCTCCAAATTCTAATATATCCTTTGTATTATTAAAGTTATCGCTTAATAATACCTTTGATATTGAATTACTTGCAGTGGGATAGAGTACAACCGTTGATTTAAATAATGGAGTAATAAAATATGGCCCGGAGAAAATTGCAGAAAGTATAATTGCAACTAGGCCTATTATTGCAAGTTGCTTTTTATAACCAAAAATTACCTGCATAAAAACACCCGATAAAAATGGTTTATAAATTTGGTTTCTTGAACTCATTAAATCAATTAATTTAAGCGGTCAAAAATAAGAAATTTTTTGATAGTACAAATTCTATTCATCTTTGAGAATATATATAAACTGTCTAATATTTAATAATCTTAATAGAATTGCTAAAATTAGTCCAAAAAATAACATAATAATCAATGAAGTTTCCCATGGAAAACTAGTATAATTAATTAGTAAATACCCTGCTGAAAATTGTATAGCTATTAGGAGAGCTAAACTAATGATTAATTTATAGTTAATATTAAACTTAAACACCCATTGGGCAAACAATAATTGGGTGATTGCCGTTATTGCCTGTGTGGCAAGACTTGCATATGCCGATCCTACTGATTGATAAACAGGTATTAATAACAGATTCAATGAAATATTAACAAGCAATCCTGCAAATGCAATTATATTTAGTTGCTTCAGGCTGTTGTTTGCCGTTAATAATGTTCCTATTATATAATTTGATGAGATAGCTACGAAGCTAAACATAAGCAATTTGAATATTGTTGCTGATTGATTTATACGAAATAAATAATGTTGCTCTGTTTCGCCTGGCATAATGTAATACATCAGTTGCATTAGTTCATTGGCGAAAAACTGTGAAGTTATAGCTATAATTAATGCCCCAGAAATAATTATTGAGAATGAAAGCTTTACCATTTTTTCGATGGATTCTTTTTGGCTAAGCATTTTAGAAAATATAGGTAATAACAGAACAGCAAACAGAAGAGCAAAATTTTGACCTGCATCCAATAATCGGAATGCTTGCGCGTATACTCCCGATTGTTCTTCTCCAAGAGGAGCGGGTAGGAGCCGTTCAATTAATACCGGGTCAATACGATTATAAAAGCTCATGAGTAACACCAATAATGCAAATGGCATACTTTTTTTAGCAATTAGTAAAAAAAATGGAATATTCCAGTTAAACTTTAATTTACCTGACTTGTTGATAACCACAATTACCGCAACGATAAGCGTTATTATGTAAGCAGCTGTTTGCGAATACACAAACCATTCAATGGTAAAGAGACCTTCAAAAAAGTTAAACCAAAGCAGGAATCCGCAAATTATAATCATTAATAACCTGTCAAGCACCGAAAGGAAACTGTCAGTTTTAAATAAGAGCAAGCCCGATAGGTTTGATCTGATATATAATATAAATGATAATAAAAACTGGTTAAACCCAACCCAGGCTAGTAAATAAAGTTGTTCGCCTCTGTACCCTATTAATATTCCAAATACAAAAATAACTAGTCCATAAAATAATCCAAGCACTAATTTAAGCATGCTTATTCCGGCAAGGTGCTTATTTAAAAGTTGATTGTTTTGAGCAATATTTCGATTGTTGAAATTGGTTATACCAAGATCGAGAAAAATATAAAATAAAAATGAGAAATTAAATAAGGTAAAATAAAGCCCATATTCCTGCGTCCCTACAACATTTTGAACTTGGCGGTCAATACCTAATATCCAAAAAGGTTTAACCAGCAGGTTTAGGAAAAGTAGTAGTCCCAGGTTCTTTAAAAATTTTTTTTGCATTGGTGCAAATGTAATGGTTTCGTATTTAGGGTTTGAGGTTTATGATTAAAAACAATGATCAATTATAAATATTCAATAATCAATTCTATATCTTTGCGGAAATTTTTTAAGAAACTGAATATGCATAATTTTGTTGAAGAGCTTAGATGGCGTGGAATGATTCACGACATGACACCCGATACTGAAGAACAACTACTAAAAGAAATGACTTCGGGGTATGTTGGAATTGATCCTACTGCCGATTCATTACACATTGGTCACCTGGTTGGTGTTATGATGCTGGTACACTTGCAATTAGCTGGACATAGGCCAATTGCATTGGTTGGTGGAGCAACAGGTATGATCGGTGATCCTTCGGGTAAATCGCAAGAGCGTAATTTATTAGATGAGGAAACTTTACGTAAGAATGAAGCTGGTCTCAAGAAGCAATTGGCAAAATTTCTGAATTTTAACAGTGGTGATAATAGAGCTTTACTTGTTAACAACTACGACTGGATGAAGGAATTTACTTTTCTGGATTTTATTCGGGATATCGGAAAGCATCTTACGGTAAATTATATGATGGCAAAAGACTCAGTAAAAAAACGTATTTCAGCCGACAGTAAATCAGGAATGTCATATACTGAATTCTCATATCAGCTTGTGCAGGGCACTGATTTTTTGCATTTATATCAGAATGAGAATTGTAAGCTGCAAATGGGTGGCTCTGATCAATGGGGGAATATAATTACCGGTACTGAACTTATTAGACGTAAATTGGGTCATGAGCAAAATGCATATGCCATAACTTGCCCGTTAATTACCAAAGCTGATGGTTTAAAATTTGGAAAAACTGAAGGTGGTAATGTTTGGTTAGATCCCGAAAAAACATCTCCATATGAGTTTTATCAATTTTGGCTAAATGTTTCGGATGAGGATGCTGAAAAATATATTAAGATTTTCACATTGCTTTCAAAAGAAGTTATAGATAGTCTGATAGCAGAGCATAAAAAGGAGTCACATTTGAGGCTGCTCCAAAAGGAGTTGTCAAAAGATATTACATGTCGTGTTCATAATACAGAAGCCTATAATGCTGCCATTGAGGCATCTCAAATATTGTTTGGAAAAGGAACTACAGAGATGTTGAAAAATATGAACGAGCAAACACTATTAAGTGTTTTTAAAGGAGTTCCGCAATCTGAAATTTCAAAAGAAGAATTTGAAGCAGGAATTGGTATTTTAGATTTCCTGTCAGCAAAAGCAGGTGCGTTTAAATCTAACGGTGAGGCTCGCCGCATGCTAAAAGACAATGCCGTTTCAATTAATAAAGCTAAAATTACAGAAAGCTATGTAATTAATAGTGAAAGCTTGCTAAATAATAAATACGTGCTCGTTCAAAAGGGCAAGAAAAATTATTTTTTGGTTAAAGTAGTGTGAGCTATTGTATTAATATTAATTAGCAAAGTAATAGTGGCAGCTAGTTTTCAAGAATTATTTTTATTGTCTTTCTCTTTTGTGATTTGTCGTTATCTACCAATTATTGTGGCATAAATCTGATACAGTTACTAACAACCCCCTGTGATTAATTTTCGTATTTTATTCTTAATCAGTTATTCTATTGAAGTATTTTTGTTGATGAATATTGTATGTAATGTATGTCGCATATGGATGAAATAAAGGAACTTGATGCATTGGTTAGTCTATTGGATGAACCTAATGAAGATATGTTTAATGAGATACGGGAGAAAGTACTTAGTTATGGGAAATTGGCCATACCAGTATTGGAAGAAGCTTGGGTAAATACATTAGTTGACCACGATTCAATTAGAATAGAAAATGTAATTGAGGAGATAAAACAGGAAGAGCTTATTCAAGAGTTCAATAATTGGGTAAAAGTAAGTAATAACAATATTATACAAGGTATGGTTATTCTTAGTAAGTACCTTCAAACCGATTTTGATGAGGGTTTATATATTTCCAAATTTGAAAAATTAGTCAGGGAAACCTGGTTGGAGATAAATGATAGCTTAACGGCACTTGAGAAGATTAAGGTTGTTAATCATGTGTTTTATAGTGTATATAACTATATTGGAGAAGCCAATTCCGGTACAAAACCCGAAACTTATTATTTAAATAAAGTACTTGATTATAAAAAAGGTAATCCGGTAAGCTTGGGTGTTCTTTACATTGCCATTGCACAAAACCTGGATATTCCCGTTTTTGGAGTTAATTTACCGGGTCATTTTATATTAGGATATATGGATGATTCGAGCACTATGAAGTTACCCGATGAATATATTGAAGAAGATGTGCTGTTTTATTTAAATGCTGGTAACAAAGGGGCAATATTTACAAGTAATGAAATCGATCATTATATTAATAAAATAAAAATTAATCCTAAACCTGAGTTTTATTTGCCATTAAGTAACCTGAATGTTATGGTACGGATGATAAATGAATTAATTGTTGTACTTGAAAAGGAAAATAATAATTCTAAAATTAATGGACTTAAGAGTCTGTTAAAAAGGCTGTAATAGTAATTTAGCTCATTTATCAACTTTCGATAACCTCCTTTTGCAAATACAATTAACTCACTCGTACAACCATCAGGTAGTATATCTTGTCAACTGACTATAAAAGTTTTTTACCATAAGTTTTATTTTAGGTATATTTGCCGCCAAATTAATTGTAAACACAAATTATTAATCTATGAAATCAAAAGTTTTACTTAGCATTTTAGTCATATTTGCAGTTACTGCAAGTATATTTGCAAAAGACATTAGCTTATCGAAAGCAGAACAAGTTGCCGTTAATTTCTTATACGAAAAATCAAACCAGTATGGCGATGCAATAAATTATTATGATTTAAATATTTCCGAATCTTATCTTGTCGATCAGTCATATTATGTAGTTAACTTTGAAAGTGGCTGGGTTGTGGTACCAGCAAACGATGCTATGGTGCCTGTACTTGGTTATAATCTTTCAGGTAGTTTTCCTGCTATTGAAAATCAAATAGATAATTTTCACAGTTGGATGCAAACCTATGTTGATCAGGTAAATTTTATTCGTGAAAATAATCTTGAAGCAGAGGATAATGTAGTTGAAAGGTGGAATACATACTCAACTAGTACGCCAACAACTTTAAATTTAAAAGGTGATCGCGATATTGATCCTTTGTTAACAAATACATGGAATCAAGACAGTCCATATAATGCAATGTGCCCCGAAGATGAAGATGGCTCTGGAGGACATGTTTATGTTGGTTGTGTTGCTACTGCTATGTCGATGATTATGCATTATTGGAGATACCCACTACAGGGTTCAGGATCTAATAGTTATTACCATTATCCTTATGGCACCATAAGCGCAAACTTTGGTGAGGCTAATTATAACTGGGATGGTATGACAGACGAAATTGACGATAAATTTGTGTGGGAAATTGCAGAAATAGGATTTCATGCAGGTGTTGGAGTTGATATGATGTATGCACCGGATGGATCAGGAGCTTATAGTGATGAAGTGCCATATGCAATGATTAATTATTTTAATTACCAATCAATTACTCAGTATATGGAGAAAAGTGGCTATCCAATTGCTACATGGGAAGGCATGATTCAAACAGAATTAGATAACTTAAGACCTTTGTATTATTCAGGACGTACTTCTGATAATAGTGGACATGCTTTTGTACTTGATGGATATCAGGGAATGAATTATTACCACTTTAATTTTGGATGGAGTGGCTCAGGTAATGGATTTTATTCATTGCAGGATGTTGGTGGATTTTATATAAATCAAGCTTTGATAAGAAATATATATCCTGGCGATGCTGCATATCCATATGTAGCAACCGGACAAACTGATCTTAGTACTCTTGTCGGATCATTTACTGATGGTAGCGGACCTACTGAGGATTACCCTACCGGAATGGATGCTTCATGGTTGATTTCCCCACAAAATGAGAATGACTCGGTAACAAGTGTTACTCTTTCTTTTATTGAGTTTGATACTGATATTAGTGATATGTTAAGTGTTTATGATGGTGGCGACGAAAGTGCTGATTTATTGGGAGAGTTTTCAGGAAATAGTATCCCATCTGATATTACTTCAAGCGGAAACCAATTGTATGTAACCTTTAGTTCTACAGGTACTGGTACTGGTTTCAAAGCTGAATTTTTATCGGAAATTCCTAGATGGTGTAATGCTCAACAAACTATAACCGAACCTTCTGGAACAATTTCTGATGGTAGTATGGGCTTCTATTACAATAACTCAACATCGTGTATTTATAATATAAGTCATCCTGAAGCTGTAAGGTTCTCAATTGATTTTACTGCTATGGCAACTGAAGAGGGAAATGATAAAATTAAAATGTATGATGGGGTTACGGGAGATATTATTGGCGAATTCTCCGGAAATACTATACCTGACCCAATTGTAGTTGAAACAAGTGCTATTTTGATGATGTGGAGTTCAAATGCAACAGTTAGAGATGAAGGTTGGTCGTTTGATTATACTGTTGATGGTGTTGGTTTTGAAGAAACAATTGTTGAAAACCTTGCTATTTATCCTAACCCTACTTCCGGTATTCTAAATGTAAAATTTGATGCTGAGAAACAAGGTAAAATTCAGGTACAGCTTATTAGTGTTAACGGGCAAGTTATTTTTGATGAAAAAATGAATGCTAACTCAGGGCAGTACAACTATAACATTGATATAAGTGATCAGGCAAAAGGAATTTATTTGCTAAGCATTATTAGTGATAATGAAAAAATTGACAGAAAGATAGTGCTAAAATAATTTAACTATCACACTATAAAATATGGAGGTACTGTAGAAATGCAGTACCTCTTTTTTTGTACTCAACTAAAGTATATCAATTCACGATTCACCATCAATTTTTTCCTGAACAGTTAATAATACGCTCTTAAGCAATTTATCAT
>CAYWRM010000016.1:0-81044 GCA_964460905.1 uncultured Lentimicrobiaceae bacterium
AGTACAAATTTAGAAAAATAACTCTATTTATTTTTGGATTTTAACACAATTCAATTATATTGCATAATAACGTATAAGAAATTGAGTGATTTTTTTCATATACGATGTTAAAAATCTTTGCATAGCCATAGCTACGTAAATATTTTTAGCTGAAGAATATGGGAAAAAGGATCAATTTATATGCGACATTATTGGGTATATTTGGTATTCACTAATACCAACACCAATAACCATCAACAATTTTCTTACTTTTACATTTTTAATTTTTTAAGGTATGAAACGTAATAATAAAATAATACTTTCTTTATCATTTATAGTCCTTGTGACTCTTATTTGGTATTTTTCATCTTCTTCAGTTGAAACTACAAATACTATTTCTATAGAAGTTAAAAAAGGAACATTTGTTATTGACGTGACAACAACCGGAGAGCTGGAAGCCCGGAGTAGCGAAAATATCAAAGGGCCAAACCCTAATGCACTACGTAACGCTCGTATTCACAGGTATATGATTGAGGATATTGTACCTGATGGTACTGTGGTTGATTCAGGACAGTGGGTAGCAACTCTAGACAGGAGTGACCTTCAAAACAAAATCACTGATCAAGAACTTGAAGTTGAAAAACTTGAAACTCAATTTGTAAAAACCCAATTGGATACAACACTAACACTTCGAGCTGCAAGGGATGAACTAATTAATCTTAAATTTACATTAGAAGAAAAGCAAATAGTTGTCGATCAGTCGATTTATGAGCCGCCAGCAACTCAACGTCAAGTGAAAATTGATCTTGATAAAACCCGGCGTACTTTAACTCAGAATATAGAAAATTATTCTATTAAGCATCAGAAGTCAGAAGCTGATATGCGCGAAGTTGCAACAAATCTGCAAAAAGCAAGAAGAGTTCTTAATGAATACAATAACCTAAAAAAGGAGTTTATTGTTCTTGCTCCTAAATCAGGTATGGTAAATTATAAGCGCGACTGGAATGGTAAAAAACAGGGGGTAGGCGCTCAAGTAAGCATGTGGGAAAACGTAGTTGCTACATTGCCAAATTTATCAGCAATGAATTCACGTACTTATGTAAATGAAATTGACATAAGCCGTGTCAGAACTGGTCAAAAAACAGAAATTCAAGTAGATGCATTTCCTGAAAGAAAATTTACAGGTGAGGTTTTTGAAGTTGCAAACATGGGAGAACAAATGCGTAATTCTAATGCAAAAGTTTTTGAGGTTATAATACATGTTAATGGCTTCGACTCAATTCTGCGACCTTCAATGACTACAAAAAACAGCATTATTACAGAGATAATTGATTCGGTACTTTTTGTCCCAATAGAAAGTGTAAATATTGTTGATACAATAAATTTTGTTTATACAATACATAATAGAAAACAAGTTATACCTGGCAAAACCAATGAAACCAGTATTATTATCTATGAAGGTTTAGAAGAAGGTGATGAAGTATACTTAATTCCACCTGATGGAGCTGACGAATGGACTTTAGAACTCCTCGATGAATCTGTTATTGAGAAATACAAAACTAAAGATGAGATAAAAGTAGAAAAGAAAAAACCTGATATGCCTGTTAATCCTAATAAAAAGAAAGGAAAAGGCCGTAAGGGAAACAAGAAGCCACCAACTAGTTAATTATTAAATTAATAAATGTAAGAATGCATAAATGAAACTTTGCAAATGTTAAAAAAATCTGTTATGGTATTTAAGAAACCCGTTTACTCGGATAACGGACTACCCCTATTAATAAATTACCCTATTCTATTATTTAAGCATTCACCCATTCAATAATTATAACACTTGGAACGATATTTTTTAATACTGACTATTTCTCTTGAAGCTGTATTTACTAATAAAGTTAGATCAGTATTAACTGCGCTGGGGATAATTTTTGGTGTAGCAGCTGTTATTGCCATGTTGGCTATTGGAAATGGGGCACAACAGGAAATCCTTGAACAGATAAAACTTGTAGGACTTAATAACATAATAATTACTCCAAAAGTTACCGGTACTGGTGAAGATGTATCTGAAGAAGAAGAGGATGAAACCAGAGCTATGGGTAAAAAATTCTCTCCTGGTCTTACTTTAAAAGATGCAGAAAATATACTTCTAACAATACCAACTGTTGATAAAGTAAGCCCCGAAATAGTTTATTCAACACCATCAATGCGTGAAGGAAAAAGATTAACTGTTAATCTAAGTGGAGTAACTATAGATTATTTTTCTTTGTTTAACCAAGACTTAAAGAAAGGTAACTTCTTTAATGAGCGACAAATGGATATGGGAGCACCCGTTTGTGTAATTGGACCAGAAGTTGTAGCCCGACTTTTTCCTAAAGAAGACCCATTAGGAAAACAATTAAAATGTGGTAGTATTTGGTTAAAAGTAATAGGTGTTCTTAAAGGAGTTGCTGTTAATAAAAAAGCAGAAGAATTGGGAGTAAGCGGTTACAATAGAAATGTTTTTGTGCCCATTAAAACAATTTTGCTTAGATATAAGGATCGTTCACTTATGGCTCAATCTGGACTTTCCAGTGGTTCACAGGTATTCTATTTTGGTAACAGCATGATGGTTACATCTTCGGGGGGTGATGGCGGAGAAGAGGAAAACCAGTTAAACAAAATAGTTGTTCAAGTTAAAGAAAGTAGTCAGTTATCTACAACTACTGAGGCTATTAAACATATTCTTAACAGAAGACATCATGGGGTTGATGATTTTGAAATTTCTATACCTGAATTATTACTTAAACAGGAGCAAAAAACCAAAGATATTTTCAATATTGTATTGGGTGCCATTGCAGGTATATCCTTAATAGTTGGTGGTATTGGAATTATGAATATAATGTTAGCATCTGTTATGGAAAGAATACGTGAGATTGGAGTGAGGAGAGCCATAGGTGCTACTAAAAAAGATATTGTATTCCAGTTTTTAGCCGAAGCTACATTTATAAGTATTACGGGAGGTTTAATAGGAATATTAGTTGGTGTGATTATGGCTAATATTATTACTGCAACAACCGATATTCTTACTATAGTTTCATTTGGATCCATTTTGCTTTCTTTCGGTGTAGCAGCTTCGGTTGGGATTATATTCGGATGGCTGCCTGCAAGAAAAGCTGCTGAACAAGACCCCGTAGAATCATTGAGACACGACTAACTCCCAAGTAGTTGACTATTATAAACCAATAAAAAAAATTAATCATGTTTAATGTAAACGAATATTTCGATAGTAAAGTAGTATCATTAGGATTTGAAAATAAAGATGGCAAAGTAACCATAGGTGTTATGGCAATAGGCGAATATGAATTTGGCACATCAACAAAAGAATACATGACAATTATATCAGGTAGTATGAATGTATTGTTACCAAACCAAACCGATTGGAAAACTTATAATGAATTTGAAACATTTATTGTTGAGAAAGATAAGAAATTCAAAGTTAAGGTTGATGAATCAACATCTTATAAATGCGTTTATAGATAGAATCAGAATAAAATTCGCACTATTTAGAAAAATCCCAAATTAGGTAAAATTTACCTTAGATTATATTTCATTGTTTACATTTGCAAGCGATATGAAATAAATCACATATCGATAATAGAATTAATATATGAAGCCTCCAAGAAGTTCAAGGAATGATGTTTTTTTAAGATATAAATTGTGGCTATCAGCAGTTTCGGGTGAAGGGATTATAGATGAAAGCCAATATATGATGCTACGGACAATTGAACAAGAGGGATCACTTAAAGCTGCTGCCGAGAAATTGGGCACGAGCTACCGAAAAGCATGGGGAGATATAAAGAAGGCTGAAGAATTATTGGGATACAACCTTACAGATAAGCATCGTGGTGGCAAGGATGGCGGAAAGTCAATTATTACTGACAAAGCCAAAAATTTACTTGAAGCATACGATGTACTACACAAAAAGATGGATAATGCCATTGAAAATGCATATGATGAGTTTAGGGAGAAAATAAAATGAAATATCTAATAGGCATAGACGATACAGACAACAAAGAAAGTAGGGGAACAGGATACAACTCCAGACAATTAGCTGCTGCAATTGAAGCTGAAAATCTGGGAGATGTTAGTGGAATTACTCGCCATCAATTGTTTGTGCATCCTGATATTCCATATACTTCTCAAAACAGTTCAGCATGTCTTGAAGTAACAAGTGATATATCTAATGATCTTATAGTCTTTTGCAGAAACTTCATGTTGAATATTGGAGCTGTTGGCTCGGATGTTGGAGTTTGTATTGTAGAAAAAAATAAAATTTCGGAAGAAATAATTAACTGGGGAGTTGATGCAAAATCAATTGTATTAAAAATGGAAGATGCAATTGAAAAATCAGAAAGAAATAATATATATCTTGAAGGATTGACGGGGACAAAAGATGGTATAATTGGTGCTTTGGCAGCAGTTGGATTAAGAGCTGGAGGAAATGATGGCAGGTTTATCTGGTTGAATTCTAAGAAAAACCTTCGTGATATTGAACATGGTATTTATACAGTTGATGATTTAATTTGTCTGGCTGGAATAGACAAAGTCAAATCAATTGATAAAGAGATCATTAAAAAGAATGATAAAGTTTATTTGAATGAATGGGCAAGACCTATTCTACAAAATAACAATAGTGTTTTACTAGTTGAGAAAATAATAAATAATAATAATTATGAGTGGAGATGTGCAACAAAAGAGTTTGTCAAAGGAGTTTCTAACTAATCGTACTCTGGCAAATGTATTGGAAGTAATACTTCTTCTATTAATTGGTGTTTTAGCAATTGTACTTCATGCACGATTACGAACGCCTATTAATATTCCAGGTCATCACGGAATTGAGTTTATGACAATAATAATTGCTGCCCGTTTATCTTCAAAATTAAAATGGGCTTCTAGTATTTCAGCCCTTGGAATTGGAATATTTATACTATTCCCGGTACTTGGTTTTAAAGACCCAATGATGGGTTTCAATTATATGCTACCATTATTCCTGGTTGATATTGCTTATAATTATTTTATAAAGAGTGAAAAATACAGAAATCTGATTATTGCACTAGCTGCCGGTATCGGGTATATGCTAATTCCTTTAAGCAGAATTATCTTAACATTTACAACTGGTTATCCATATTCAACATTTTTGAAACATGGATTTCTCACTCCTGTGCTAACCTTTTTCATTTTTGGACTTCTGGGAGGTCTTCTTGGCACAGGTATATTTATGGGTGGTAAAAAATTATTAAAAAAATTATAAGCTTTAAAAGCGATTGCATATTAATATTTGATCGCTTTTTATTTGAATATCGTTATGCATAAATTTACATATCGTTTTAAAATGAGTAGATTAACAGTAGTTTTAATTATAATAACAGTTGCCATTTTTGGTTGTGAAAAAGAAAAAGTTAATTATCCTTCGCCATTAATTCAATTTGTAACCGATAGCGGGTTTGTTTTTAGTGATACTATATTGGCTTTAGGACAACCCTTTAAGGTAGGTATTAATGCAACCAACCCTAAGGTGAACCTCACAAATTTTATTATTAAAGTTGATAGTGATGAGAATGAAATCTATCTGGACTCAGGGATGAATACTCCTAATCTTTATTTTGAGCGATATATTACAAAAGGAATAAAAGAATTTGAAAAATGGATTTTCATTATTCGTGATAGAAATGGGAAGTCTGCTGAAGTAAGCTTGAACATTGCCAAAGACTCATCTTCTACCTTTGGTGATATTAATTATTTTTCCTCAGTTGAATTAGGGGCACAGAATAATGCCGTAGGAAATTTTTTCTCTCTTAGTGAAGATTCAGTTTATAGTTTAAATTCAGCATATGAAAATCAAAATACTATAGACTTATGCTATTATTACGATTTTATTGATACGGATGAAAATACCATTGCTTCTCCGGGTGCGAATATTGATAATTCTGTTTTTCCCGGCACAAGTGGTTTGTCAAACTGGGCAATTCGTAAGACATCAAGATTTAAAACAGCAAACATAACCGAACAAGATTTTATGAATGCAACAAACGACAGTCTGCTAATTGTGGTTTATGGACAATCTGATGGGAATAGAAAAGCAAAAAATCTTCAATCAGGAAATATTTTTTCTTTTAAAAATGAAAATGGAAAAGTTGGGTTATTTAAAGTGAACTTCATTTCAGGCACTGATACGGGCAATATTAATATTTCAATAAAAGTTCAGGAATAGTGAAAACAATTAATCAAATATTGAAGATATTAAAAAGCAAGTTGAAATTTGTCATTCTGAACGTAGTGAAAAATCTCCAAAGCTTAAAGTTATTAAGAATCTTCGCTTTGCTCAGAATGACAAAAAATTCTATTCATCTAGTTAGCTTTCTCTTTCTAATTATAACAATCATAACCATTAACAATCCACTATCAGCACAAACCATCAACTTCAACGATACAATAAATATCTCAGAAATTGTAGTTACTGCAAACCGTAGTTCAAGGTATGTTGAGAACGTGCCTGGAAGAGTAACAATTATCGATTCGAAAACCATCAACAATCTACCTGTTCAAAATGTTGATGAAATATTACGAAGCGTTGCAAATGTAAATGTTAACCGAAGTTGGGGTATATTTTCTCAAAATGCAAGTGTAACTATGAGGGGGCTCGATGGGAGCGCAAGAGTATTAGTATTACTCGATGGTGTCCCGTTGAATAAATCTGCAGGCGGATCAATTAACTGGAATTTAGTATCAATTGATAATATTGACAAAATTGAAGTAATAAAAGGGCCTGCTTCAGCTATTTATGGAAATAATGCAATGACTGGAGTAATCAGCATTATTACCAAAAATCCTTCCAAAGCAATACAGGGTAAAGTAGGATTATTTGGTGGCTCTTACGGCACTTTTGGTGGGGAATTTAATCTATCAGGCACAAATGTAAAAAACAATAAAGGGCTTATTTGGAGTATCAATTCATACTACCGTCAAGGTGCCGGGTATATTCTTGAACCATATGAAAGTCGAGATTCTATCAATGTTAAAGCTTCTTTGATGGAATATCATATTGCTGCAAAGCTTGGCTATCAATTTAATAAGAACCATGAACTTGAGATTAATTTCACAACCTATGATGATCATAGAGATCAAGGTAGAAAAGTATATGAAGAATTGGGTGATTATGTTTCGGTTAGAACTAACTATTTACAGGCAAATTACAATGGCATTATTAATACAACTCAATTAAATATACTTGCTTTTTATCAATTTGAAAATGAGTTCAAACAAACAGAATCTATTGGTTCGAATTCTGGTAAATACAAGCTTAGCGATCGTGATTCCCATAAATATGATGGTGGCCTATGGATTAATGCAACAACTTTGATATCTAATAAAAATATTCTTACATATGGTGTTGATATCAAACGTGGTTCGGCTGATGTAACTAATACTTACTATACTTCCACAGATATACTCAAATACACTGGCATTCTTGATTTCATTGGTTTCTTCATTCAAGATGAGATAAAAACCTTTAACGAGAAATTAATTTTTGTTATTGGCGCAAGAATGGATTTTTCAAGATATCATAAAGGACAATTAATTGTAGAAAACCCAACATCTAATACCGGCTTTATAGAGCCTTTTGACGAAAACTTTTCAAGTTCAAACTGGAGCGCGTTTAACCCAAAGCTAGCTGCTAAATACAAATTTAACAAATCATATTCAGTATATATATCATACTCACAAGGCTTTATGCCACCTAAAATTGATGACCTCTCAAAGTCAGGTAAAATTAGAAAAGGGTTTAAACTTGCCAATCCAAAACTCGGGCCCGAGTACATAACAAACTATGAATTTGGTACAAGTCTTACTTTTTTTGATAAGTTATCCCTTAAGCCATCCGTTTATTTATCACTTGGTAAAGATTTTCAGTATTTTGTTGGTACAGGCGATTCAATAGATACGGGTGGAGATGCTCTTGTACCCATCTATCAAAGGCAAAATATTGCAGAAGTTCAGGTTGTAGGTGCTGAAGTATCAATTAATTATCAGATAAATAATAATTTGAACCTGGCAACAAATTATTCAATCAATAACTCAACAATTAAGGATTATAAAAAACCGGAATCCTACGACAAAAATCTAACAGGAAAATATATAATCGAAGTTCCTAAGCATATGTTCTATGCCGGATTAACATGGATAAACAAATATTTTAACACCACTCTTTCTTACAACTATATAAGCAGTCAGTGGTATGACGATGAAAATACTATACTCATTAATTCTTATGATATACTTGATTTTCAGGTTTCTAAAGAATTTAAGAAAAAATTTAGAATTTCAATAACAATACAAAACATACTCGATAATGAGTTTGTTGACAGAAAGGGGTATTTATCCCCTGGAAGATATATAATCGCAGAAGTTAAATATAAATTTTAAACAGATGAAAAAAATTACACTAGCAAAAGTTATTTCAATTATATATTTAGTTGGAATAATACAAATTATTTCCGTTTCACAAGACACAATTGTTCAATGGACATTTCCAACTAATGCAGCTGAAGCAGATGGTGGAGTTATCGAAGCCAATTTAACCAAAGTGATTGAAACAGCTGGCGGAACAAGTGGAATTGAATTTAAAAATGGAATAACAACTAAAGCAGCACAAGCAACAGGTTGGGATAATGGTGCAGATGAAAAAAAATGGAAAGTGGAATTTGAAACTACCGGATATTCTAATCTAAAATTATCATCAATTGTAACCTCAGGTGGGTCAAACCCGGGACCCAGAGACTTTAAAGTACAATATAAACATGATGATAGCGATTGGATTGATATTGCAGGTTCTGAATTTCAAACAGCAAATGACTGGACAACAGGAGTCTTGTCTGAGCTTCCGATTCCAGATGTATGCGATGATCAGGCTAACATTAAAATCAGATGGATTATGACTTCTGACACAGCTACTGATGGCTCCATTTTAGCAATAACGGGGATTTCAAAAATTGATAATATTTACTTTACGGGAGACTTAATCGGTGGAGATTATGAGGTATCTTCGGTTAAATCGGTAAAAATATATCCAAATCCCGCAACAGATTTCCTTGACATCCGTTGTGAGTCAACAATGAAAATAGGGATGTACAATGTTAATGGACAACAAGTAATTAATACACAGTCAGTAATTCATCAAAGAATTGATATTTCTTTTTTAAACTCAGGGATCTATTTATTAAAAATTGAAAATCCGAAAGACAATTCTGTAGTTTTGCAAAAAATTATTGTACAATAAAACTGATACTAACCTTTCAGGTAAAAAACCTGAAAGGTTAAAAATAAATACATATCATAATGATAAAATTTGAAGAAGCCTTTGATATAGTTCTTAACTCAGTAAATTTTAATCTTCAATGCGAAAGAATAAATTTCGAAGATTCATTAGGCCGAATTCTTGCTGAAGATGTATATTCAGACATTAACATGCCACCTTTCGATAAATCAGCAATGGATGGTTTTGCATGCAGAAGAGCAGATATTAAGAATATACTTGAAGTAATTGAGGTGCTTCCTGCTGGCAAAATCCCTAAAAAGAAGGTTGGGGAAAACCAATGCACAAAAATTATGACCGGTGCAATTATTCCTGATGGTGCCGATTGTGTTATTATAGTTGAACATACCAAAGAAGTAGACAAGAACAAAATCAAATTTGCCTTTGAATATACAAATAATAACATTTGTTATTTTGCTGAAGACATTAAAAAAGATGACTTAGTTCTGAAAAAAGGTATTGAGATAAAGCCTCAACATATTGCAATTATGGCATCAGTTGGATACACTCAGGTTCTCGTGTCTAAACAACCAAAAATTGGGATTATATCAACAGGTGATGAGCTTGTTGAACCTAATATTTTTCCTGGTAAGTCACAAATACGTAATAGTAATGGTCATCAGTTGGTAGCTCAGGTAAATCGAATAGGTGCTATACCTAATTACATCGGAATTGCAGAAGACTCCGAAGAAGTAACATACAATACAATTTCAAAAGCACTTGAAGAGAACGATATTGTACTACTTACCGGTGGAGTTTCAATGGGCGATTTTGATTTTGTGCCCGAAATAATGACAAAAATAGGTGTTAAAATTAAATTTGAATCAGTGGCAGTAAAACCCGGGAAGCCAACTACTTTTGGAACATTTGGAAAAGAAAAATTTATTTTCGGACTGCCTGGTAATCCTGTTTCATCATATACTCAATTTGAGCTTTTAGTAAAGCCGTTAATATTAAAATTAATGGGGGCAGCTAACCTAACAAAAACAATTACACTACCAATGGGTGGCGAGTATAGCAGACGAAAATCTGCCAGAAAAGCATTTATACCAATCTGTATTAAAGATGATGGAAAAGCATACCCCGTTGAATAT
This sequence comes from uncultured Lentimicrobiaceae bacterium, assembly GCA_964460905.1. GTDB lineage: Bacteria > Bacteroidota > Bacteroidia > Bacteroidales > F082. The sequence goes on from CAYWRM010000016.1 coordinate 10,420, forward strand.
CATGGATCAGCACATATTCATTCATATGTTTTTGCTGATGGGATAACATTCATAGAAGTTGGTAAACAAAAATTAGAAATAGGAGAATTAGTTGATGTACGACAAATTTAATAGGAAAATAAACTATCTGCGAATTTCAGTTACCGACCGTTGTAACTTGAGATGCACTTATTGTATGCCAGAAACAGGAATACAACTCATTAATCATTCTGATATAATTTCGTTTGAAGAAATTGTTGATATAGTTAGAATAAGTGTAAATCTCGGAATTGATAAAATAAGATTAACAGGCGGTGAGCCTTTGGTAAGAAAAGGAATTGTTGATCTTGTTAGGATGATTGCAGAAATACCCGGAATTAAAGATTTTGGGTTAACAACAAATGGTATAACCCTAAAAAAACACGCATTAGCACTTAAAGAGGCTGGGTTACATCGTGTAAATGTAAGCCTTGATACACTAAATCCGGAAAGATATCATCAAATAACAAGACTTGGCCATATTGAAGATGTGTTAGAAGGAATTTTTGAAGCAAAAAAAGTTGGTTTAACTCCTGTTAAAATCAATTGTGTGATTAAAAAATCATCTCAAGAACCTGATGCTTTAGAGGTAGCTGAATTCTGTAAAAATAATAATTTCCAGGTTCGTTACATCCACCAAATGGAATTGAGCATGGGTCATTTTTCAGTTGTTGAAGGTGGAGAAGGAGGTGATTGTAAAATATGCAACCGGCTACGATTAACAGCAAATGGAAATATAAAGCCATGTCTTTTTAACAATCTGGAGTATAATATCAAAGAATTTGGTATTGAAGGCGCAATAGCCAAAGCACTAAAACATAAACCAAAATGCGGAAGTATCAATACTAACGGAACATTTTATAATATTGGTGGATAGGCAGACCTTCCAGAGTGCGTTCCCGATAATTATCAGGATGGAAAAGTCTAAAAAAAAACAACTAAGAATATGAAAAAACTAAGTCATACTAACAACAAGGGCAAAGCCAACATGGTAGATGTTGGTCACAAACCAAATCAAATAAGAATAGCTAAGGCAGAAGGCTTTATTAGCTTAAATGAAGAAACAATAAGGCTGATTGTTGATAATGAAATGAAAAAAGGGGATGTTCTTTCAATAGCTGAAATAGCTGGTATTCAGGGAGCAAAGCGAACCAGCGACCTGATTCCTTTGTGTCATCCACTACAACTCACCAAAGTAGATGTAGTAGCTACAATTGAAGAAAATGGAGTTAGAATTGTTGGTATAGCAAAATGCATTGGGCAAACCGGTGTGGAGATGGAAGCCTTAAATGGAGTAAGTATTGGGCTATTAACTATCTACGATATGTGTAAGGCTGTAGATAAAAATATGATTATAAGCGAGATAAAATTGATTGAGAAAACAAAGAAAGACATATAAAAATGACGAAGAGAACAATAAAAATAATAAGTACAAATATTTCAACAGAAAAAGGAACAATTAAAAAACCGGTTGAGTTTATTGAACTTAATAATCTTGGTATAAAGAATGATGCACATTCAGGTAGTTGGCATCGACAAGTTAGTATGCTGGGAACTGAAAGTTTTGATAAATTCTCAAAAGAAGCAGGTAGAAAAATCGAATTTGGTGAATTTGCTGAAAATATTACTACTCAAGGAATGGAGATTTATAGGACCTCGCCACTTGACAGATTTATCAGCAAAAATATTGAGTTAGAAGTCACCCAAATAGGTAAAAAATGTCATGGCGACTCATGTGCAATTTATCGCGAAGTTGGAAATTGCGTAATGCCAAAAGAAGGAATATTTGTACGAGTTATTCGTGGAGGAAAACTACAGGAAGGTGAGGTACTTGAGTATCACCCAAAAACATTCAACACATTAATTATTACACTAAGTGATAGAGCTAGCAAAGGTGAATATGAAGATAAAAGCGGGCCAAAAGTAAAAGAAGCAATTACAACATTCTTTGAGATGAATAATTTCAAATATGAAATTGAAAGCAAAATTATTCCCGATGATGAAAGTAAACTTCAAAACATCCTTAAAAATACAAAGGACAATTACGATTTTATATTCACGACAGGTGGAACCGGAATTGGGCACAGGGATATTACTGTTGATGTAGTTAAACCACTTCTGGATAAAGAAATTCCTGGCATAATGGATATGATCAGGATGAAATATGGTATGGAAAAACCAAATGCACTAATCAGTAGAAGTGTTGCAGGGTTAATGAATAATACGATGGTTTTCACACTTCCCGGAAGTGTAAGAGCCGTAAACGAATACATGGCTGAAATTACAAAAGTACTACGTCATCTTGTTTTAATGTTATACAACATTGATGCGCATTAGAATCTAGATTGAGGTTAAGAGTATTAGGTTGAGATATTACACTCAGATTTTCTCAACCTCAACCTTAACCTAAACCTCAACCTTTTTCTTTTTCATTTATGTTTTTTAACTCCACATTTCCTATTTTTGCAATCCAAGTTTTACTTTAACAGAAATTACATGAGACAACTTATAGAATGTGTTCCTAATTTTAGCGAAGGTCGTGATATAACCATCATAAAACAGATAACTGACGAAATTGAAAAAATTGAAGGTGTAAAATTACTTGATGTTGACCCTGGAGCTGCAACAAACCGTACTGTTGTTACTTTTGTAGGTACTCCTGATGAGGTTGTCGAAGCTGCTTTTGTAGCTGTAAAAAAGGCTGCTGAAGTTATTGATATGCGCCACCAGAAAGGTGAGCATCCACGCTTCGGGGCAACTGATGTATGTCCGTTTGTTCCGGTTTCAAATATTACTATGGAAGAAACTGTAGAATATGCACGTAAGTTAGCCAAGCGCATCGGTGATGAACTTAAAATACCCGTTTATTGTTATGAAAATGCTGCTTTCACAGATGATAGAAGAAATTTAGCAACCTGTCGTTCAGGTGAATATGAAGGGTTAAAAGAAAAATTAGCCGATCCACACTGGAAACCTGACTTTGGTCCTGCCGAATTTAATGAACGCGTTGCAGGAAGTGGAGTAACTGCTGTTGGTGCACGTGATTTTCTTGTGGCATTTAACGTAAACCTGAATACAACTTCTACACGTCGTGCAAATGCCATTGCTTTCGATGTTCGTGAGCGTGGAAGAACAAAAAGAGAAGGAAATCCCGTAACAGGTAAGATTGTTAAAGATGAAAATGGAAAATCTGTAATGATTCCAGGTTCGCTAAAAGCAGTTAAAGGAATTGGTTGGTTTATAGAAGAATATGGCGTTGCTCAAATTTCTATGAACCTCACAAACATAAGTATTACACCAGTTCACATTGCTTTCGATGAAGTTAGCAAAAAGGCTGAAGAGAGGGGCATAAGAGCTACGGGTTCCGAATTAGTAGGACTTATTCCATTAGAAGCTATGCTGGATGCAGGTAGATATTTCCTATCTAAACAGAAGCGTTCATTAGGTGTTGACAATGATGAACTTATTAAAATTGCAATAAAATCAATGGGGCTGGATGATTTGAAACCATTTATCCCAAAAGAAAGAATAATAGAATATTTACTTGAAAGCCATGATAAGAAACTTGTTGACATGACATTAACTGGTTTCGCTAATGAAACTGCTTCTGAATCACCTGCACCCGGTGGAGGCTCAATTGCTGCTTACACAGGAGTTTTAGGAGTTTCCTTAGGTACTATGGTAGCCAATTTAAGTGCCCACAAAAGAGGCTGGGACGATCGTTGGGAAGAATTTTCTGATTGGGCACAACAAGGTCAAAAATATAAAGATGAGTTATTAAGACTTGTAGATGAGGACACAAATGCTTTCAATAAAATTATGGATGCATTTGGACTTCCCAAAAAAACTGAAGAAGAGAAGAAGCTAAGGAAAGAAGCCATAGAAAATTCATCAAAATATGCAATGGAAATTCCTTTTAAAGTGATGGATACTTCATACAGGTCGATAGAAGTAATGCGAGCTATGGCTGAGAATGGTAACCCAAATTCAGTATCTGATGCAGGAGTTGGTGCCCTATGTGCTTTAGCAGCAGTTGAAGGAGCATTCCTAAATGTTAAAATTAATGCTTCAGGTATTGACGACAAAGTTTTTACTAATAATTTGATTAAGAAAGGGGATGAAATTGCCAAAAAAACAAAAAGTTGTAGGGATGCAATTATAGAAACTGTTGAACAGAAAATACGAGAGATGTAAGGAAGACCGAAGTCGGAAGTCCGAAGCTTAGATTCAGACTTCGGACTTCAGACTTCCACTTTTAATTTCAGACTTCTGACTACAAACTTCCACGCCTAACAATATCTACAATGGACAACTTAACAATAATACTACTATATTTTACTTCATTCCTAACCCTGATGAATCCCATGGGTATCATGCCTGTTTTTTTATCAATGACATCAGAGTTGACGAAACGTGAGAGGAGGAGGACAGCTTTAAAAGCAGTTATTACTGCGGCTTTTGTATTAATACTTTTTGCATTTCTTGGAGAATACTTATTTACCTTCTTTGGAATTTCTGTAGCGGGTTTGCAGGTTGTAGGTGGTGTTATTTTCTTTATCATGGGTTACGACATGCTTAATGCAAAACTCAGCCATATGAAAATAAGATCTGAGGATGTTGAAAAATATGTTGATGATATTTCCATTACGCCACTGGGAATACCAATGATAGCAGGTCCGGGAGCCATTACAAATGCAATCATTCTTATGGGTGAGAGTGAAAGCTATTCTAACTCAGCACTTGTTATCATTTCAATAGTTTTAGTGCTTTTAACTTTAATGATGGTATTATTTGGTGCTGTTGGTATTACAAATTTTTTGGGCGATAAAGGAAACAAGATTATGATGAAATTAATGGGACTTATTGTAATGGTGATTGCCGTTGAGTTCTTTTTCGCTGGCATAACACCTTATATTCAGACAATTTTAGGTATCTAAAATACTTTCAATAAGTTCATTATATAGTTATAATTTATTAATTTTAATAACAGAATCGTTTTTAGCTAATGTCTATTCTTAAATTATTCATGCAATCTAACTTCTTTCAATAGTTTATCTATTTTATAATGCATAGATATTCAGTCATTTAATTATTCCCATATTACTTTTAATCAATAATATAATTGTAGCCTACTAAAGAGTGTCAGAACTATCTAAAAAATAATTTGAATATTATTGGATTATATATATAAAGTTGGTACTTTTGCCGTCCGAAATTTAAAGCGAATATAGAAATGGCTAAAAAGAGTAAAGACGCAAGGATTCAAGTAATACTGGAATGTACCGAGCATAAGAATAGTGGAAAACCCGGAACATCAAGGTATATCACTACAAAAAACAAAAAGAATACACCTGAGAGACTCGAGTTAAAAAAGTATAACCCGATCTTAAAGAAGATGACTGTTCACAGAGAAATTAAATAATATAGAACTATGGCTAAGAAAGTTGTTGCATCACTACAATCATCCGGAAAGGATTTTGCAAAAGTTATTAGGTTAAATAAATCTGCTAAAACGGGTGCGTACGCATTTAAAGAAGAGATTATTCCTACCAACCAGGTTAAAGATTATTTTAAAAAATAAATCTTAGTACAGATATAATTTTAATCTTACTGAAAAGGCTTTTTCCTGCAATGTGGGGAAAAGCTTTTTTTGTTGGGAATTTAACAGATAATAAATATGGGTTTATTTTCAATATTTTCAAAGAAAAAGCAAGAAGAAGATCTTAATAAGGGTTTAGAAAAAACACGCCAGAGTGTGTTTAACAAAATTTCTAAAGCTGTTGTGGGTAAATCGAAAGTTGATGATGAAGTACTGGACAATCTGGAAGAGGCATTGGTTCTATCAGATGTTGGAGTACATACTACTCTGAAAATTATTGAAAGAATTGAGGAACGTGTTGCTCGTGATAAATACTTGGGGACAGATGAGTTAAATACATTATTAAAAGCTGAGATAGTAAAATTATTGCAAGAAAATAATATAGGTGATGGTGAAGATTTTGACATTCCTACAGGCAAAAAACCTTATGTTATAATGGTTGTTGGCGTAAATGGTGTTGGTAAAACAACAACCATTGGTAAGTTGGCTTATAATTTTAAAATGGCAGGTAAAAAAGTAATTCTTGGAGCTGCCGATACATTTAGAGCAGCAGCAGTTGATCAACTAACTATTTGGGCAGACAGAGTTGAAGTACCAATTGTGAGTCAAGGAATGGGTGCCGACCCTGCTTCTGTTGCTTTTGATACCGTAAAATCAGCTATTTCACAAAATGCTGATGTTGTTATAATTGATACTGCTGGTAGACTACACAACAAAGTAAACCTAATGAATGAGTTATCAAAAATAAGTCGTGTAATACAAAAACTAATCCCCGATGCACCTCACGAAATACTTCTTGTTCTTGATGCCTCAACAGGTCAAAATGCCATTGAACAGGCACGACAGTTTATTGCTACCACTGAAGTAAATGCTCTTGCTTTAACCAAACTTGACGGCACTGCAAAAGGGGGTGTTGTAATTGGCGTTTCTGATCAGTTTAAAATTCCGGTTAAGTATATTGGCGTTGGAGAAAAAATGGAGGATCTTCAGATTTTCAATCGTCATACATTTGTTGAAAGCCTCTTTTCATAAGCATTATTTCTTTCAATTTAATATCCGTCAACTCATATCCTGCTATGAAGAAAAAGATAAATATTATTACGCTAGGCTGTTCTAAAAATTTAGTGGATTCAGAAGTACTAATGAACCAGCTTGTTGGAGATTTTTCTGTGCTTCACGACTCAAACGAAGATGCTGATATAATTGTTATAAACACTTGTGGTTTTATTAATGATGCCAAAGAAGAGTCGGTAGATACAATATTGAGAGCCGTACAATCTAAAAAAAATGGAGACACAAAAAAAGTGTTAGTAACAGGCTGTTTATCACAAAGATATAAAGACGAACTTACTAAAGAAATAACAGGAGTTGATGGCTTTTTTGGTGTGAATGAACTTCCGGAGATACTTAATGCACTCGACATAAACTACAAGAAAGAACTTGTTGGAGAAAGGCTGTTAACTACTCCCAAGCACTATGCCTACTTAAAAATATCAGAAGGGTGTAATAGAAATTGTTCTTTTTGTGCAATACCCTTAATAAGAGGCAAACATGTTTCAAAACCAAAAAAAGAAATAATTAATGAGGTTAAATTTTTAGCAAAGCAAGGAGTAAAAGAGGTTATACTAATTGCACAAGATTTAACATGGTATGGCATTGACATATATAATAAGCGCGAACTTACAGACTTATTAAATCAAATCTCAAAAGTAGAGGGAATTGAATGGATTAGATTGCATTATACATATCCGGCAAACTTTCCAGTTGGCTTGTTAAATATAATACGCGACAATCCTAAAGTGTGCTCCTACATGGATATGCCATTACAACATATTAATAGCCGAATATTACGCTCAATGAAAAGAGGCTTGGGCGGAAAAAAAACAATAGAACTTATCCGCAAGATTAAAGAAGAGATTCCTGACATAGCACTGCGTACAACATTGATAGTTGGATACCCTGGAGAAACAGAGGATGAGTTTAATCAGTTGATGGATTTTGTAAAACAAACCAGATTTGAAAGGTTGGGTGTTTTTACTTATTCTCCTGAAGAAGACACATCAGCATTCAATTTGAAAGATAACATATCCGATGAAGTTAAGGACGATCGCCGTGACAGGATAATGATGCTCCAACAAGAGATATCATACGATCTAAATAAACAAAAAATTGGTAGTATTGTTAAAGTTATTATCGATAAGAAAGAAGGTGATAATTATATTGGAAGGACTGAATTTGATTCCCCAGAGGTTGATAATGAAGTAATTATAAATAAATACAACAGAAATCTAAATATAGGAGATTTTTATAATGTTACTATAACCGATTCAGACTTTTTTGACCTTTACGGAGAAGTAATATAAAAAAATGTTGTGTCAAATAAGGGTATGAGATAATCCTAAAACTAACTCCAATTTCAAATTTACATTAATATATTTTCCTGAATTACTGCTATCCAGTTTTCACTCACAGAAAATATTTCTATATATTATACACCCTTTGTTTTCCGATTCCGAAAATGGATAACTTATCGATATATTTGATAACTTAACTATGAAATCGGGTATTTTAAATATATGTAATATTCCTTGATAATTATAATAAGTTTTTAATCAAATGATTAAAAATTATGGCACATGAATTGCGAAGTGAAGTACATAATACGATTTAAGCATAAGAGCTAATTGTAATTGAAAATTTGGTTTTGGTTGATTCAGGTCGGTAGAGATTCTTCTCTCCGACCTGTTCTTTTTATATACTAATCGGATATCCTTCCCATTGTAATGGATCAAGATAAATCTCTGGGAGAAATATAAACTATCTTTGTTTATAATATAAACTGCCTACTTTTCGAGTTGCCCCCCATTAATCCAGCTAAAAATTGACTCATTCAACCATTATTTTTCAATACATTTGCATAAACCAATTCAACAACCATGAAAACAAAAATTTATTCTTTATTAATATTCATTTTATGTCCACTATTCTTTTTTGCTCAGAATACAAATACAATTGCAGGTTTGATTCCTGATGGACCTTATTATGAAACCAAGGGAAGTTTATCGGTATCGGGCTATTATAAAGACAACCTAAAAACTGGCAACTGGACAACATCCTTTAGTAATGGACAAATTAACATTGTTGAGAGCTATAAATCGGGCAAAAAAAATGGAATCTATTTAAAAATAAATAAAAGAGGTTATATTATTGAGCAATCTGTATTTGTAAATGATAAGCTTTCAGGAAAAAAAATGATTTTTAGTATAGGAGGAAATCCTAAGTTAGTTGAGAGCTACAAAGATGGTTTACTTGATGGCAAAAAAACAGTTTATTACGACAGAGGAAAAAAAATTCAGGAAGAGAGTTATTATTTAGCCGGCAAAAAAAACGGTAAGGCAAAGTGGTATAATTCAACTGGTAAACTAATAGCTCAATATAATTACAATATTGGACTTTTCGATGGATTACAACTAACTTTCTACTCAAATGATACTATTAGAAGTAAGCAAATGTTTAAGAATGATGTTAAAGTCGGCATTTATTATGAGTATTTTGAAAATGGAAAAATAAAAACTGAAGGTTCATATAAATCCGGGTTAAAAACCGGAGCATGGAAAGTGTATAATAAAGAAGGTATTCTTGAAAAAACTACTAAATATAAAAAAGGAGTACTTGTTAATTGAGTTAAAAGCTGTCGGATTATCCGGGTTGTAGGGTTATCAAGTTACAGTAACACCAATAACTACCCGACAACAATGTCAACCTTTCGAACATCATAAAACCATCATAAAACTACCATGAAGAATATAATAAACCCCTACACAAAACTTGATGGATATAACTGCTTTGGTTGTTCTCCTAAAAATGAACATGGTTTAAAAATGAAATTTTTTGAAGAAGGGGATTATGTTATATCAAACTGGGAACCAAAAGAATTTTTACAAGGATATTATAATGTATTACACGGTGGAATACAAGCAACTTTGATGGATGAAATTGGCTCCTGGTTTATTCAAATTAAAATGCAAACAGCAGGTGTAACTTCAAATATGAATATTCGTTATATTAAGCCGGTCTCGGTGGTTAATGGTAATATTAAGCTCAGAGCCTCATTACTACAAAAACGCAGAAATCTCGTTGATGTAAAAGTGGAACTTTTCGACACAAATGAAAAGCTATGTGCAACGGGAGATTTAACGTACTTTACTTTTTCAAAAGACGTTGCCAGAAATAAATTTTATTATCCGGATTTTGAAGATTTTTTCGAAAGGAGTGAAACTTCATAGTAATCAACTAACTCACTCTTGAAAATTAGTTAGCTCATCGGTAATATTGATATCATAGTCAGAATACTGGAAAACAGGCGTCCTGCCTTCGGTATCACTTGTCGAATAACCCCATATTGTATTGTACTCGCTTGGATCCTCACCCATACTCTCCATTTGCTTCAAATAAGCCGCAATTGATTTCGACTCGATAATTACAACTTTTTTCATGTTGTTAATTACCGGACTATGTTTACGCTTATAGTCATGGTCAAATTCCAAAATTCTTCTGCCATCATTAGTAATTCCAATCGTATTAAATCGCATACTTTTACCAACACCGGGCATATTTAACACATTCTTGTCGGTTGATAAAAATGCCTTCTGATGTACTTTTCTTAATTCATTAAGTTTCTTCTGTGTATTTTCTACATCCAGATGTAAACCATTAATCTGATCACCCAAAACACTATCAATTTTACCTAGCACCTTTTCTTCAGCTATTTCCTGTACAGACCTTTCGTTAGTAGCAAAATTTTGATAGTTTTCCATAAAACCTTTAACCGAAAAAGTATAATATGAGATTACCCCAATATCATTAAGCACCTTTCTTAATTTATTACTATGTCCACGACGAGATGCAGCTGCTGTAAAAACCAGCTGGTTTGTTACCATCCAGCCTGAAGCTAATAAACGACTTACGGCTTCTTTCATTTTTGGAGTAACCTCCATAGCCGATTGTACATGTATTTGAATTCTAAATTGCTTTATCCCTATTTTTGATGCTTTGATTTTAAAATCGGCAAGTATTTTTACAAATTCCTTAGTAATACGTTGCGGAAGATAGGCAGGCAATCTGGTACCAAGTCTTACCCTTGTAATTTCAGCATACTTTTGCCCATCAGGACGATCAATATTTGCATTTTTCTTCCTTAATGCCATATTGTAAACACCATCGAGTATTTCCTGCATCGATTTTGATGTATTCATGAATGCATCACCACCTGTAATAAGTATATCACGTAATTGTGTATCTTCTTCAAAATACTTTAACAACAAAGCCATTTTTTTCTTCCATGTCATTTTTGGACTTAATTTCTCAAGATTGAAGTTCAAATGACCACTTTGGAAATCATACATTCGCTGACATGAAACACATAAACCCCCACATGCTCTACCACGAGTGTCAGGAATAAAAATTGCCACCTCAGGATAGCGCCTATGAACATTATTAAATGATGGTAACATCCATCCAGCTACATTTGGTTTGCCAGGTTCCACTATATCTTCTTTTTCCCAAGCCACAATGCTACCAAATTCATCAACCAATTCACGACTGTGAAATACATAATCACGCAGAGTTCTATCAGAACCAGTTTTTCCAGCTATAATATCAACATCAAATAATGATAAATAGTAAGGGTTTATAAAAAATGGTATTCCTGCTTCATAAGCATCATTAAGCACCTTCATTCTACTTGGACGTAACGAGTAATCAAGCATATGATTAAGTTGTTCAGGATTTCTTACAGCAAATCGCAAATGAAACTTATAATCATTCCACCATCCCAATGCTCTGATATATTTTTCTTCACCAGTCATCCCTTCGTCAAAAAAGTATCGTTTACTTACTTGCTCGCCCAAGCTTATTTGTTCAATAATTACAAGTAATATTCTTTCTTTATTCTTTTTTCGAGTTGCAATTACTTTTTCGGATAGGCCAGAAGGATATTTAGACATCCATGATTTTATTTTTTGCTCCGACGGTAGTTTTTGTTTTAACCTGCCATTAATTTGTCGAAACAAAAAAAGCATATCTAAGAAAAAATCATTTGAACAATTACCCTTTCCATATTTTACAGCATTATACAAATTCTTAATAGGAGTACTAGTCTCCAGGTTGTTCTTCCTGTTTGGATCAGGATATGAATTACCTTCATAATCTATATAATTTAATAATCTTATAACCCCAATATCTTTCCATGATAATCCTTTAATTGAATCATGACAATCTTTATAATAATATTTTTTAGCAGCTGGATTTTCTTCTAAATATAATAAAATCCTTTTTTTTAGAGAGGAAATGGCCTCCTCATATGAATTTGTAGTTAAAAGTATCTCATTTATCTCTGGGTTCTCGGTAAGAATTTTTTTTACCAGAGTTAATGATCTTATTGTTAATGCTTGTTTTTCGGTAATACCTAAATTGTTCATATTTCAATTTTAATCAAATAAAAAATCGCGCAATTGCGAAGGTAATCATTTTCGTAAAAGAAATCAAGCCATACCAACGATTTATTGAATTTACAATGCAAATAAAATTCATATTTTTGCACCAAATAAAAACTTTGAATATGAATAATAAAATAAATGTAGCCTGGCAAGGTGATATGGCATTTGAAGCAGAAGTAAATGACTTTAAAATTAAGATTGATGCGGAACCCGGTGTTGGCGGCAAAAATTCAGGTCCACGACCTAAACCCTTAACTCTAGTTTCACTTGGTGGTTGTACAGGAATGGATGTAATTTCTATTCTAACCAAGATGCGTGTTAAACCCGATTATTTTAATGTTGAAGTAACTGGCGAACTAACTGATGAACACCCAAAATATTATAACAAGATACATATTGTTTATACATTTCGTGGTAATAATCTGCCATTAGCAAAATTGGAAAAAGCAATTAATTTATCACAGGATCGCTATTGTGGCGTTAGTGAAATACTTAGAAGATCAGCTACAATCACCCACGAAATTGTAATTGAATAATAGAGATACCAAAAGTCAGGGCTTAACTTATTTCTTTCTTTTCTTCTTTTTCTTCCTCTTTTTATCGGATTCCTCTGGTTGATTAATCAAAGTTTTCCAATCAGTATGTGATTCGTTAGAAGTTTCAAGCGTTTCGAGATAGTCATTTTTAGTAATGGTCAATGTAGCTATCTTTTTATCCAGATACTTTTCTATTTCTGATAGAATTTCTTTCTCCCCTTTGCTACAAAACGATATTGCTTGTCCCTTTTTTGAGGCTCTTCCTGTTCTACCAACTCTATGAACATAGTTCTCTACTTGTTCAGGAAGATCATAATTAATTACATAGTCAACATTTGGAATATCAATACCACGTGCACTCACATCAGTTGCAATTAAAATATTGTTTCTACCATTTTTAAAGTCATTCATCACTTCAGTCCTTTCATCCTGATCTTTTCCGCTATGTATTGTACGACTTTTTATTTCAACTCTTTCCAATGCTTTGAGTACTCTTTCGGCACGTACTTTTGTTCTAACAAAAACAAGAATTTTACTATCGGGATTAATATTTATAAACCGTTCTAAGAAAAACCTTTTGTCATCCATCTCAATAAAGGCAACCGAATGTTCAATATTTCTAGCTACAGGATCTTTTGGCGAAATCTGAATTCTTATGGGATTACTAACCAAAGAATAAGCTAATTTCTTTATTTTCTTATCAATAGTTGCTGAAAAGAATAATGTTTGGTGCTTTCGGGGAATAAACTTTATAATATCATGAATATCTTTAATAAAACCTAAATCGAGCATATGATCGGCTTCATCCAAAACTAAAACTTTAACCTCATCTAATTTAACATGTTTCTGACTTATTAAATCAAACATTCGTCCCGGTGTAACAATAAGGATATCAACACCTTCGTTTAGTTTGTTTATTTGAGGATCCTGCTCAACACCTCCATAAATTGTTAATGTTACCACATCGGTATAACTACCTATATCATTAAATACCTCATTTATCTGTATAGCCAGCTCCCTAGTTGGAACCATTACAACACATTGTATTCCAATATGATTATTATACTTTTTTTTCTTATTTATAATATGAATAATTGGTATAGCAAATGCAGCTGTTTTACCAGTACCTGTTTGTGCGATAGCAAGAACATCTTCGCCCTTAAGAATAGGAGGTATAGCCTTATACTGTATATCAGTAGGTCTTCTGAAATCAAGCTCTTTAAGGCTTTTTTTTATATCGGGAGATATTCTGTAATCTTCAAACTTCATTTAGGGTTACTAGTTATTGGTTATTAGTTATTAGTTATTAGTTATTGGTTATTAGTTATTAGTTATTGGTTATTGGTTATTAGTTATTGGTTATTAGTTATTGGTTATTAGTTATTAGTTAAAAGTTATATGTTATTTGTTCATTTAGGATTCAATTCGCTCATTTAATCATTCAATCATTGAACACTCTCAATAAAATCAGTCATTTCTCTAAAAGCTTCTGCTCTAACTTCTTTTTTACTAAGTACCAAATCATGAAGTCCATCCTTAATTTCCACTTTTCTTACCTGTTTACCAATTACATCAGCATATTTGCGAATATCAGCTACATTTAAAACAGAATCTGCTGTATGCATCAACTCTTTGTATTTACCAGGAGTTACGCTTTTCGAAGAATACATCACAAGTACAGGACATTTGATATCTAACCCATGCTGAAGATTTTTCTGAGCATAATGAATAGCAGCTATCCAACCAAGATTTATTTTAAATCCAAGGATAGGCTTATTATCTAGGCTAAAATCCCATTCACCATGATGATCATTATGAATACTTTTTGCATATCCTTCCTTTAAACCTTCAGGAGAAGGAATATTTGGAAAACCATTTCCAATTGATGCTATAATTGGAATAACAACTTTTTTAAACCATGCCGGTTTATTCATATCAAAAAAGGGACTATTCAATATAATAGCATTGATAATGTTATCATTTCTATGCTTATGAGCATATAATGATGAAATAAGCCCACCGGTAGAATGTCCCATTAATATGAGAAAATTATTTTTTTCTTTCTCAAGGATAATATCAATCGCCATATCAATTTCTTCAAAATACTCTGACATGGACCGAGCCATATTTGGCTTTTGATGTGGAAGCATTGATCTTCCATGTTTCCGCAAGTCAATTGCATAAAAATTGATCCCAAGATTGTTTGCCCAGTCAGCTAAATTGCTTTGAAAAAAATAATCAACAAATCCATGAATGTAAAGTACTGCTTTTGTCGATTTAGTTTTTGCTTTTCTCTTAATTAAAGTGGCTTCAACTTTGCCTTCGTAATCATCCTTAAGATTTAATTTTTGGATATTAAATCCATGTTCTTTATCCCAATTCATAATTATTGTTTTGCATTTCTACAAAAGTACAGAAAATTGCAGTAGGAAAATCTTGAGCACTATCGTAGCAAACTCCTCTTTTTTCTACACCTTATGATGCAAAGCTAACATACATAACATCTTAAGGCAAACTAAAAGCTGCTATAATCAGAATATTTCGACATTGCAGCCAGCTCCTTTGATATATGCTTATTCCAATAATACTGTTCTACTCTATTTACGCTATGGTTTGTCTCCTTGTCGTATTTATCTTGATAATTAAAATATTGCTTTTCAAGCTTTGTTTGTAATTTATCAATAGTCTTACTGTTGAGCTTCCGTGAGTCACGTAATTCTAACACTCCTTTATACAACTTCCTTCCAAACAACTCACAAATATCAAAATGAAGTTGTTCATGCTCAAGCACATATTCAACTCTGTCTGTTTCAATTAATTTGGAATTCCACCATGATTTATTGCAATAAAAACGAACAAAAATACTTCCACTTATATCACCTCCATTATCAGTAATGCTATATCCAAATCCACTCGAAGTAGTTGCTACCTTTGAACTATTACTGGTTCTGGTTTCGGCTTTAAAATCTTCACGCTTGAGTTTCATCTGGCTTTGCCAATTAATTATTGATTCCTCTGGATATATTTGACATGAGGAACAGCAAATATGTGCCGGCATAATATCCCTACTAATCCGGAATGCCCCATGAAGAAGCACCAAACTAATTGATAACAGAATTAGAATTAATAATTTAAATGACTTGAGCATTATTGTTTTTGATACTGTTCAAACGGCATAATATTTAAAAAGTTGTAATCTTCCATAGTTAAACACAAAAAAGCCCACCATATGGTGAGCTTTTATTTTGTTGGTTATAAAAACGACTCTTCCAGGACCTGCGGACGCTGGAAGGTCAATTTAATCGATTATTTACTCTTATCAGGATAATCTGGAATTTCAGGAAGAGGTTTATAATCTTTAAGCTGTTCAAGTATTACTTCAATGGCTTTATTCAATTGCTCATCCTCACCCGCGTATTCTTTTGCAGGATCATTATCAATAACGATATCTGGATCAACACCATAACCTTCAATTACCCAGTTGCCATTTTCATCAAAAGGTGCAAATTCAGGGCGACGTAGATCACCACCATCAATAAATGGCATGGAACCACGAATACCTACTACACCTCCCCACGAACGGGTTCCTATTAATGTACCCATCTTCATCTTTTTAAATTGATATGGGAATAAATCGCCATCAGAGGCTGAATATTTATCCAATAACAAAACCTTGGGGCCGCGTATCATTTCACCCGGTTTTATGTTTACACTATTATTTCTTGACATTCCGTATAGCACAAGCTCCCTGTTTAGCCTCTCTATTATCATTGGTGAAACATTACCGCCACCGTTTCCTCGGTCATCAATAATCAAAGCTTTTTTATTCAACTGTGGATAAAAATGCTTAACAAATTCGTTTAATCCACCAGCTCCCATATCCGGAATATGTATGTAACCTACCTGACCATTAGTAGCTTTATTAACCTTTTCAGTATTATCCATCACCCAATCGTAATAATACAGGCCTGATTCATCAGCAGTTGGTATTACAATTACGTCATGCGAACCCTCTGTTGTAGCATTAGAATTTACAGTTAAAAGAACCTGTTGCCCGGCTGTTCCAACAAGCATACTGTATATATCATCAATATCTACTACCGAACTGCCATTTACAGCAATAATGTAGTCACCTTCATTCACATCAACGCCAACTTCTGTAAGTGGAGACCTTGTCCCATCTGTCCAATTCTCTCCTATAAGCACTTCATCAATAACAAAGTAACCTGAATCATCTTTACTAATTTTAGCACCGAGTAAGCCTGTTTTAACACGGTTAGGCTTTGGTTTATCTCCACCTAGTACATATGCATGACCAATGCTAAGTTCACTAATCATTTCGCCTATTACATAATTAAGATCGTTACGATTATTCACGTAAGGAAGCAGTACTTCATATTTATCCTGTATAGCAGGCCAGTCAAGTCCATGCATGTTTGGAGCATAGAAGAAGTCACGCATTTGTCGCCATGATTCATTATATATTTGCGCCCATTCCTCTTTTAGGTTAACCATAACTTTCATATTTGAAAGATCGAGGAAATCGCTGGGCTTGATTTTAGATTTTGGCAAATCAATAACTGCATATTTACCCTTAACATTTACAAACATTTTTTTATAATTCGCGGTAATAATATAGGATCCAACTTTTCCAAGTTCAGTTTCTTTTTGTTTTTTAAGATCAAACATTTTTAGTTGCGCACCATTGCCACCCGAAGAATACATAATATAATAAACGCTATTGTCTATTGCATTAACACTCCAGTAGTTAGCTGCTTTAACTGGAAGTTCAATAATTCTGTTAATTATACCGTCGAAGTCAATATTAACAGTAAACTCCTCAGCTTTAGATTCGTTTTCACCCTTATCACTTTTTTTATCTTTTTTATCAGGTTTCTCAGATTTCTCCTCTTTCTTGATAGTTACTTCGTCATTCTCAGGTTCAAAAGGTGAAGGAGTACTTTTTTCCAGTGTTATAAAATATATACTGCTCATATCACGATAAGCATGATTCCATTCAGTACGACTGTATATTGGGTTAAAATCGCGCGCTGAGGTAAAAAATAAGTATTTTCCATTTGAATCAAATGATGGCTGACCCGAATCATACCAACTATCAGTTACAGGTTTAGTTTCACCAGACTGTATATTATAGATAAATATCCGGTTAACAGTAAACGACTGTGGCAATGTATAAGCTATCCATCTGCTGTCGGGAGACCAGTTATAATCACGTATTTCCCATGCTTCTGATTCATCAACCTTTTCAATATTCTTTGTATCGATGTTGATGAGATTTAACCTACCCATTTTATCTCCCCAAAGCAGATATTTGCCATCAGGTGCCCAGATAGGGTTATATTTATACGTATCAGAATCAAATGTAAGCTGAATGGCATCTTCCATACCATTTTGATTTTGGATGTAAATCTCATCCTCTCCGGTTCGATCACTTATAAATGAAATAAATTCCCCTTTCGGAGACCATTCAACATTACGATCATGTACACCGGATGACTTAGTTAAATTACGTGTAATACCTGACTTTGCAGGAACAGTATATACATCTCCACGTGCGCCAAAAACAGCTCTTTTACCATCCGGAGAAACCGCCCATGAATTTATATATTTTGAAGCATCTTTGAGTTCATCTCTTCCGGTTGTGAAATCATTGCTAATATTAACAGTAACCTTTGTTACTTTTTTATCGACAAAACTATAATTATAAATATAGCCACCATTTTCAAATATAACTGATTCATTTCCAAGTGATGGGAATTTAATATCGTAGTTTGTATAATTAGTAATTTTAGTAGTGGTTTTGGTGTTCAGGTCGTATACAAACAGGTTCATTGTTCTGTCGCGATCACTTAGGAAATAAATCTTATCTCCATGCCACATGGGAAAAATATTCTGGTTATCATTGTTTGTAATATTTACAGTTTCCTTTGTTTCAAAATCGTAAACCCAAACATCATCAGCCATTCCACCTTTGTAATATTTCCATGTTCTAAACTCACGAAATACCCTGTTGTAAGCCATCTTATTACCGTCGTCAGAAAATGAACACCATCCTCCTGATGGTAGAGGCAGTTCTTCTGAAAGGCCACCATCTTTATTTACCTGAAATAATTGTCCTTTAAAAGAGTTAAATGTTTGCTTACGAGAGCGATAAACTATTTCATCATTATTTCGCCAGGCCATAACTATATTGTTTGGTCCCATTCTGTCGGATACATCATCCCTGCCAAGGGTTGCCGTATATGTTAACCTCTGTGGTACACCACCTTTGGAAGGAATAGTAAACACTTCGGTATTTCCGTCATATTGACCCGTAAAAGCTATTTCTTTTCCATCGGGTGAGAAATGAGCAAACATCTCATAACCATCAACGTCGCTTGTTAGCTTACGAGCAGTTCCTCCTGATAAAGGTACCTGATACAAGTCTCCGGCATATGTGAACACAACTTTTTGTCCGTGAACAGCAGGAAATCTTAGCAATCTGGCGTCTTCCTGAGCAACCAGATTAATGCTGAATAACAGCACTAAAATAAATAATAATTTTTTCATGTGTATGTATTTGATTTTTTTAAAAGTTTACTAATTGCCAATATTATGCCACTTTCATATTTTCCTGATTATTGGGGTTGTATGAATTGTAACATTGTTAATTATAAATAAATTTGTTCGATTTTAAACACATAATTGTTCGATTTTGGACAATGTCCGTTTATGAATCTTTATAGCATAAACCACAATACAAATTATTGTACATCTGCAATTCTTACAACATCTCCAATGTAAACTAACTTAGCTTCAACAAAACTATAACCAAGATTAACAAAGGCATCCTTATATTCTCTTAACTGTTTATAATCCTGTTCTTTTTCTTCACCGGTTTTATAATCAATTATTGTTAGTAACTGATCATCAACGACAACACGGTCAGGTCTTACAATTTCACTATTATTAAGTATAAGCTCCGTTTCATTCCTTATTATCAACCCGGGTTGAAAGTATTTTTTTAATATAGGATGGGTAACAACGCTAATAATCGTACTTTCAATTATTCTAATATCATTTTCAACTAGCAATCCTGATTGAGCTATTGAATTTAATGTCGGTAGTACGTCTTCAGCAGTTTCAATTTCTGATAAAATTTTATGGATTAGCTTTCCATATGAACTAGATGAAATACTACTTAAGGCTTCATGAATAATATCTTCTGATGATGCAATACCAATAACATCCTGCCATTTTGATGAAACAAAATCTTCTAACTCAATTGTATCTTTTCCAGGTTTATCGTTATTAATTGTTTCAGAATAAAGTTCACCAAAGTCATATCTTAGCTTGCCTTCCTCCCACATTCCTTTCTCTTTAAGATAGCTAATCATATAGTTAGAAAAAATATCTTTTTGACTTGAACCTACTAACTGTCCTATTGCAAAAAGTGCCTTAACCGGACGAGTAAAAGCAACATAAATAAGGTTAAGAAAATCGAGTTCTGTTTTTGCCACCTCTTCTTCATAAATATGACCTCTGTTAATTAATTCAATTTTCCTTGTAAGAGGCAAAAGCCCAACCTTCAGATCATTAAAACCAGGTAATTGAAGATCTTCCCAAAATTCACTTTTAGTATTTCTATTTTTAATATTTGCTGCATCAACTATAACAGCTTTAAAAGCCAGCCCTTTTGCCTTGTGTATTGTCATTATTTGAATAGCATCAACATCTTCGGGCATAGCAATAAAAAGTTTTTCTTTTTTATCTTCCCAACATAAAATAAACAAGTCTATTGGCTCCTTTGATTCAAGGATAAAATCGAGTAGGTATTGAATAAAAATATCTGCCTTTGTCTGACAAATAATATTTCGAATAATAAACTCTGCAATTTCATATACGGAAAGTGTTTCTATATCCGAAACAGTAGCATCAATACTAAAATGTTGAAATAATGCTTCAGTGTAATTATCTTTATTTTTACGAATCTCATTAAATTCCGGATCAAACGATCCTTTCTCAGGAAAAATAGCTAAATAATTATCAATAAATTCTGCCAGCGCAAGTTCGTTGCCAGGGTATATAAGTAATTTAAAAAAAGCAATAATTAGCCTTACTTTGGGTGAATTACTAAGCAGAAGTGACTCCGACGAAACTACATTGTATTCCATAGCCAATAGGAATTCAGCAATAGCAATGGCATTTTTCTTTGTCCTGCAAAGAATACAAATGTCTCTCTCATTAAAACCATTATCTTTTAAGTGATTAACAAAGCCACGAATATTCTCAAGTTTTTTTTCTTCGTATTCTTCCGAATCAACTGCATCAACAAAGTTTATTGATACTAAGCCTCCCTTTTTATTATTTTCAGGTATTTGCTGTTCGAGGTCGGAATAAATATTCTTTATTTTTTTTGAAAGAGGTGTGATTATTTTTTTGAAAAAATCATTATTGAACTTTATAATTTCAGGATATGACCTCCAATTTGTTGAAAGGATAACTTCTCGGTATTCCTGTTGCAACATCTTCTGGCGTGATACTGACAACTGTGAACCGTCATTACCATACAAATCAGGAAGATTTGCAAACAGTTCCACTTCACCATTTCGAAAGCGATAAATTGCCTGTTTAGCATCACCAACAAGCATGTTAAAATTGCCATACGAAAGTGATTCTTCAATAAGGGGAAGCAAATTATACCATTGTAAAATGGAAGTATCCTGAAATTCATCTATTAAAAAGTAGCGATATTTTCT
This sequence comes from uncultured Lentimicrobiaceae bacterium, assembly GCA_964460905.1. Lineage (GTDB taxonomy): Bacteria > Bacteroidota > Bacteroidia > Bacteroidales > F082. Next base: position 31,829 of record CAYWRM010000016.1, read on the forward strand.
ACCAAGACGCTCATAAATAAAAGGTACTGGTTGGTCGGCAATTTCATCACTTATCTTCTTGTTAAATTCTGAAATATGCACCTTCCCCGTTTGTTCGGTAAATTCTACAAATAAGCTTTTAATTTCATGAACCAAGGCCAAGGAATAAATCTTGCTGTATATGAGCCGATAGAAGAAGTAACTTTTAATTTTCTTTACTATCTCAAAATAATACTCAGCAAGCCGCGGCATAATATTTGAAATAACCTGCTTTACTTCAGAGCTTGCTTTTGATCCGAACCACAATTCTTCAGCAATAGATTTCTGAACTGTTGGTGTTGGAAAAAGTTTATCATCTGCTACACTAAATTCTCTAACCTTATTAAAATAAGCTAATATTCCTCTACTTCCCTGATAGAAATCTTTAAGATCCAAATTATTACTTTCACATAAATTGATGGCACTATTGGCAATTTCTATTATTTCAGATTTTTCAGCACCTATTTTATGTGCTAACCTGGAAATAATATTACCCAATTCAGCAATATTTAGTTTTTCAAGCTTGCTAATATGCTTAAAACCATCTTCATCCATATGACGCTTAATAAAGGAAATGAGTTTTGATGTGGGATCATAACTATTCTCTTCATCAGCTTCAGCCAACACAAATTTAATTAACACCTTCGTAAGTTCTTTGTCAGCACCAACCTTCTCATACAGATTATTAATAATATCCGGGATTATATCTTCTTCGTCAATAACGACTTCAAAGTTCTGTGGCAACTGGACATCCGAAGCAAATGTGCGTATAATGCGATGGATAAATGAGTCGATAGTACTTATGGCAAATTCATCATAATTATGAAGTATAATAGATAATAGTTTTTGAGCCCGAATCCTCAGTTCCGTAAGATCAAGATTAATATCCTCAATAATTTCTGACAAACTATCAATAGGTTGCTTTTCAGGGTCTGTCAAATCTTTTAACGTACCAATAACCCTTTCCTTCATTTCGTTGGCAGCCTTATTTGTAAAAGTAATGGCAAGGATATGCCTAAACGATTCTGGCTTTTTTAATGCTATTCTTAGATACTCATTAACAAGCGTTGTTGTTTTTCCTGAACCTGCTGATGATTTATAAACTACTAAAGGCATCTTTTTTCTTGTGAATCGTTAATAGTGATTAGTTTGATCTCAATCCTCCCCTATTTAATACAATATTATCTTCTTGGTGATTTGCTGATTATCTGATATTAATTTTAGCAAGTAAATTCCATTGCTTAATCCTAATTGCTTTAGATCAATTTTGAAATTAATTGTTCCCGGCATATGATCAAATGAAATATCATCAGTAACTTTAATACCATTAGAATTATAAATTGCAATCTCAACATCTGATCTTGATAACAATTCAAATGTAATATTAACAATACCAAACGATGGAACTGGAAATACTTCAACATTATCAATAATAAAATCAGTCTGATTATAAATTGCTGATGGGTTTATCCTAACAGAGTCGATATAAGTAACGATTGTGCCTGCAAAACTTGACGTAATTTTAAGCAATGGAATCATTTGTTCTTTTCCCAACCAACTGTATTCGGTATATTCTCGATAAAATGGCAAACCCATTCCCAATGAATCAATATAAATAGTGTCGAATTCGGCAACTTCGCATTTTAAACGAAGGACATCAAATGTGCCATATGGAGTTGTTAATGTGCCCCAGCCGTCAACAGTATTTGAACGACTTATTTCTTTTCCGATATATCCATAGTTATCCACCCCAAATCCATATTCTGCAAATGAATTTCCAATATCTTCATAATTCATAGGAAATTGATAAAGTATGTCGGGTGAATCAAACATAAGAGGTATGGGAAAACCATAAATCATAGCTGCATTCCCGGTAATACCAAAATAATTATCAGTACTATTATAAAATGTGGTTGGGTTTGTTATTGGGAATTCAGGTATTGGAATTCCAATATCCCCATTTTTAGCAAGGTTAGAGTTAAACATAAAAAAAGGGATGTAATACAAAGGTACATTTAGCTGACTAACAAAAGTATCTACTTGTTGGCTAATTGATACCAGCTGTGAAAAATCCCATATGTAATCTTCTCCTGTTTCCTGAAAATCAATAAAATCTGGATTTAAACCGGTACTTGTACATACTATATCATTAACAGAAGGCATGTCAGACTTATTAATGCTTATTTGTGCTTTAAGTTGAAATATGCAAAAAAATAATACAGCATATAAAACTACTTTTTTATTACTAATTATCATCATCTTCCGTCTTTATTAATTCTTTATTTACTTTTGATTTATTACTTTTCTTTTTATCCTTATTCCTCCGTTCAAATAATTCTTTTATATTATTAAAATCCTTTTTAAAAGCAATACCAACTCCTTGTGTATAAGGTGATACCTGGTCGTAAGTATTATAATTATACCATGAGTTAACATTTGAATGATTAAAAACCTTAAGAACCCACTGACCTTCAGGAGTAAGTTTATAACCAATATCCACATCTCCCACAATATTACTTGCATTCTGTTGGCTCCGGTCATAAGTCATACCAAAGTTACCATCGATAGTTAGCCTATCATCAAACAATTGTGTTGACAGCGCAACTTCAAATTCCTCTTGTGAAAGATCATCACCGGGTTTATAGTTAAGCCCCACATCCACATTATCACTAATTCGCGAAAGCATACTACTTAATTGATTAGCAATAACATTGTAGTATGAGCTTTGAACACTCACATTGGCTGCATTGTTAAAACTAAATGTTCCTAATACTAATAGAGATATCATTTGTTGATTCATTTCTGCCACATTAGTAGTATCAAGCTCTGAATAGATGATTCGTTGCTGATCAGGATCTATATCAGGAATATTAATCTCAAATTTAATATTAGGATTTAGAAGTTCGCCGGTTAGTACCACATAACATTCAACAGTAACTTTATTTTTGTAAGATGCCGTTGTATCGATGGAAACACCCAGACTTGAAAGGCTGGTTTTAACTTTATACAACCCTTTAATACTAACATTTGCCGAATATGGGTTTCCTGACCACGATATTCGACCTCCTTTAACAAGAGAAAACCTTTTGCTTACCAAATTTCCAATTTTAAAATGGAATAGCCCATCATTAACAACATAATCACCTACCAATGAAAACCTGCCATTTGAGTTAACATCAAGATCAAGATTAGATGTACCACGCGCTTCAATTGTACCCATATCGTCGGGCAAATTAATACCTACTTTTGCATCAGGAGTAACATGCATACCAACAGAAATATTATAGCTTAGCTGCTTTTTCTTATTGATTTCCGACTCTTCAATAATATCGGCTTTTGTTAAGCTGTCAACAGTTGGCTTAACAAAAATGATATAATCTTTATCAGAAATCTCTACCGAATAATCAAGCGGAAGTATAACAGAGGTACCTTTTTTAGTTGATATATTTATATTAAGATCAATATCATTAGGGCTTCCTTTAATACTTATATCACCGGAGGCGATAGCTGACCCATAATAAAGACTATTCATATGTTCGGTAGTGTTAAAAAACAGTAACCCAGGTGTTGTAATAGACACATCAAATTTTGGATCTTTAAAATAATCATGGGTTAAACTGCCATTTATATCAGCCTGATTACCGAGTGTATCGTATATTACCAGCTTATCAAAGTCAATGCTGTTTTTAACGAAATCTATTGAATTTGAAAAAGAATATTTAGTGTTAAGATATACTATCCTCATTGCAGCACGTTGCATATCTATAGAACCCATTAGCATAGGCTTTAAAACACTACCTCTAATTTTAAGATTGCCAGATGTTGTCCCCTCAAGTTCCTGTACAAAAGCATGCACAAATGGCTCTACGGTTTTCAATTTAAACCTGTTAAACGAAATGTCAATACTAAGATTATCTTCTTTTATAAATGGGTAATAATAACCATCAGCCAGAAAAACCTCTCCTTTACCAACATTTCCTTGTCGTATAATTTGTGATTTGATAAAAACAGAATTATTAGTATTATCCCAAGTATTTAGTATGTGTGCATCTCCCAAATACTCTTTATTTAAAGCTAAGTCTTTAATAGAAATATCTGAAACAAAGGTTGGATTTTCTTTTATCATTGTTAAACTAAGTGAGCCATTAACTTTACCATCTAAATCAATATTTAACGGATTAGTAATTATATCGAAAGTTGAAAGATCCCAATCAGTAAATTCAGCTACCAGAGAATCCTTATCATTTTTTGGGATTGTACCAAGCAGATTAAATTCTGACTGACCAGCCTTAATATAAATATCATGAAAAAACACCCTGTTATTTTTAAAGACAACAAGGTTATTAGAATCTATTTTCCACATAATATCATTTACAAAAACATTAGCCTTTCCAATGCTAAATGATGTTGAGTCGGGTGTTTGTGCCAAATAACCTTCAACAACACCTGAATTCTTTAAAGTCTGAATACGATTATCCCAGTTAATACCATAAATTATTGAGTCGTTACTTATTTTTGAAGACAAGCTAAAATCATCCAGACCAAATACTAAAGTGTCCACACTAGTACTGTCTTTAAGTATTATATTTGAAATTGCAAATTGCAAAAACAGAGAATCATTAAGGTTATTAATTTTTAGATCACTACTATCTAACTTAATATTGTGATACTGAATTTTTTTTGATGAGAAATTTAGCTGAAGGTCATTATTAACAAAATCAAATTTTGAGTATAACATTGTGTTAGGTGAAAACTTAATACCCGAAAGAATTTGTTTACTGAAAATTCTTGGCTTAATTATGTTTACATTTATATCAACATATTTATCAGCTGATGTTCTAGTTGAATCAACACCCGGAATCACATTATAATAATTATCGACCAGCCCAAAAATACTTTCTGTGATTGTGGATATATTAAAATTTCCTGAAATATTGCTTTCTGCAATATCTGAATTTAACGATAAACTTGTAATATTTAATGAATCTGTATTCTTTGTTATTATAATACTATCAATACTGTATTCATCGTCACTAAAAACCAGTTTATTTTCAGTTAATGAAATGTTCGCAGATAATGTACCAAGATTAGTACCTTCAACTTTAGCATCTACCGTGGAAGAAAAATTAATAGCCTGGTTATACCAGAGATTTAGCCTATTAAGATTTGCACTAACAATATTTGACTTAAGTGTAAAAACAGGGTTTTCCACAATATCTGCGGTAATAGAAGCAGCCATCATTAAATTAGGGTCGCCAACTCGTAAACTGGCTATTATTGATTTGTTTATATAGCTACCTTCTATACCAATCCTCTTATAATTATATCCAAGTAAATCAACTTCCATAAACTTTGCTATAGTATTGTAACTGATACTTTCCTGAGTCTCACCCTCTCCTGATACATCTATATTAAAACTCATTCTTCCAAGTAATGTAGGCTGACTTAAAAACTCACCAACATTGACAGAATCTCCTACTGCGGTTATATTGAAATTAATACCTTCATTAGTAGTTTGCTTGAATTTAACATTTGATTTTATTTTACCATAACTTAGTACTACATCAAGGCTACTATTAAAATCTTTATAATAGCCATTAAAATTACCTGAAGCAGTTATCTGTTCATTATGTGGAATAATATTGGAAAAATCTAGATGTTTCTCCTCTATTGGTAAATAAAATTTTGAAATGTCATGCGGGTTTGATGTTAAATATAGTTCTTTTCCAATCATGTTAGTAGTATAAAAATCGGGAAGACCTGTAAACCTTATATCCCCTGATAGACGAGTATTAGTACCAAATTTTATTTTAAGGTCTTCGCCAACCATATCCCGTACCGTACCATTCATTTTTCCGGTAATTCCAACAACATTTGGCATTTCAAAAAGAATTGCAGAAAAATAACCAATGTCAGCCATATTAATTATTGTAGGTCTCACATCAACAGTCATATTAACCGAATCAACATAATCACTAAATGATGAATAACCCGAATACTGCATTCCAAAATCAGCATTAATTTCTGAATTATTGAGATTCATAACAGTATTTTCTAAAATAAGCCCAATTGAGCTAATTATAAAATCAGCCTTCAAATCTTTTATCAAAAGACCACACTTCTCATTAGCCGAGAGGCTACTGATCTTAAAATTCAGAGAGTCACCTATTAATTTAAATTCACTTATATCACTGTTAATATTATTTATACCCATGTTAGCATAATCCATTGATTTACTACCATGTGCATAAGTTGAATTTTGGTTAAACAAATTAAATGATGAATTTTTTAATTTTAGCGATTTCAAGAAAAGTTTAAATCCCCCATCTCCATTTTTCTCTTTACCCCCAGTTATCTTTTTTACTAAATGTGATAAATTATTATTAGCATCACTCTTGTATGTACCCATGTTAAAATGCACACTATCTAACTCTATCGATAGAAAATCAATCTTGTTAAATCCAAGGTTACTAAAAACAGGCATAGCATTTAAATTGTCAATATAAATCAGTGTGTTATTATGATGGTCTTGTACATTAAGCTCATTAATATTTATTCCACTAAAAAAACCAATACTAATTGTATTTATTGTAACACTCTGTCCTAAGCTTTTTGTAAGCATGTTTGCGGCTAACCTTGCCGAAATAGTCTGAACCACGGGGTTTTGAAACAATAAAGTTAAAGCAAAGGGGATAATAGCTACCACCAATAGAATATATAGCAATAATTTTGCTAGTCTTTTTTTAATATTTTTGCGAACAGAATTATTCTCCAAATGACATATATATTAGGCATAGAATCATCTTGCGATGACACATCAGCAGCAGTAATAAAAAACACCAGGGTATTATCCAATATTATTGCAAATCAAGTTGTTCATAGCAAATATGGAGGCGTAGTCCCTGAGTTAGCTTCACGGGCACACCAGCAAAATATTATACCCGTAGTTGATGTTGCCCTAAAGGAAGCAAATATACAGAAAAATCAATTGAGCACTATTGCTTTTACAAGAGGGCCGGGCTTGCTTGGGTCGTTATTGGTTGGCACTTCTTTTACTAAATCATTTGCTATGGCACTTGGGATTCCAATTGTTGAAGTTGATCATTTGAAAGCGCATATATTAGCTCATTTTTTAGATGACGGCAGTGAAAAAGAAATACCAACATTCCCATTTTTATGCTTAACTGTTTCCGGTGGACATACACAAATTGTTAAAGTTAGCAGCCACTCAGAAATGATTGTAATAGGTTCAACAATTGATGATGCTGCCGGTGAAGCATTTGATAAAGCTGCAAAAATTATGGGACTCCCCTATCCCGGTGGCCCGGAAATAGATAAACTTGCCAAGGTTGGTGATGCATTGGCTTTTACTTTTCCAAAACCTAAAATACCTGATTTGAACTATAGCTTTAGCGGACTTAAAACATCCTTTTTGTATTTTTTACGTGACAAGCTGAAAGAAGATGATGACTTTATTGAAAAAAATATGGCTGATTTGGCTGCATCCATACAATATACTATTATTGAAGTGCTGCTGGATAAACTAAAAAAAGCAGTGGTTGCTACAGGGATTAATGAAATTGCAATTGCAGGAGGAGTATCGGCAAATTCAGGACTAAGGAACAGACTACAGCAGCTGGCTAATATTGAGGGATGGAAGGTACATATACCCGGTATTAAATACACTACTGATAATGCAGCTATGATAGCTGTTGCAGGATATTTTAAATATTTGAACAAGGATTTTTCTTCGCAGGATGTTACACCTTATACTAGAAGTAAATTTTAGGCAAACTATTCTTTAAAAACCACTATCTTTACAAATCTTAACACATGTAATTATGGAAAGAGTAGCTATATTCCCTGGCTCGTTTGACCCTATCACATTGGGACATGTAAGTGTAATTAAAAGGGCACTACCTATGTTTGATAAGATTATTATTAGCATTGGAATTAATTCTGAAAAAAAGAATATGTTCTCGCTCGAAGAAAGAATTTTATGGATAAAAAAAATATTTAATTCGGAGCCGAAAGTTACTGTTGATTCATATACCGGACTTACTATTGATTTATGCAAACAAAAAAATGCCGGTTATATATTAAGAGGTTTACGTACATCTGCCGACTTTGAATTTGAAAGAGGAATTGGTCAGGTAAATAGTATGTTGGCAGGTGATATCGAAACTGTATTTTTACTTACAGAGGCTAAATTCACTCCCATTTCATCATCTATTGTTAGAGATGTAATAAGAAATGGTGGTGATGTGAGCGGCATGATTCCAGAAGAGATTGATCTATAACATAATCTATTCTAATAAGCGATATTACTAGAAATTAATCTCAAATGAACAAAGTTGGTACATTAATTTTACTTATTACACTCTCATTAACAGGGCTTTCACAGAACACAACAATTACTGGAACAACAAATGGTCAGCCAGAAAAACTCATACGAATAATTTGCTATGCAGATGAATTTTCAAATCTTGAACACACTATTGCCGAAACGCAAACTAACAGCTTTGGAGAGTTTTCTTTAAATGTTGAAGTTTCTCAAACCAAATTTGCATATATAGCCCTTGGCCTTGATAAAGGAGAATTTTATTTAACTCCTAAGGCTGATTATTATTTTAATATACTAACAGACACGCTATCAGATAAAGGATCTATATTCGATAGACTTCCTCTAAATTTTACCGTTAAAGCCAATGACAAAGGTATTCAACAGGATATTGGTGATTTTAATATTGATTATAATGATTTTGTTTACAACAATTTTAAAAGCATTTACAAAAGCAGAGACAAATCGGTGGTTATGCAGTTTGTTACGTATATGCAAAGTAAGTACACTAATGATAAACCCGGTTATGTTAAAAACTATGTACAATACACTCTTGCTCAATTATTATGGTTAAGCAAAAAACAGAATAATCGACTGATACTTATCAATTATTTTATTAATCAGCCTGTACTCTACAACAATATACAATATGCAGACTTTTTTAAAGAGTTTTTCAAGAGCTATTTTACTACTGAAAAAACGTTCACTTACGAAGAGCTTATTCTTGCAATTAATAGTTCGAAATCTATTCAGCTAGATACATTATTAGAACGTGATGAACAACTAGCTCTTGACAACAGAGTTCGTGAAATAGCAAAAATGCTTCTTCTATCAAAAAACTACTATAACCGCGATGTTAATAAAACGCAGGTTATTTCAAAACTTGAAAATATTGAACAGTCTTCAGCATTTTCTGAAAACAAACTTGTGGCTCATAACTTCATAATTAAAATACAAGAATTACAAAACGGTAGTTTAGCACCTAGTTTTACACTCACTAATGCCAATAATGATTCTATTTCATTGAATGATTTTAATGGAAAATTTGTTCTTTTAAGCTTTGTAAAACAAGATTGTAAAATCTGCAATTTTCATATGCAGCTACTTAACGATATCAAAAAACAAAATGGAAATGAGTTTGACATTATAACAATTGTTGCAGGTGATAAACTTGATAAGTTTGTAGATTTTGCACAAAGCAAAGGATGGAAATGGCCAATATTAAAGTCGGGAGATAATATACTTCTACTGGAAGATTATAATATTAGAGCATACCCTTCATATATTCTTATTAACCCTGATGGCACCATTGCCTACGCTCATTTGCCAATGCCGAATGAAAATATGGAGCTATATATTCAGCGGTTTATGAATAGCTATAATTCAACGCATTAAACAATATCGGATTGGAGTACTGGAGTGATGGAGTATTGATTACGATAGTCATTTTCCTCCATTACTCCAATACTCCAACAAACATTTATTTGTTAATTTTGGCTCAATTAATTTATATGATATGATAAAAAAACTAATAGCAATAATATTCGTTACAGTAAGCCTGACCGGGATGGGCCAGCAACATAGTATTAGTGGCACAATATCGGATTTGGAAAATGAAAAACTATATTTAATGCGACTTATGGGTGAAAACCGAAGTATAATTGATACTGCACAAACTGATATTACCGGAGCTTTTACATTTATTGCCACCGAAGAATTGGAACCCGGCATGTATATGGTTATTAAAGGACAGGGACAAGCTGTAGAACTTATCTACAACAACGAAAATATTCAGTTTACAACTTCCGGGTTTGCCGCTGATGATGGAATTCAAATTATCAGCTCTGTCGAAAATCTTATCTATTATGATTATCTTGGTATTAAGGGAATGAATATGTATAAATTGGATGTACTGGGTGCTCTTATTGCTAATTACCCACCAAATGACAAATTTTATCAAGATGCATTAAAACAATATGAGCTCCTACAAAACAAACTTAATGAAAGAATAGATGAATTAATTAATAATAATCCTCTTACCCTTGCCTCAAAATATTTAAAAACAGATCGTCCAACCTTTGTTGACCCTACACTTAGCAATGATGAGCAAAACTTATTTCTAAAACAGCATTATTTTGATGACGTTGATTTTAGTGATACAATGTTAATAAGAAGCACATTTCTGACATCGAAAGTTGTTGGTTACCTTTCTCTTTTTCAGAATAATGCAAATTCACAGAAAGAGTTAGAAGATAATATGTTAATTGGAGTTGATTCAGTACTAACTCGTGCGCAAATAGATCAGCAGGTTTACGAGTTTTTAGTGGAGTTTTTGATAAAAGGGTTTGAGTCGATAGGATTTGAAAGAGGATTGGAGCATATTGCAGCTGCCAACACTCTCGATCAATTTTGTGAAAATACAGAGCGTAAGCTAAAGCTTGAAAACAAACTTGAACTGATAAAAAAACTCGCTATCGGCCAACCTGCTCCTAATTTCACGACAAAAGATATCGTTGGTAAAGAGATTGAATTAAATAAGGTTGATGCAAAAAAAACCCTACTGGTTTTCTGGGCAAGTTGGTGTCCGCATTGCGATGATATTATGCCCGTAATAAATTCATTTTATAAAGGTAATAATGAACTTGAAGTAATTTCTATATCAATAGATGAATCGAAAGATGATCTAATGAAGAATATTGAAGAAGGTGGCTATAGTTGGAAATATATTGCTGAATTACAGGGATGGAATGGCCCTATTATTGAAGAATATGGAATAGTGGCAACTCCTTCAATTTTTGTATTGGATGAAAACAAAAAAATTATTGGTAAGCCAATTGGAAAAGAAGAGCTAATAAAGCTTTTGGAATAATATAATTATCAATTAAATTACAATCCCGAAGCAAGCACATCTACAACGTGGGCAACTTTTAATGGAAGATTATGTTTTTTAATATAACCATATTGATGCATTAGGCATGAACTATCAGTAGAAACAATGTATTCTGCACCAGTCTCCAACGCATTACGAACTTTTTGTTCAGCCATAGCCGTTGAAATGGGTTCAAATTTTACAGAAAAAGTACCACCAAATCCACAACATTCATGAGTGTCTTTCATTTCGATAAGCTCCAAGCCCTTTACGTTACGCAACAATTTACGGGGTTCATCTCCTAATTTATATTCGCGTAAAGCGGCACATGAATCGTGATAAGTAATTTTATGCTCGAATACTGAACCAAAATCGGTGACTTTTATAATATTCACTAAAAAATCGGTTATTTCATAAATATTTCGCTGTAGCTGTTTATATTCGTTATGATGTGCGCCATTAAAAAATAGCTCATCATATCCATTTTTTACATAGCCTATACATGAAGCTGAAGGTCCAACAATAAGCCGACCATTATCTAAATCTGATATAAATTTTTCACCAAGTTTTTTTGCTTTATCCCAAAAGCCACTATTAAAAGCCATTTGCCCGCAACAGGTTTGATTTGTATTATAATGAACTTTTACTCCGGCTTTTTCCAATACCTTAACCATGTTAAATCCTGTTTCAGGATAAGCTTGATCAATAAAACAAGGGATGAAAATGTCTACTTCTTTAGGACTCAACATAGCAATTAATTACTTTTTTTATTATCCGAGTTTAAAGTTGCAAACTTAAGTTTTTTAAAATCATCCCAAAACTCAGGGTATGATTTCTTTACAACATCAGAGTTACATATCTCGATCTGGTTATATTTAAGCACCAAAGGAGCAAGGCTCATTGCAATACGGTGATCTCCGTAAGTGCTGAATGACAGATTATTATCACTGCCTACCAGCAGGGACTCTACATTGCTGTTGTTTGGTGTAAGAATATATTTATTTTTTTCTTTTATAAGCGTTGCACCAATTTTTTTAAGCTCTTGTGTGAGAGCTTTGATTCTGTTAGACTCTTTAAAAGCAAGATGTCCGATATTTTTAAAAATGCCCGTAATCCCCAAAGCAGCACAAGTTACCATAACAGAAGGAACAATATCAGGGCAACCTTCAAAATCGTAAGAAAATTTGCTAACAATATTTTTAGTTTTACTCAACCTAATTCCTTCAGCGCTAAAAATGGTTGTTACTCCAAAATCTTCATAAATATCAGCAAGTACACTATCGCCTTGAAGGCTATTTTTAGTAAGTCCCGCAATAGTTACGTCAGTTTCATCTGCCAGAGCGGCTGCTTCATACCAATATGATGCCGAACTCCAATCAGATTCCACGCTAAAAGGATGAAACTGATACTTGCCTCGCAATATCTTTACTCCTTCATTATTCATATCAACATATGCCCCAAATTTTTGCATAAGTTTTTGAGTCATTTCTATATAAGGTAGAGAAACCGGATGCCCCATAAAGTCTATTTTCAGACCATCCTCTAAATAGGGTCCTATCATCATTATAGCACTAATAAACTGACTACTTTCCGAAACATCAACACTTATTTGTCCACCTCTAATATCCTTGCCTATAATTCGTAAGGGTATATTTCCTTCCTTATTGACATAAGTTATATCAGCACCAAGCAACCTGAGCCCATCAACAAGCCCCTTAATGGGTCGCTCCTGCATACGCAAATTCCCTGTTAAAAGCCATGTACCTTCTCTGTAAACCAAAAATGTTGATAAAAATCGTGATACAGTTCCGGCATTATTTGCATCTATAACCATTGGTATTCCAGATGAGCCACAAGTGTTAATCATGTTAATATAATATAGAATACGTTGTGTATCGTCTGATAATGAAAGGTTACTAATTGTACAATTATCATTAGACAATTCACGTATAATCAACACACGGTTACTTATGCTTTTTGATCCATGCATAACTACTTTACCAACAACAATATTTGATATATTATTTAACTGCATATTCTTTACTCGCAACTTTTTCTGTTAATATAAAATTTAATACTTTGTATTACCTGGTCGTTATCTACTTCAATTTCGTGCACAGCCTTTCCAAGTTTTCTTAGTAGACTGAAATTTTGTTTGTTTCCCCTGACTTTTTTATCCTGCTTCATAAGTTGCATTATCATTGGGATATCAGCCTCAGTAAAATCAAAACGGTTAAAATTATTGTCTATCATATTAACAATGGTGTTCAAGCAAACACATCCTATATTAAAAATCTTTGATGAAATCCAGGCTTCACAAATCATTCCAGCAGCAATTGCCATACCATGTGTAACCGGGTTTTCAGATTTCATGTAGAAAGACTCAAGAGCATGACCTATGGTATGACCAAAATTTAAATTCTTTCTAATCCCTTTTTCAAATGTATCAAAACGAACAAGATCAATTTTATCCCTGGCGGCTTTGATAATAACCATATTCCAATCTTCAACTTCATTATAATTATTACCTTCCAGCTTTTGCCAGAGCTCTTTATCCATTATCAGTCCGTATTTTAGTACTTCAGCAAACCCGGATTGCCACTGTTTTTTATCAAGTGTTTTTAAAAAAACAGGATCTACAATTACACATGAAGAATTCACAAATATACCCACCTGATTCTTAAATCCTTCAAAATCGATACCTGTTTTTCCACCAATTGCGGCATCAACCATCCCCAATAATGTAGTTGGGAAATTTATAAACTTCAGCCCTCTTTTAAATGTTGCAGCTGCCATCCCACCTATATCTGTGACAACACCGCCTCCAAGGTTAATAATTAAATCATCCCTGTCGACATTATGCCTTGTAAGCTCACTCCAAATAAAAGTAAGTTGTTGGATTGATTTATTTTCTTCACCACTACTAATAGTTATTATGCCATCAATATTTACTGCTGGTAGTTTTTGTTTAAAGACGGGCAGACATAATTCTTTAACATTTTCATCGGTAATAATAAAAATTCGCCGATAATTATTAAACTTATTAGTTGATTTCTCAAGAGCATCACTACCAATGATATATGAAACCGAATCAGCTTCTAAGATTAAAGGTATATTATCTTTCACCATAATTACTTTGTTATAATATCTCTGCCAAAAGGAGTAAGGGCAAGTCCGGCAAGCTTGAAGTGTTGTTGTGCCCAGGGAATTCCAATGATTGTAATAAACAATAATATGCCAAAAGCAATATGAGTTAACATTATCCAAAATCCGCCAACAAAAAACCACAGTACATTCATAAATGTAGTTAAACAACCTGATGGTTTCTCACGTTGAATAACCTCACTTCCAAATGGCCATATTGCTAATACTCCAAGTTTAATTGTTTGTAGCCCAAATGGAATACCAATTATTGTAACAAATAAAACAATGCTGGAAACAAAATATTCGAGGGCAATTGCAAAGCCTCCAAAGATTAACCAAATTAAATTACCAAGAATTTTCATAATAGTTTAATAATTAATGATTATCATAAATATCTGATAATGCTTCATCTATAGTCTCAAAGTTAAACTTAAAACCATCATCAAGAAGTCGTTTTGGAACAACTTTTAATCCATTTAATAATAGTTCATCAGCCATAGCTCCCATAAACATACGTAAACCAAAAGCAGGTTTTGGCAAATACGATGGCCGTTTTAAAGCAACTCCTATTTGAGAAGCAAATTTTTTCTGTTTAACAGGATTTGGAGCTGTAAGATTGTATATGCCATGTGAATTTTTGTTTTCAATTAAAAACCTTATCGCCCTCACTTCATCTTCTATGTGTATCCACGAACTCCATTGGTTACCATTTCCTATCCTTCCTCCAACAAAAAATTTAAACGGCATTGTAATCTTTGGTAAAGCACCATCATCCGAATCAAGTACAAGGCCTGTTCTTATATAAACTACACGGGCTAAGCTTTCAAGTTGATGAAAAGTAACTTCATGACTAATTGCCATTTTTGTTAAAAAACCCCTTTGACCATTAGTGGTTTCTTCTGTAACATCAATTGTATTTCTACTTAATCCATAAATTCCAATTCCTGACCCCTGGATTAAAACTTTTGGCTTTTCTTTGGTTCCCCGAAAGGCTCTTATAATAATATTATCAACATCTAATCTGCTTTTTTTAATTTTGGACATCTTTTTTTGGCTCCATCTAGTACCAATATTTTCGCCTGCCAAATTTATAACGGCTTCAGCATCTTCAAAAAGTGCCGAAATTTTTGTTACATCTCTTGTCCTTAATCTTTCAACTGCTATATTATCTTTAAATTCTTTAGCTAAAGTTCTGTTTCTACGTGAAATAACCACTATTTCAAATTTACCTTTCAACTCTTCAATCAAGTGTCTCCCTATAAATCCACTACCCCCAAAAATTATTACTTTTTTCATATTAGGTTAAAAATATTTTGTTGTAAAAATAATATTTCTTTTTTAATGCAACTCCTTTGCTATTTCATTGTCTTGAATATGTATTTTTGATCTAAAATTAGTTATTATGAAAAGGCTTAACTTACTTTTAACACTTGTTTTATTAGCTTCAATTACCTTTGCAGGTACTATCAGAAAAACTTATTATTTTTCAATACCAAAAATTGAATATAATAATGGTTATCATACAATTACATTTCAGCAAACCTTGCTAACAGGCATCGCCGGAGAGCCTGCTTTACCTTATTATGCAGTTAGCTTATTAATACCACCGGGTGAAGTTGCTACATCAGTAGAGTTTATTGGCGAAAATGAGGTTGCTCTTGATGGAAACTTTAAATTATTCCCATATCAAAATTCAAAACCTCTTTCTGATGCATATAAATCAGAATTTCAAATTAGTGATAAGGTTTATAAGTCAAATATCAACTATCCCCAAAAATCAACAGGTGGACTTTCAACAGGGTATTTAGTTGGTTATGGTATTGCTATGTCAACTTTTACACCTGTAAAATATATACCAGGACAAGGTAAAGTTACCTATTATAAAAAAGTAACAATTGTTATTGAAACAGCCACAAATAATAAAGCCGTTGAGGCATTAAATAATCAAACTTCATCAATAATTGCAAAAAGTAGATTATTGAACTTTGCACAAAATCCTGAAGATATAGTTTTATACAACTCATCTCAAAAAAGGTCTGACAATAATTATAGCTTATTAATTATAACTCCCGACCAATTTACCAATGGCTTTAACGAGCTGAGAAACATTTATTTAAGTAGAGGAATAAGTAGCGAAATTTTCACTACTGAATATATTTCAACTAATATTTCCGGACAGGATTTACAAGAAAAGATCAGAAATTTTATCATACAAGAATACCAGGAAAGCAGCATTGATTATGTTATCCTTGGAGGAGATGTAGAACATATACCTTATCGTGGGTTTTATTGTTACGTTCAATCAGGAAGCGGCTATACAACAAGTGATATTCCTGCTGATTTATATTATTCGGCTCTGGATGGTACATGGAATGATGATGGAGATAACGACTGGGGTGAACCAGACGAAGATGACCTGCTACCAGAAGTTGCTGTCGCAAGATATCCGTTTAGTAACGCTTCTGAACTTGAAAAAATAATTCACAAAAGTATTAGCTACCAAAATAATCCGGTATTAGGAGAGTTTACCAATCCACTGTTGGTAGGTGAGAATCTATATTCGGGTCCAGATACGTGGGGAAGAGATTACCTGGATCTTCTAATTGGTGAGCGAAGTGACAACGGGTATACAACCTATGGGATTCCGGAAAACTATCCCATCGATTCACTTTATGAACATGATGGCTCATGGAATGGTACTACATTGATTAATGAAATCAACCAGGGCAAACAATTTATTCATCACGTTGGGCATGCAAGTCCAAATTATGTTGCACATCTATACACTTCCGATATTACAAATTCTAATTTTTACGCTGTTAACGGTATTGATCATAACTACACTTTATTGCAAACTCATGGATGCGACTGCGGATCGTTTGACAATAATGACTGCATACTGGAAAAAATGGTAACAATAGATAATTTTGCGGTTTCTGTGATTGGAAATTCAAGATATGGATGGTTTAATGAAGGACAAACTGAAGGCCCATCCGCACATCTTCACCGCGAAATGGTGGATGCGCTATATCATGAAAAAATAAACCATCTGGGAAGTGCTTTTGTTGAAAGTAAGATACAAACAGCCCCTTGGGTTGAAGCTCCCGGACAATGGGAAGAAGGCGCTTTAAGATGGAATTTTTATGATATTAACATATTAGGCGATCCTGCTCTTAGTGTTTGGACTGCTGAACCTATTGATATCGATGTAATTAATGAAAATGAAATAGCAATTGGAACAACTTCAACAGATGTTAACGTTAGCAGTAATGGAATGTCACTAAGAGATTTTACCTGTTCAATTTTAAAGGATGGTATACTTTATGCCACAGGAGTTACAGATATAGGTGGTGATGCTACACTTACTTTTGAACCGGAGATCACAGAAATTGGGGACGCATTACTAATTGTTGTTGGATACAATTGCCTTCCGGATACAACTAGTATAAGTTTTATTTCTGCTGAAAATGCATATGTAATATACACCAGTCATGAGATTATAGATACAGAAGGTAACAACAATGGGATAGCTGATTTTGGTGAGGCAATTTCACTCACAGTTTCACTAAGCAATATAGGAACAGAAGATGCAACAGATGTAACTGCTAATATTACAATTGATGACGAATATATTTCATTATCTGATAGCATCGAAGTATACGGTTTTATCGCAGCTGATGAAACTATATTTAGAATAGAAGCATTTTCGTTTAATGTTTCTAATAGTGTACCCGATCAGCATACTGTTGTATTTCACCTTGTTTGTGAAAGTGAAGGAGTTTTTTGGATGTCGGATTTTGAGATAATAATAAATGCTCCTCTACCGGAAATTGGAGATATGATTATCGATGATAACACCGGAGGAAATGGTAATGGCCAACTGGATCCGGGTGAATCGGCTATTATTACTATTCCAGCAATAAATGCAGGACACAGTGATTGTTCTATAGCGGAGTTTGAGCTAGTTTCCAGCAGTCCATATATTACAATTAACCCGAATTATATTAATTTAAATGGATTACTAGCCGATGAAACAAAACTAACTGAATTTAATGTTGATGTAGATAATGCTACACCCATTGGTACATTAGCAACTTTTGATGGAGAACTCACTACTTGTGAGTACACTAGTCAAAAAACATTCTACAGCAATATTGGTTTATTAATTGAAAATTTCGAATCTGGCGACTTTACTTCTTTTGAATGGCACCTGGGTGGTAATACCAGCTGGCAGATTGTAACAGAAAATTCGTTTAATGGAGAATACTGCTCAAAATCAGGAGAAATTAGTGATCTTGGAAACTCTGAACTTTTTATTACTCTTAATGTAGTAGCAAATGATGTGATATCGTTTGCCAGAAAGGTATCTTCAGAAAGCACATATGATTTTTTAAAATTTTATATTGATGGTAATCAAGCTGGAGAATGGTCAGGCGAACAAGAGTGGGAAGTTGTAACATTTGATATAGAATCGGGTCAGCATACTTTACTATGGTCATATGAAAAAGATGTATCTGTTTCTTCAGGAAGTGATTGTGGATGGGTTGATGATATTATCTTTCCTGCATCAACAACTCTGATTAGCGTTGAAGAACTTACCTCGGATAATAATTTTATTATCTTTCCTAACCCTGGTATTGGCCACTATTCGTTAATATTAAACTCTGACACAAAAGTGGCAGATGTAAAAGTTTATAATTCACTTGGCAGTATAGTTAGCACCATGAAAGCTGATTTTACTTCGGGCCAATCCTCGATTGATTTAAGTGATTTATTACCGGGAATTTATTTTATTGAGGTTAATACGGGCGTCAATAGAATTTTGCGAAAGGTTATTCAGAAATAATAATAGCATTTTTAATTAATTTCAAATAACTAAATCTGCTTTTAATATTATGATTTACCTGCCCTTTCCACATATGGTTTGAAATTTGATGTTTATGAGTTGTTATTGTATCACCGAAAATCTGATGGTCTGAACCATTCAAAAATATCTTCCTGATTTTTATTCCAACCTATAAGCCATGCAGTTAGGCTCCCAATGCTAAGACTATTAATATTATGGTCAACTCTTAACATAATATCATTTGGATATAATTCATGTGCTTTTTGTTGCCTTTCCTTAGTTTGAGCATAAGTTGCATAAAGATCCCAAGCTCCATAGATGTGAAGTAACTCATGTGCAACAACAGCAGGAACAGGGATTGGAGCCATATTCGGATACCTATTATAAACTATTGCCCCTTCCATAAAATATTTCTTTTTATTAAGCCCTTTGGCATATCGCATGGAATATGGTCTACCAACTCCATTGGCCATTATTATTACTACAATATTATCCGTATTGTATTTTCTATTTATCTTTCGATAAGCTTGTTTAGCATTACGATAACCTAATTTTTTTAATATTCTGGAAACCCAGTCAACCCTTTCTTTACCAGTTCCTAAACCAGGCTCAATTGTATCAAAAATTATATCCTCACCATTATTTAACAACTCGTTATCGAAATCAATTTCCACTCCAAATTGACTAGCTTGTGTTGATAACCACAATTCAGCTTCGAGAAGTTTATTGAACATTTCATCTTTCTCAACTTTTTTCCAAATATTATCTGGTGGGGAAATATAGCATGTCAGAAACAGAACATTTCCAGATAAATCATATGCACTTCCGGCTTTCCATCTATCCCTGTTTTGAGCCTGCAATGATGAAATTAGAGTACTTAATATTAACAATGATACTACCTGAAGTACAGTTACTCTTTTCATTCTTTAGTTAAGTATTATCTTTTTTGTAATAGATTGTTTACCCGATATATATTGTATAAGATATATCCCAGCTGGGAGATCTTTCCCATCCATATCTCTACAATTCCAAATAACTGATGTTGACCCACCTGAGATACCGTTGTCGGCAATTCTTTGGTCTATAATTAGTTTTCCTTGAATATTTAAAATTTGGTAATAGGATGAATTATGTGTTGTATTAAAAAACTTAATAGTAAGTTTATCTTTTGCGGGATTAGGAAAAACCTCCATGTTAATTTTATCAGAAATAAACTCTGTTTGAGAAATATCTGCATATAAATATTTCTTAATATCAAAAAAGTCCAGAATACTAATCAGATATTCTTCTTTCATATTAATTGTATCATTATCAATTAAGGTTCCAAATAGAACTTTTGATGCAATCGTACTATAATTTTCAGATTGATTTGCTACAACAACCCCTGAAGTATCGCTAATATTTGTTACTAACCATGTAGAAGCACCTGCCCCCGGATAAATTGAATATGTTGAATACGAATAGTAGAAATCATCCACAATATTATATGTCATATCTTTAGTATAATTATCATTAACACCAATAAGGGAATCAATCCATATAAAATCACCCGATTCACCAACCTCAATATTAAACATGCTATGCACAGGTGTTTGAATATTAGCAGCCCATGTGGCTATTCCTTCCATATAAACATTTCCTGAAGATTCCAGATAATCAGCAAGTAAAGTTCCTTCAGATTCTGTAAGATTATGATTAAATATTAATCCTCCCGTACAAACAAATACCGATAAATAATCATCCAGGTTATCAGGAACTATCCTTCTGTAATTGTTCTTTAGCCCATAATCATCAAGAATATCACGAATCTGCAATCCTGAGTTTTGTTTTGGGTCAAGGTCGAGAATAAGAACAGGTACAAGACCTATTTTTAAGTTCGTTAATAATGAACTAATGATAGTTTCATTATTAAAAATCTTAAATTCTAATTGAATTTGGCTACCCATAGGAACAAAATAATCAGCTCTTATAGAAAACTCAACTGAAGCTGTATCACCAGGATTTAACTCACCAATTTGGTTTAAGTCTGGTGAAATAATTTCAATATGTTCATAATCAGAATTTAGGGTGCATGAAGCAACCATTGAGCGTGAATGACCTTTATTTTGTACAACAAGCCTTATTTTAGCTGTTTCGCCTGGAAAAAGGAGCTGATCGTTATTATCAATAATTTCGGTTTTAATTACCTGATAATCTGGTGCATTAACTGTCAAATTTATATTTGAAGACCATTGATTATCATCTGTTACCAAGGCATATCGAATAATCGAATTATATCTATCGGGAACTTCCGGTGAAAATGTAAATGTTGTAATATTGCTAATCTCAATTGATTGTTGTGGAACAAGATTCCCAAGACTTTCTATAGTATCATTAAGTACTAAAAAATCATCTAAAGAAGAAAACATAACCTGCAGGTTTTCGTATGTATTAGGAGAATCATTATTAATACTAAGACTAACTGCCGTTGTTTCGTCATACTCTACGAAATTACCATTTCCAGGACTAATTTGATAACTGAAAGACAAACCTGAAGATGACAGGTTGTATGATTTTACATCAGTTATTCCTTTGTCATCCAATACTTGTAGCGTTAATGGATATACCTCAGACTCATTATTAACTAGAACTGAAAGTTCACCCGATTCACTCATATACAAACTATCAGGTAGTAAATCGAGTGTGGGCAAATACTCAAATGATGTATTTGATAATTCATCAAGATGATGCCCCAACTGATTCAATTCATAATTGGTTCTATCTCCAGAGGATATTCCAACTGCCCACAGGCGGGTTTCCGGATAATTCACATACCCATAATTAGTTTCAATCTTGCCATCAGGATATAGAATAACGCTAAAGTTAACATCACTGTAAAGCCATTCTGCTTCAGCAGAAACTTTCCATCTAATGGCAATATAATCGTCATATTTGTCTATCCAAACTCCATCGTTCTTTTCACTATATAATGCCATATCCGACATAAATGGTGCAATAACCTTCTCTCCTTTTATTAATGATTCCTCACCAACGTAGTAAGGATATGGAAATGGGTTATTTTCAAACATAATAAAACCATCAATATATATAGTAATATTATGTATGGTGTCACCATAATACGGAAATGGAAATGGTAATTCAACATCAGTTCTTGCATCAATATTATTTTCAAAAACTAATTGTTCGTTGTTAATTTCCGGAAAATCAACTTGAATTGGATTTAGTATATATGGAACTAAAAATTCCCAACTATAAGGAGGATAACCACCCTCTGCTTCAAATTGAATTATCTGAGTTATTCCCGTAGGAATACCGGGCAAATCTTCTGTAGTTATTGCTACCTCCTCAAATACAGGCGCATGCATTACTTGCAATGTTGTTATAGCATTATCATAAATATCACTTGGAACATCATCACAAACAATTTCTGAAAACCCAACAGTATGATCTACCAGGCTATAATACAGTATTTGACCTTCGCCTACATTGTCTTCATCATTTTCAGCAACTTGCACAAAAAACTTTGCTTGATTGTTGGAATGTACATGTTGCAACAAAGGGCTTATATCTAAAGCAAGTTCTATGATTTTTTGTGATTCCGGCGTATCTGAGCCTTGCATATAACGATCTCCTCCCTGGTAGTTAAAAATCGGGAAATCCATAGTGTACTCAGGATAATTTTTGGATGTATCAGCAGAAATACCAGCTATTATTTTAAGTTTATTTCGTGAATTGTGCATTAGTTTTATTCGAATATTAACCAAAGGCTCATAATTCTCTTTTACAGTTATAACATTCATTTGCTGATTCCAAATACCACCCGATCCATATTCAAGAGCCAGTGTTCGATACAACAAGTAACCCGTACCATTATTATTAACCGAACTATTAATAAATCGAAGTCCTCCAATTTCCCAGTCCTTCATATCGACAAAGCCATCATTATTTATATCAACATCATTAGTAAATTGCCCATCATTATTAACATCATATCTTATTGAATCATTATAGCCAACAATTGTCATTGAATGTCCTGCAAAATTAAAACACTCGGCAATTACCTGTAACCCGGCATCAGGACTTTCTGGAGGAAGGTATCCCGATGCGCTAGCTCCTAAATAAAAATTTGCAACACCACCATATTCTGAGCCGTTTAAGTGATCCAATAGCCAATATTTAAGAGTAATCAGACCTTCAAGTGTGCTAACATCAATGGTATATACTTGTTTAATACGGTTTTGCATTGCATTCTCATAAAGCTCGTACCCAGACATCCATCGAACATAACCACCATTAAACAAACCGCCATAATCAAACAGATTTGGGTTGCCGCATGCCTTAATAGCATCAAAACTATTAAAATAATTTACCCCCCAGCCATCACCACCATTCATAAAGTTAAAGGTGAAGTTTGGAGAATATTGATTTATTGAAGTATCACCATTAAGCCCTCTTGCAAGATTAATTTCATAAGTAAAATTATATCCAATACTAGATGCTTGGCCACAATTCCAATAACCTTCTTGGGAAAAAATGGATCGAAAAAAGGGTAAAGTTGAGTTATTTAATTCAGAAGGCAAATTCTTTGCTTTACCTGATTTATATAGTTGAGGTAAAACAAGTTTGGGCAATTTGGAAGCATAAATAGAATCAGCTTTTGAAAGCTTTACAGAGATGTTCTCGGGATATAGAAACTGACCTTGAATATTTGTTGGAAACATCAACAACCGAATTAAAATCAATCCTGTTATTATAGCTATTAATCTCATAATTTATATTTCTTATATATACAGACGGCAAAACCATAAAAATGGTTTGCTCTAAACCTAAATTACCTTGAAAATTCTTAAATCAATCTTCAACCATAATTACAATGACATATCAATTCCTCTGATAATAAGTAATAACAAATTATATGACCTCCCCATTCAATATTATAGTTTCAACCTTATTAGTGCCATAATAATATGGAAGGTATTCATAAGTAGGTATTTCCGTTGTAATAAACACATTAGCCTTTTTGCCCAGAGCAATACTTCCAAGCTTATCACTTATTCCCATAGCATAAGATGTGTTAATAGTTGTGGCATTTATTGCCTCTTCCGGAAGCATTTTGTACAATATACTTGCCATAGATACAATTAGTTGCATATTACCAGATGGTGATGAGCCGGGATTAAAGTCGCTGGCCAATGCTATTGGTAACCCTGCATCAATCATAGTTCGTACAGGAGCATATCTCATTCCCAAAAAGAAAGCTGCACCGGGCAATACAGTAGGCATAGTTTCAGATTGTAACAATGCTTCAATTTCTTTTTCCCCGGTAAATTCCAAATGATCAACAGACAATGCATTATGTTTTACCCCAACTTGAATTCCACCTGAATAATCCAGTTCATTTGCATGAATTTTTCCTCGCAAACCATATTTCAAACCGGCTTCCAAAATTCTATCCGTATCTTCAACAGTAAAAAACCCCATATCACAAAACACATCAATATAATCCGCAAGATTATCTTCAACAACCTGGGGTAGCATCTCGTTAATGACTATATCAACATATTTAGTTTGATTACTACGATATTCAATAGGAATTGAGTGAGCGCCTAGAAAAGTAGATTTTATTGTTAGAGGTGATAATTGTTTTAACTCTTTTATAACGCGTAACATCTTTATTTCTGAATCAACGCTTAGCCCATAACCACTTTTTATTTCAACGGCACCTGTGCCATAGCTTATGATTTCATCTAACCTCTTCATAGCTTCTGCTACAAGTTCTTCTTTTGATGCTTGTTGCATTAATAGGGCTGAATTAAGTATACCTCCTCCCCTTCTTGCAATTTCTTCGTATGAAAGGCCCTTAATTTTATCAATATATTCAATTTCGCGCGATGCGGGATAAACAAGGTGCGTATGCGAATCTACAAATGAGGGAAATACCATTTTGCCTGAAGCATCAATAACTCTTACATCCTTTGTCTCAAACAATAATTCCTGTTTGTTAAGGTCTGCCATTTTACCAAAAGCCGAAATAATACCATCATCAATATATAAGAATGCATTTTTAATTGTCTCAACTTTAGCCATTTCTGCACCTGAAACAAGTAACTTAGGACTATCTTCTACCTGAATAAGTTCTTTTATATTTTCAATTAATATTGACAATGGTCAGTACTTTTTAAATTAACATTTACTTTAAGTTCTCCGAATGGCATAATTTTTTCCGGCAGCCAATGCTTTAAGGTTAAGTGTAACCATATCCTTACCTTTTTTTGCAAATATTGTTTCTATTGATTTTTCCAAAGATTCATAACTTAACCCCAAATATGGTGAAGCAGCACCAAGTGCAACAATATTTGCAGCTCTTACTGAACCTTGTTCTTTAGCAACTTTTTCTGCATCAATTGTAACATTTCTGGGTATTTCCCAGATAGCGTTTAACACATCCTCTATTGGCGGATAATTTGATATATTTACAAAAGGATTCATACTGGTAACAAGCCATCCTTCCTTTTTATTGAGCATATTAACATACCTTAGTGATTCCATTGGCTCTATGGAAATTATTAAATCAGCTTTCCCTTCAGGAATTAAATCGGATGCAATAGGCTTAGATGATATTCGTAAATTCGACTGCACATCTCCACCACGTTGACTCATACCATGTACTTCAGCTTGTTTTAGATGAAGTCCTTCAAGTAATGCCGCAGAACCTATTATTGTAGCAATTGTTAATATTCCTTGTCCTCCAACTCCGGCCAATATTATATCTTTTTTCATTTGTTTTAAATTTTATATTGCATTGTGGATGAAACTAATATAAAATTTCTTCACCCATGCAACCGTTTCTCTTTCGCATAAACTTATTTTAATCATTTTCTGTATGGCATGCTTAAAAAAGTTTATGCTCATTTCATTGTAATTATTTATTTAGGGTCACTCACGATAGTTCATTTAAAATATTATTTTGCAGATGTCTCTTTACGTTTTTCCTGTGCTTTAAGTTTCATTCTTCGGCCAAGAGTTTGAACACATTCGCGTCTTGCGATAACAACTGATACACCTTTATAGCTAATTTCTTCTTTTAACACTTTTACGTTTTCCTCATGATTTCTTCGCAAAGGTTTAATAATCCTAATATGCTCCTCTTCAACCCCAACGCCTTTACAAATATCTTCTGCTTTTTCAAACGCTGCAGAATCTTGTCCACCTGTCATACCAGTTGTTGAGTTATCATTTAACACAACAGTTATTGATGATTTTGTGTTTACTGCATCAAGTAATCCTGTTATCCCTGAGTGAGTAAATGTAGAATCGCCAATAGCAGCAACTGAGGGAAATAAACCTGCATCAGCAGCACCAATAGCCATTGTAATCGATGCCCCCATATCAACACAGCTGTTAATCGATTCCAGCGGGGGCAATGCACTTAATGTATAACATCCAATATCAGAAAATACTCTTCCCGGTGAGTAATCTTTCATAACTTCATTTAAAGCAGTAAAAGTATCTGTATGTGAACATCCATCACATAATGATGGTGGCCTTCCTTGCAATACCGCAGGAATCGGGTGACCTTCTTCAACCTCAATATTGAGAGCTTTTCCAACAATATTTGGATTTAATTCACCTGCAATAGGTATACTTCCATCCATTCTGCCTCTAATTTTTTTACCTTTGTTTAAGTACCCACGAAGTAGTTCTTCAATAATCGGGTAACCATCTTCAAGCACCAAAATTTCATCAACTGATTCGTATAAACTATTAAGCAATTCATGTGGGATTGGGTATTGTCCTATTTTTAATACAGGATAGGGGATTCCATTATCCTGATAATTTTCTATTAAATAGTTATATGCTATTCCACATGCAATTATACCAATAGAAGTGTCGTTACCTTCTGTAAGTACATTATACCCTGATTCAAATGCATCGGCTTCAAATACAGATTGTTTTCCAAGCAAGATGTTATATTGTTTTCGGGCTATTGCAGGAAGTAATATAAATTGCTTAAGATTTGATGGCAAATGAAGTTCGTTTTGGTCCATAATTGCCTTACGCTCCACACCAGCTCTTGAATGAGCTAAACGAGTTGTAACTCTTATGAGAACAGGGGTTCCGCGTTTCTCGCTTAGTTCGAATGCATACCTGGTCATGTCATATGCTTCTTGCTGGTTTGATGGCTCCATTATTGGAATCATTGCGAACTTTCCATAGAACCTTGAGTCTTGTTCGTTTTGAGATGAATGCATCGAAGGATCATCAGCTGACAACACAACCAAACCTCCATTTGCCCCTGTAATAGCAGAATTAACAAATGCATCTGCAGCAACATTTAACCCAACATGCTTCATGCATACCAGAGATTTTTTACCTGCATACGACATTCCAATGGCGCTTTCCATGGCTGTTTTTTCATTAGCCGACCAACTCGATCTTATTTTTCTTTCTTTTGCTTCTGAGGATGATTGAATATATTCTGTAATTTCTGTCGACGGGGTGCCGGGATACGCATAAACACCTGATATTCCAGCATCTATAGCCCCTTGGGCTATGGCTTCATCACCTAATAATAATAACTTTTGCATCACGCTATATATAGTTTATTTTTGTTGAGTTTAACGTTGCTAAATTATCAAAAATCCAGCTATTGTCATATTGTATAATTTAATCTATAATGATTATAAATTGAATATCTAAATAACTATGAATTTTCTTGCTCATGCTCACCTTTCTCAAGATAACTCAGATGTGATTTTTGGAAATTTTATTGCTGATTCAATTAAAGGAAAGGCTTATTTAAAATTTAAAAATGATATCATCATAGGGATAATACTACATCGTGCTATTGATACATTTACTGACAGGCATGAGATTGTTAAGAACAGTAAAGCCACCATAAGAAATCATTTTGGCAAGTACTCTGGTATAGTTGTAGATATTTATTACGACCACTTCTTAGCGCGCAATTGGAAATATTATCACAATGAGGAGCTTACTACTTACTCTACAAAAGTATACTTGATTCTTGCAAATAGGTTTTTATTATTACCTGCCAGGATTAAAATGATATTGCCTTTTTTGATTGGACAAAACTGGTTGTCGGGTTATGCCAATTTAGCTGATTTGAAGCGCGTATTTAATGGAATGGATCGAAGGACAGGATATGTATCAGGAATGGATAATGCTGTTAAAATTTTAGAAGAGAACTATGATTCATTATATATGGATTTTAAAGAATTTTATTGTGAACTGGAATTGTACAGTAAACAAAGACTTATTGAACTAAATAATGAATTAAGATATTAATTATGCTAAACTCAATGATAAGTTATTTATTATCTAACTCAATAAGCAAATTAGCAATTTCGGTTAACTTCAATACCTTGCTTGGTTTTGCTTTTTTAATTGCAGCAAGTGGCATTGCCGGTGCTTCAGCTTCAGAAGGTTCTTGAACAATACAGTACCCACCAGCATTTTTTATTTTGAGTAAACCATCTGCCCCATCATTGTTTGCTCCAGTAAGTACAATACCAATTAACTTGCTTCCATAAGCATATGCTGCAGTTTCAAAAAGTATATCAATGGATGGTCGCGAATAGTTTTTCTTTTCTTCAGTAGATAATGCGATAGTTAAATCTTCCTCAATTAACATGTGATAATTTGGTGGTGAGATATAAACAGTTCCTGATCCAATTTTTTCTTTCTCATCTGCTTCTTTAACATTTAGTTTCGATAATTTATTAATAAACTTAGCCATATAGTTATCAGAAACAGGGCTTAAATGTTGAACAATAAAAACAGGCATAGAAAATTCCTTAGGAAGTTTAGATATTAATTTTCTAAGCGCATGAAATCCTCCTGCAGACGCTCCAATTACTACTGCCATGTACGACATGATAGTTATACGTTATTTGTTGTATAATTATATTTTAACTATCTTCTTTTTATATATTTTTTCTTCTTTATTAATAACTTCAAATTTATCGATTTTTGATGTAAATTGAATTGTTTCCTTCGATCCTAAACCAAGATAACCTCCATTAATCAGACTATCATAAAAAAGATTAATAACCCTGTTTTGTA
Source organism: uncultured Lentimicrobiaceae bacterium (assembly GCA_964460905.1). Taxonomy (GTDB): domain Bacteria; phylum Bacteroidota; class Bacteroidia; order Bacteroidales; family F082. Next base: position 61,133 of record CAYWRM010000016.1, read on the forward strand.
GTTCTTTGTTAAAATAAATAAGCACATTACGACATATCACCAAATTCACCTCAGCAAACACACTATCAGTAACAAGATTATGCTCAGCAAACACCATATTCTTTTTTAATGATTGATCATATATAACCGAATCATAATTGGCCATGTAATAATCAGAGAATGATTGTGTTCCTCCCGCAGATTGATAATTTGCAGTAAATTCTTTTATCCTATCAATGGGGTAAATACCTTTTTTTGCAATATCAAGAACATTACGGTTAAAATCGGTTGCATATATTTGTGTACGATCATAAAGTCCTTCTTCTTTTAATAAGACAGCAAAAGAATAAACTTCTTCACCTGTTGAACATCCTGCATGCCAAACTTTAATGTAGGGATAAGTTTTAAGCACAGGTACTACCTCCTTACGAAGTGCCAAATAAAATCCCGGATCGCGAAACATTTCAGTAACATTAATTGATAAATCTCGTAATATTACTTCAAAAAAATCAGCCTCATGTAATACTTTATGTTGCATTTCTGAGATGCTTTTAAGATTTGAAGTTGATAACCTGAATAATAACCTTCGTTTAATATGAGCTTTACTGTAATTTCTAAAATCATACCCATATTTGATAAAGATCGCCTCTAATAAAAGATCAATTTCAAGATTAACAGTTTGATTTTTTAGCTCAGCATCTGTACTCATATGCTTTGTTCTATTTATTGTATAATATTGATAATAATTGGATTAAATTATTAATTTTTAGAGGCTTACTTAAATGATAATCCATTCCATTATTCAGATATTTCTCAATATCTTCTCTAAATGCATTTGCAGTTAAAGCAATAATTTTTGCTTTACGTCTACTATTGTTTTTTTCTTGGTTTCTGATCAAACTGGTTGCTTCCATGCCATCCATTACAGGCATTAGTATGTCCATAAAAATGATATCATAATCTTTTTCATTGTGCATTTTTACAGCCTCTTCTCCGTTATTTGCTATATCACAACTATATCCAATTTGTTTGATCATTAAAGAACTCACTTTTTGATTTATAAGGTTATCTTCAACCAGAAGTATTTTTATCCCAGAAGGTAAATCTACATTATCTATATGGTTGCATTTCTCAGAAGGCTTTTCACACTTTTTGGTCTTAATAGTAAACCATGATATTGAGCCAACCCCTAACTTACTCTTAATGCCAATATCACCACCCATTAATTTGGTGAGTTTTTTAGATATTGAAAGGCCTAACCCTATACCACCATATTTTCGGGTAGATGATGAGTCAACTTGCGTAAATTCTTCAAACATTTTATTAAGCAAACCTTCCTCAATACCTATGCCTGTATCGGTTATTTTAAACCTTAATATAACTTCTGTATCACTCTGATGATCAACAGAAACCTTAAGTGTTACATCTCCTTTCTCGGTAAATTTGATTGCGTTATTAACAATGTTTATAAGAATTTGTTTTATCCTTACCGGATCAGATATAATGTGTTTAGGAACATAGTTGCTGATATTAAAACTAAGCCTAATATTCTTTTCGTCAGCTTTCAATTTTAATACTTTAAAAACGTTCTCAATCTCTTCATTCAGTGAAAAGTGAATATTGTCAATTTCTAATTGTCGTGTTTCAATCCTAGAAAAATCAAGCAAATCACTAATTATTATTGTGAGATCTTCACCTGAACATCTAATGGTATTGAGATAGTCCTTTTGCTTCTGTGTAAGTTTAGTTTTTGATAGCAATTCACTCATGCCGATTATTCCGTTAAGAGGAGTTCGGATCTCATGAGACATATTTGTTAGAAAAATTGATTTTGATTGTGTTGCATACTCTGCCTTTTCTTTTGCTTTTTGGAGTTCTATAGTATAAGCTTCTTTTTCTTTAAGTAGTTTCTCAAGTTGATATTGCTTACTATATAATTCAATAAAAATTCTTACTTTTCCAACAAGTATAAATGATCTAATGGGTTTTATAATAAAGTCGATTGCTCCAACATCCATTCCTTTTCGGATATAAAATTCATCTGAATAAACTGCCGAAACAAATATAATAGGAAGATATCGAGTTCTCTTTATACTTTTGAGATGTTCAACTGTTTCATAACCATCCATTCCAGGCATTTGAACATCTATAATAGCAAGCGTAAACTCATGTTGAAGACTCAACTCAAGTGCTTCTGACCCCGAGAGGGCACTCACGAATTCTACATCTAGGTCAGCAAGTGCATTTTCGAGTGAAAGCAGGTTAGCTTTTTTATCGTCAACAATTAGTATTTTAGGCTTATCAATCAATTGTATTCTATTAATAAATTTATTTTTATTTCTTATACGCAACTTAATTTCTTCAATACTACCCAAGGTCTTGCAAACTATTAGGCAGTTAAAAAAATGTTAAAAAAACTGCAAAATTAATATAGCCATACACGAAGTAATGACAATAGTTTATCTTTTTCAACAGGTTTTGAAAGGTATTCGCTGGCACCTGCAGCTATACATTTATCTCTGTCTTCTTTCATAGCTTTTGCAGTTAAAGCTATTATTGGAAGTTGCTGATATTTCTTTTCTTTACGTATCAATCTCATTGCTTCATACCCATCCATCTCAGGCATCATAATATCCATTAATATAAGATCAATATTATCGTTCCCTTTTAACTTCTCAATACCATCTTTTCCATTTCTACCCACAATAACATTAACTTCATAACTTTCCAGAAGGCTACTGATAGCAAATACATTTCTCATATCGTCGTCCACAACAAGTACGGTTTTACCTTCAAGAGTATCCCCTTTTCCGTGTACCTTTTCAAGCATTTTTTTCTTCTTATCAGGCAGCTTTGATTCAACTTGATGAAGAAACAAAGTTGTTTCAGCCAGTAGCCTTTCAAACGACCTGGCTCCTTTAAGAATAATACTTTGGGAGTATTTTTTTAACTTATCATTTTCTTCATGAGTAAGTTCTCGTCCTGTATAAATTACTATTGGGAGTTCGGTTGCAACTTTATTCTTTTCGAACTTATCAAGTAATTCAAAGCCAGTCATATCACCTAAACCTAAATCGAGTATCATACAGTCGAAATCTTCAGATGAAACTTTGTCAAATGCTTCTTTCCCTGTTTCTACATCAGTAATTTCAATATTTTCACCCTTCATTAAATTAATTATACTTTTTCTCATTATCTCTTCATCTTCAACTATAATGAGTTTTTTAATGGGTTTTGAAATTATATCTTCAATTTTGTCGAATACATTGTCAATTTCTTCTTTTTTAACAGGCTTTGTCAAATAACCTATTGCACCCATCTTAAATGCTTTGATATCAGAATCAACCGCAGAAATAAAATGAACAGGTATATGTCGTGTACTTTGATTTTGTTTTAATCGTTTCATTACTTCATAACCATCAATACCAGGTAGTCCTATATCGAGAATTATAGCATTGGGTTTATGATAGTCAGCAAGATGCAATCCTGTTTCACCATCCAATGCAATAAGTGCTTTAAAATTATGCTCATGAGCCAGGTTATACAAAACTGAAGCAAAATTATAATCGTCTTCTATTATCAAAATAATTTTGTCATTTTCAAAAATATTATTCGTATCATCAATAACATCTCTATTATTTTGTTTTACGACAGGATTGTTTTCGTCGGCAATTACTTCAGTTGGTATTTTATTTTCAATTTCCTCTGGCCTGGTATTATCTAATACTATTTTAACCTGATCATCCGATGAGGTTTCTTCTTTACTATCCAAACTTAATTTATACGGTAAGAACAATGTAAATGTTGACCCTAATCCTTCTTTACTATGAAGCCTCATTTCGCCTCCCAAAAGTTGTGCGAAGTTTTGAGAAATACTTAAGCCAAGACCCGTACCTCCATATTTTCTACTGGTAGTCCCGTCGGCTTGTTTAAATGCTTCAAAAATAACTTTTTGTTTTTCTTTTGGTATTCCTATTCCGCTATCTTTTACTGATATTGCAACTGTATTATTGACTTGTAAATCAGGATTACTAAATTTAGTGTTTTTAGCAGGTTTACTAATTATCATACTAATTTCACCCGATTTGGTAAATTTGATTGCATTTGAAAACAGGTTTTTAATAATCTGCTGAACTCGTTGTAAATCACTTAATATACTTTCAGGAACACCCTCCTTTATTTCTGTGCTAATCTTGAGCCCTTTATCTTTCATTACCTCATCAAAGGATGTAGTAACATATGATTCGAGATCATCAAAGTAAAGACGGTCAATTTGTAATTCGATATTCCCTGACTCAACTTTTGATAAATCAAGTATATCGTTTATAAGATTTAACAAATCGTTACCAGATGAATTAATGGTACTGGAAAACTGTTTCTCTTTATCATCAAGATGTCCTTTCTTATCCTCGGCCATCAATTGTGATAACACAATTATGCTGTTTAACGGAGTTCGTAATTCATGCGACATATTAGCCAAAAACTCTGATTTATACTTACTCGCAAGTTCCAGATCGTTGGCTTTGTCTTCGATATCTTTACGCGCAATTTCAAGTTCCTTATTTTTACTATTGATGGCATCTCTTTGTAATTCAAGAGCTTTGGTCCGTTCTTCAAGCTCCTCGTTGGTTACTTTAAGTTCTTCCTTCTGAGCTTGTAGATTTTCCTCCGAACTTTTTAAAGCATTAGTATGCTCCTGTAGTTCTTCGTTTGTTTGTCGAAGTTCTTCCTGTTGTACCTCTAATTCTTTAGCCTGCTCTTGTGTTCGTTCAAGTAGTTCAAGAACTTTAATATGTGATTGAAGAGTGATAATAGATACGACAATATCTTTTGCTGCTATGTCTAAAAATTTAAGTTTATTTTCAGACAATTCGTTTATCATTCCCAGCTCCATTATACCAATAACTTTTTCGTTATCAACAAATGGAATAACCAAAAAGTGTTTAAGCTTTTGCTCACCTGCACCATAATCAAACATTGGCAGTTTATCGTCAGTATTATCAGAAATAATTATACGTTTCTTTTCAATAAAACATTGCCCAACTATTCCTTCGCCTGGAGATAAAACACGTATCTTGACTTTATCTTTATTTTTAAGTGAATATGAAGACTTTAGATGCAGTTTATTATTTTCATATAAATATATTAGCCCAATTTGAGCACCTAAATAAGAACAGAAATATGTAATTATACCATTAGTAAGTGCTTCAATATCTTTGTTTCCTTTTATCGTACTCTCAAGCTGATTTAGTCCGGTTTTAAGCCAATCTTGTTGCTCTATCTCAATAGAATTTTCTCTTAGCGTTTTTGTCATTACAAACAACGATTTACCAAGATTATCATTTTCGCTCCTTGGTGTAATAACTGTTGAGTAATCCCCTTCTGCAATTTTATTTGCCTGCATTACAACCGATTTAAGGCTTGAGATCATTTGATTAAGTGAAGTGCCCAAAATATCATCTTTGCTTCGAACCTCAACATTATCGCTATAATCTCCTTTTGCCATCATTCGTGCAACATTAGCATAAGATGTAAGAGATTTTACAAGTTTATTGAAAGTATTGCGCATATCGCCAACTTCGTTTGGGGGAGCTTTAATATTTTTTGAAACAAGCTTCCCTGCAGCAACTTCTTTTCCCCACGATGACAGTTGTTTAATGGGGTTAACAAACCATCGTGTAACTAATATTGAAATGAAGAAAACAATTATTATTGTTAGAATAAATGAAATTTTAGTAATATCACTTAATCTTCTTGCGTAGGCAAATGCTTCGGTATGCTCAATTTCCTCAATTAGAGCCCAGTTGACACCTAGTGGTTTAAGTTCATCAATAGTTCTGTAAATTCCCAACACATATTTTCCTTCTTCATCAGTATCATAGGTTGAAACTTTACCATTTTTTATTTCATTGGTGATTAAATAATCGATGTCATCATAATGAAGTAAGTAATCTTTCCACTCCCGAGTTTTTTTATTGGCAATTTTTTTATTAAGAATATCAGCCTTTTCACCAAATCGGGTGGCTGATCGTAATAACATATCATCACCAATAAGAAAGGCTTGACCTGTTTCTCCATAGCCAGCTTCCTGCTGTATCATTCTATTTAATCCATCTGTTGCAATTTGAAGTACAAGTAAACCTATAGTTTGTCCATTTTCGTCAATCGCCGGTTTAATAAAAAACCCCGAGATATTATTATAGCTGGGATCAAAGAATTCAAGATCTGAAAAAAGTGTAGCACCTGTTTCAAGTGATTTTCTTGCTGTTTCACCTAGTAGTGAAGTTCTAAGATTTCCTGAGAACAAGTTTTGACCTAATACATTTTCGTTTTTAACTGAAAACAATACATTTCCATCTGTATCAACAAAAAGAAAATTATAATAGTCGTATTCTAAAATAATTTTTTCAAATTCATTTTTTAATTTAATTGTTGCAGTCTTCCACTCTTTTGTGTTAACAAATTCATTAAGTGATAATTCACTATTTCTATACTCATATTCTAATGATTCAAATATACTTAACCTGGAATGAGATGAGGCGGTCACTTTTAGTATATCTGTGGCACCGTCGAAATATGTATTTAGATATTTTAACCTAAGTTGTGATGATGAATTTAACGATTTATCAGCAACAATAGTAAGACCATGATATGCATTTAAATAGTTGACAAAGCCAACAGTGGCAAGCGGTATAAAAGATATTGCAAGAAACCATATTAACAATGATTTTCCAACGCCAAGGTATTTCCACGACCTTAATGAAAATTTAAGTTTTTCCCAGGAGGAGGATTCATTATAATTAAGAAAGTCGTTACTCATATGTTCTAAGTAAATATTTAAGAGTTACTGGTTTAGCTACTACTATTAATATATTTTTCAACAACCTCGTATAGTTCAGCAGGATTAATCGGTTTAGATATGTAATGATCCATCCCTACAGCGATGCATTTTTCTTTATCTCCTTTCATAGCAAAAGCTGTCATAGCTATAATTGGTATGTGCTTTCCCGATTTTTTTTCAATCTCACGAATATTTTCAGTTGCTGTAAAACCATCCATCTCAGGCATTTGAACATCCATTAGTATCATGTCGATGTTGCTTTGGTTTTGCTTGAAAATATCTACAGCAACCTTACCATTTTCAGCAGGCACAACCTCCCAACCTTTTCTTATTAGAAGTTGAGTTACAATTTTCATGTTAATTATTTGATCTTCAGCAATTAAAATCCTTGCCAATTTCGAACTGTTTGTTTTATTGGTGCTTGCCTCAGCATCTTTTGGCTTCACTTTATCTGCAACACCGTATTTTTTATCAAAGAATGCTTTTATTTTAGTTTGCAATATTGGTTTTGTAATAAAATCACAATTTTTCGTTTTTTTAAGTCTATCTACATCAATTGATGATTTTATTTGAGACATGAATACTATATCAAATTTATTGCCGGGAAATTTTTTATTTAATTTATCTAAAATTTGATCTCCAGTTATACCATTTAATCTGAAATCTATAAAAATCAGGTTAAATGATTCTTTCATTAAAAGCTTAACAGCTTCATCAAATGAAAATGTTAATTTATTTTTTAAACCATATGATCCAAATATATTTGAAAGTACATCTCCCGCATTTTTATTGTTATCAATAATTAAAATATTGAAATCATCAAATTTTGCAAGTCGCTTACTTATAGGCTTTTCATCAGCTTGTTGACCTGAAAGAAGATTTAGGCTAAATGTAAAACTGCTTCCATGGTCAATTTCGCTTTTTGCACTAATTGTTCCTCCCATAAGCTTCACAAGCTTTTGAGAAATATTTAATCCTAGTCCTGTTCCGCCATGTGTACGGGTTGTAGAAACATCAGCTTGTGTATAAGTAGTAAACAGCCTTTCGATCATTTCACTTGACATGCCGATGCCAGTGTCACTAATGCAAAATTCAAGGCGTAGCTGTTCTTCGATATCTTCCAGCACCTTAATTGAGAGCTCAATAACACCTTCTTTGGTAAACTTTATTGCATTGTTAAGTAAGTTTATTAAAATTTGTTTTAACCTTAACGGGTCGCCTATAATAATATCAGGAATATCAGAGTCAATATCACAAATTAATTCATTTTGTCCTTCAATTGCTTTTATGGCAATTGTGTTAAACACTCTTTCTATTAGCTCACCCAAGCTGAATTCAATTTCCTCAAGTTCAAGTGCATCTGCTTCCACTTTCGAAATATCAAGAATATCATTTATTATTTCCAAAAGAGTCTCTCCAGATTTTTTAATGTCTTCCAGTCTGTCTTTTTGTTGATCTGATAAATCAGAATCCATTAAACCCAGGTCTGCCATACCAATAATGCCATTTAATGGTGTTCTTATCTCGTGGCTCATTGATGCTAAAAATAAGCTTTTTGTATTTGTTGCATTTATTGCAACGTTTTTAGCACTATCAAGATCTTCTATTGTTTTTTTAAGCTGCTTAGTGGTTTTTTCCAGAGCAGTTTTATGCTTAAAAAATTCAATAAAAGCTTTTATCTTGCTTTTAAGTATCTCGAGGTCGAGTGGTTTATATAAATAATCAACGGCACCAGCTTGATAGCCTTTAAAAATATGTCTCCTTTGTTTACTTATTGCAGTTACAAATATTATTGGAATTTGCTTTGTTCTATCGTTACTGCGCATAATTTCAGCAGTTTCAAAACCATCCATTCCAGGCATTTGTACGTCCATTAAAACAAGTGCATAATCATTTTCAAGAAGCATTCCAAGAGCTTCATTACCAGAATTTGCAGTATGAATGTTCAATTCAGGACTATCAAGGATTCCTTCAAGAGTGATTAGATTTTCCGGACGGTCGTCAACCAGCAGGATGTTGTACTTCTCAATAACCATATTAGATTCAATTTTGGTGATAATAACAAATGTTATTATAGCAAAAATAATTGTTTTTACTAATAAAAAAAATAGGATGGTGATTATTTTTACAAGTGCAATTTTTTTTTAACGATTGCAAATAGATTTGTAATCACACCAAACACATCGCTTTGTGTCATTTGTGGCCATAAAAGGTATTTCCTCATCAGCTATTTCATTAACTATTTTCAGAATTGTTTCTGTAAATTCAACAAAATAATCGTTAACATTAGAGATGTTTTTTAGGATTAACGGAATAAAACCTCCCGATAAACTACGCAGACTGATTATACCGGTTTCCAGTTTTTCAGCATGCTGATGCCGACTGTATAACCAAGCATAATATATCACCTGAAAAGCCTTTGCATATTTAGGGTCAGTAGTTAAATCTTCTATATTTTTAACTACCAAATCCCCAGGTAACACTCTACCTGTTTTATAGTCGATAATTCGGATTGTACCGTCAACCATTCTTCGGTCAATTCTATCTATAATTCCTTTAAAATTTATCTTTACACCATTTTGGTTAATGCTGGTAATAATTTTATACTCAGTACTTTGAAGTATTGTAGGTTGCTGCGAAATATTTTTAATATCCCACCTTAAAAAGTTATTAATATAATTTTTGGCTACTTCATATATCAAAAGGTTGCGCCCGGAACTCAAGGTGCCATTTTTATAGTACTTACTGAATTCTTTTGATAGTAATCGTGTTATCGTTGGCAGCTGATTTTTAATTATTTCCGGATTAATTTCTTTACCTGTAAACTGCTCATAAATTTCCTCCAACACTCCATGAACTACAGTGCCAAATGTGTTAGCCTCAACCGATTGTTCTATTTTATTAGTAGTAGCTAACCTCAATATATTTCCAAAGTAGAATTTTAACGGGCAAGTTATATAACTATTTAGTGATGAAGGTGAATAGCCACTTAATGCTAGATTAACCAACTTTTGTTGAATTACTTTATTTTTTTCAATAATAAGTAATCCTTTTTGTGTTTTTTGCTCACCTGCTTGCGATATAGCAGTAACTATAATTTTATTGGTCTTTTTAATTTGAAGGTTAATTTTTGATAACTCATTTTCAATTTGTAATATAAACCTGCTTTTTTCACCTCCACCAAGTTTATCAGCATCTGAATTATAAAGTAGTGTTATATTTTTGGCACGTTGTAAAAGTCGATAAAAATGATAAGCATATATTTCCGATTTTTCTGATGGCAGAGTCAGACTATACTCACTTCTTATATCCATTGGGATAAATGAATCCAGATTATCTGCTTTAGGGATAATTCCCTCATTAGCTGAGAGAATATATATATTTTCAAAATCAAGATTACGGGTTTCGAGCATACCCATTATTTGTATTCCTTGTAATGGCTCTCCAACAAGGCTGATATTGCTCTGGCTTATTAATTGATGTCCAATTTTTTTAATTGCCTGAAAATTTATAATACCTTCATTTTGTTTACTAAACCACAATAACTTGCTAAGAATTTTAATTAGTTGTCCTACCTGTTCTTTATACAGTTTATTGATATTATTGTTATTTGCTACGGCAGAGTAAAGTATATCAATAAAACTTTTTAAAACTTTTATAGTATTGGTTTTTTTATATACATGTAATATTTTTAATAGAATATGATAACTATTTTTTTTTGAATCAGAAAACCAATTCTCTAGTTCCCTGATAGTTACCAGTGCAATATTTTCACTAATCAAATGTTTAATTAATAAATCCCCCACTTTTTCATCTAACAGATGTTTAACTATTGGATTAGTAAGCAATGATATTAAATATGTTGTGTAAATTCTTCCTTCATTTTGTGATTCTGCAATTATTATATCTATCCAAATATTAAAAAGATGTTCAACCGAGCTATTATTCAAAGGGTAGCCAAGGGTTATATTATAACTTAAAGAAATCTTATCATCAGCATTTTTTGAAGGAAGCGAATTAAGAACAGGCATTAGAAACTTTTCATCAGCAAGTACAATTGCAGTGTTTATTAAGGAGCTATCATTTTCATCAATAGAATATTCAGCATCAGTATTTTTAAGATACTGTAGCTCCTGACCAATAAATTTTGCCTGACCAATACTTTTCGGCACCCCTAATATTTTTATTTCTTTTTTAGATGTACTTAGATTATCTCCAATGTTATCTGGCTCATTAATTTTCAATCGATTTATAACTCTTCTAATATGCTTGCCGGCATCTTGCTGATTATTTAACTTACCATTTTTTGAGAAATAGTAACTATCTACATCCCAAATAAAATCTGTGCTATAATTACGAACTATAAAATCAAAAATCCTTATTTCTGCTTCCTGAAGTGCATTAATGCCGACTATAATAAAGTTATTCCAAGATCTTTTTTCAAGTAATGAAGAAATATTTTCAGCAAGATACCTGCTAATAAACCCCTGGTAACCACAACTTGTTAAATTTATATTGTTACGAAGTTCAGAATAATAGTCGAAAAGTGATTGAAAAAAGTGGATATAGTTTTCTTGTAGTTGAGTTAAAGGTCGCCCATCAGGATTCCATTGTTGCATTGCTTTTATCGCCGAAAGTTGCTTGAAAATTTCTTCGGCATTTGCCATGGAGTTATCAATATCATTAAAGTCGGAAAGCATGATTGGTGCCCACGTTAAAAATTCATCAATTGTTTTTGCATCGTTCCCGGCTATTTTTTGGTGAATCTTAAAAAGATCAAAGTAAAGTGAAATATTATCGGCTTTTGTTAACCCTGATGCTTTTTGAATAAATTCTTCAATAGTAAAAAATTCAGGCAGCCAAATACTTTTAAGCGATAGTTTTTTTATTTCTTCTTTAAGAAAAACTCCGGACCGATGGTTTGGTAATATAACAACCGACCGTGCTCCAATTTGCCCGTTGTTAATTATCTTTTCGGCAGCTTCACTAAGAAATTTTTTCACAATTTTTATTTAGTTGTATGTAATTACTATGTGATTACACATTAATCTATTTATTTTCCTTTTACAGCTTAATCACTTTCACTTATTTTCAGCATCTTTGATTTTTTCAATCGTTCCAAGGTCGTGCCATATTGGTGATGAATCAACCCATCCTGATATTAAATTATTAATAGCGATTTCTAACCATGCATCAATTATTGAAAACGATCCCGTATTATTTATCAGGTCTGTAAAATTTGGTGCAATCATATAAATTCCGCTAAAAGCAAATATGTAATAATTCATCTGCTTTTTATTAACCCATTTAAATTCATTGTTTTCTAAATTTGTCCAACCAACAAGTTGCATGCTCCTATTAAATAGTAATCCCCTTTCTGAATCGCGCTTTCTAACGCAAAGAGTTGCTATACTATTACTACTATTATGGTAAACTAGTAAATCTTTAATACTAATATACGAAACAATATCAACATTATGAACCAGTACGGGCTCATTACCTGCTATAAAATTCTTTGCTTTTAATATAGCCCCTCCTGTGTTAAGAAGTTGCTCACGCTCATCAGAAATAGTAATATTTACACCAAAATTATCATTGTTATTTAAATAATCAATTATACTTTGCCCCAAATAGTGAATGTTAATAAGGAAATCATTAACTCCCTGTGCCTTTAGGTTTTGAATAACGCCTTCCAACATGGTTTTGCCGTTAACTTCAATAAGCGCTTTTGGCTTATTTTCAGTTAGTTCATTCAATCTCGACCCTAGTCCCGCTGCAAGTATTATGGCTTTCATCCTTTTTTCTGTAATTAAAGTTTGTTATTAAAAATACAACCTGAAGAGCTCCGTTTACAATTTTATTTTAATCATCTATTTCCATATGTCTAATCACAACATTAACATCAGGAAATTTATTATTTATATGTTCTGCAATTTTTGATGCGCTAAAAACCGACCTGTGTCTTCCTCCGGTACAGCCAAAATTTATCTGAAGATTATTAAAATTTCTTTCAATATAGTTACTTATGCTGTGATCAACAATTGCTTTTGCATTAATAAAAAAATCATTAACTTCTTTTTGATTTTCAAGGTAGTCAATAATTGGCTGCTGCAACCCTGTATAATCTCTTAACTCGGGGATTATTCCAGGATTAGGCAAGCTTCTACAATCAAATACATGACCTCCCCCATTCCCTGAAATATCAACAGGAATTCCCTTTTTCTTATATGAGAAGCTATTAATATTTATAGTTAAGCCATTTTTCTTAATAGGTGCATCAGAATAGCTTAACGATAATATCTGCTTAAAAATATTATTGATCTCGGTGAATTTTGCATTAAGAGGAGATTTTTGTAGTAGGTTCGACAAAGAGCTAATTACTAGCGGTATACTTTGAAGAAAGTGAGCTTTGCGTTGAACAAGTCCCCTAAAACCATAAGCGCCCATTACTTGCATTAACCTGAAATAAATAAAGTAAGTAAAGTTTTCTTCAAACATCGACTGTTTTCCAGGCAACACTGAATTTAAAATATCTATATAATGATTGTAAAGCAAATCTCTGGTCTCATCACCAAGGTTTGCTTTTGCCTGATATAATAGTGAGACTAAATCGTATTGTAACGGTCCCTTCCGTCCTCCCTGAAAATCAATATACCATGGTTTATCTTTATGAATCATGATATTTCTGGATTGAAAATCGCGATAGTTAAAATAATCCAACTCAGAGCTTAGAAGAATATCTGTAAATTTCTCAAAGTTATCTTCCAAAATATTTTCATCAAAATTAATATCATGTGGTTTTACAAAGTAGTATTTGAAATAGTTCAAATCCCACATTACCGAACGCTTATTAAATTTCTTAACTGGATATGCAACATCAAGATCCAATCCTAATATTCCTTCGGTCTGAAATTTTACTAAATCCACAATTGCTTTCTTGTAATATTCAAGTGCCTTAGTTCTGTTTACACTCAGCATATCAAATAACGTAATATCCCCAAGGTCTTGCATTAAGAAATATTTATAGCTATTATCACGTGTATATATTTGTGGAACACTTAATTCGAGTGATTCAAAATGCACTGTAAATGATAAATGTGCTATATTTTCATTTATATCACTATTGTATGAAGCAATTAGAGTAGATGGTTCGAAATTTCCTGAAAAAACAACTCTGTAATAATTCCTGTTCGAACCCGATGTGGGAAGTGGTATAATTTGATTATCATTAGGATAACCCTCCTTTTCGAGTAATTCTCTAATATTTTGGATATGATCTTTTGGCATTACATTTTGATTTTAGACAAATGTACATATTTGGATAGATCAGAAATATTTTTAAGATAGGATATTTATAACTATTGTTAAATTTTTATTCAAAAAGCACTCTTGTTAAGCGATGCATATCGTTATAAATTCTAACTTTGTACAAAAATTTATAATTCATGGAACAAAATGATAAAACAATTGACGTTCTAAAAACAGCAATTTTATTAGAACGCAGAGGTAAAGCTTTTTACACACAGGCAGCACGCCAAAGTGAGAGCAAATCAGCACAAAAGATTTTTGAAATGATGGCTGAAGAAGAGGAAGAACATATTAATTTTTTAGTGAAACAGTTTAAAAACTATGCTAATCATAGTCAGTTTTTAAAAGTAGAAGAGCATCCTGAAGAAGATGATACTGCTGTGGAAATTTTAACCGAAAAGGTTAAAAGTGAAATTTCTGCTGCCGGATTTGAAGCTGCTGCTATTTCAGCTGCAATTGATTTTGAAAATCGCGCCATCGAAGTATACTCAAGCCGGGCAAAAGAAGCAACCGACTCTAATGAAAAAGAAATGTATCAAATGCTGGCAGATTGGGAAAAAACACATCATCACTTATTACATAAACTCAATGAAGATTTGAAGGAACAAATATGGAATGATAATAGTTTCTGGCCATTTTAATTAATAAAATAGGCACAAAACCAGAAAATTTCTAAAGAATCTACCTAACCTTTCTTTTACTATAATACTATTTTGCAAATTCCTTGCATTTTGAACATTTGTTCAATACTTTTGCAGTTTTAAATTATAAGAATATATGTCTCCCCGACCAAAACGCAACCGACAACTCGAAGAACCCCCGATAGTTACAGGTTTTGTACCAAAAAATGGAGATTATAATCCCAATGAAGTAGTAATTCTTTATTTGGAAGAATATGAATCAATAAGATTAAGTGATTACGAAGGGCTCACTCAACTCGCATCATCAAAAAGGCTTGGGGTTTCTCGACCTACATTTACCAGAATATATGATTCGGCGAGAAAAAAAGTTGCAAAAGCTTTTGTAGAAAATAAAAGCATATCCATCGAAGGCGGTGATGTAGTTTTTAGAGAACTTTGGTATTATTGTAATCAATGTAGTTCGGTCTTTAAGATTAAGAATCACTCATTACAAAATCACCAAACATGTCCTGTATGTGGTAACAATACAGTATCAGCAATTCAGGATTCAGGAAACTGGCCTGATAGTCAAAATATGAAAAGAAAAAAGCATGGCGGAAATATGAGAAGTATGGAGGGTAGTTGCATTTGCCCAAAATGTGATCTTAAAATTCCGCATGAACCCGGTGTTCCATGTAGCAGTCTCCTATGTCCTAGTTGTGACATTAGAATGGTACGCGAACATTCGGCACACCATAAAATAATTTTAAGTAAACGTAAATAACTAATACAATGAAGAAACTTGCATTTCCAACAGACAATGGAACACTATCTCATCATTTTGGGCATAGTAGAGAATTTTATTTTTTTGAGATTGAAGGTAATAGTATAAACAAAAAATACACCCTTGAGCCACCAACACATTCAGAAGGCACAATTCCTAAATGGCTTGCTGCTGAAAAAGTTACAGATATTCTCGTTGGAGGTATTGGTCCAAAAGCAGTGGAAATTCTTTATGCTAATGGTATTAATGTTTATGTTGGTGTAGAAGTTGACTCACCTGATAATCTGGCTAAAGATTTTATTAACGGAGATATGAAATTTGGCCAAAATTATTGTCATCATTAGTAATAAACTAGAAAGCTGAAAAGTTTCAAACCATAAGTCACACAAATTATAAATTATAAATAATCAATTATAAAATGGATACAAAGAATAGTGGATTTACATCAAAATTAGTTCATGCGGGTAGCGTTCCTGACCCACTTGGCAGTGCAGTTACACCAATTTATCAAACATCAACATTTAGTTTTAGAGATGCTGAGCATGGTGCTCGTTGTTTTTCAGGAGAAGAAAAAGGATACATATATACACGAATTGGCAATCCAAATCTTGAAGAACTTGAGGTAGCTGTTGCAGAACTTGAAAATGGTTTTGGAGGTATTGCTGCTTCATCAGGAATGGCAGCTGTAAATATTGTATACCTTACTATGCTAGGGCAAGGTGATCATATGATAAGTCATAATTCTGTTTATGGACCCTCACGTGGAATTATGGAAAACCTATATCCAAAACTTGGCGTTGAATTTGATTATGTTGATGCTACAGATATAAGTAATATAGAGAAAGCAATTAAACCAAATACTAAATTGCTTTATCTTGAGACACCGGCTAATCCTACAATTGGAATTACTGATCTCAGAGCAGCAACAGAATTAGCACATAAGCATGGTATTATTGTTTGTGTCGACAATACATTTTGCAGCCCTTATATACAACACCCTTTAGACTTAGGTGCTGATATAGTATTACACTCAATGACTAAATTCATAAACGGACACGCTGACATTGTAGGAGGTATGGTTGTTGCCAAAGAAAAAGAACTATATGACAAACTAAGATATATAATGGTAAATGTTGGATTTAATATGGATCCTCATCAAGCATGGCTTACACGTAGAGGCCTGAAAACTTTATCGATAAGAATAGATAAAGCGCAAGAGAATGCAATTAAAGTAGCTGATTATCTTGAGGCTCATCCTAAAGTAGAATGGATAAAATACCCAGGATTAAAATCTCATCCACAATACGAATTAGGAAAAAAACAAATGGATGGTCCTGGAGCAATGATTTCGTTTGGTGTAGTAGGTGGTTATAGTGCCGGAAAAAAGGTAATGAACAATGTACATTTGGCACTTCTTGCTGTTTCGTTAGGCGGTATCGAAACTCTTATTCAGCACCCCGCATCAATGACACATTCAAAATTATCAAAAGAAGCACGCGAAAGTGCTGGTATAACTGATGGTTTAGTTCGCTTGTCAATAGGTATTGAAAATATTGAAGATATTATTGCTGACCTTGATCATGCGCTATCAAAAGCATAATTTAAAAATACAATAATATTGTATAAAGCCTGTTATTTTTTATAACAGGCTTTTTTATGCTCTGCATTTTGTATATTCGTAATATTAAATTTGTTAATGTATAGATACTTTAAAAATACAATAATATTTGTTTTAATCGTACTCCCTTTCTATTTGTCATCGCAAACTGTTGCCTTGGTTTTAAGTGGGGGTGCTGCTAAAGCATATGCACATATTGGTGTTCTTAAGGCTCTGGAAGAGAATAATATACCTATTGATTATATTGTGGGAAATTCAATGGGGTCATTAATAGGAGCTTTGTATTCCTCGGGTTATTCGCCCGATGAAATACGGTTAATCTTATCTAATTCTGAATTTTTGAATATATCAAAAGAAAGCAATATTAACAGCACTTGTTTTTATCAAAGAAATGAACCGGATGCTTCATTTGTAAATTTTCCATTTAACGTAGATAAGGGATTTAATATTCGGCTGCCTTTAAGTGTTTACAATTTTCAAAAGATTGATTATGCATTAATGGAATATTTTTCGGGAGCATCAGCAATTTCTGATAATAATTTCGATAGCCTTATGGTTCCCTTTCGTTGTGTGGCAGCTGATATTGATTCAAGCCGACTTATAGCTTTCGACCATGGTAATCTTGCAAAATCTGTTCGAGCATCAATAACTTTCCCTTTTTTTGTGAGACCCATAAATATTGATGGGGTTGTGTATTTTGATGGGGGCATGTACGATAATTTTCCGGTAAGAACAGCTGTTAATGAATTTAGCCCTGATTTAATTATTGGAAGCAAAGCCGTTAATAATTTTTCATCGCCAAACCCTGATGACGCCATATCACTAATGCAGAGCATGTTAATGGCTAAAGCCGATTTTGAAATTGATTCGGTTCTTGGGTTGGTAATTGAAACTATAACAGGTGAAGAGTCAATATTTCATTTCTCAAAAATTGATGATTATATTGATAGCGGTTATGTGGCAGCAAACCGCATGATGACTAAAATAATTGATAGAATAGAACCATATAATCACAATGCTTCAGCATTTGAAAAAAGAGCAAAGTTCAAAGCTCGCTTGCCAAAAAGAAAAATTGGGAATGTTTCGGTATCAGGCGTTAGTGAAAAACAAAATCATTATTTCTTAAAGCTTATTGGCGATCCAGCACGTTATAATGATATGAATAAGTTTAGCGACTTTTATGCTTGTCTTCTGGCAAATGAAAATATTAGAAACATTTATCCTGAGATGAAGTTTGATAGCGCAACTGGAAAATTTGATTTGAACTTGGTCATAAAAAAATCGGAACCCTTTAATTTGAGTCTTGGTGGATATATTTCATCAACAGGTGTTAATGAAGGGTTTATAGAGTTTGGTTATAAATATCTTGGCAAGTCAGCAAAAAGCGTAAGCGTAGGCTCCTATTTTGGAACATTCTATAATAGTTTTTCAACTATGGGAAAAATTGAGATCCCAGGTGCTTTGCCATACTTTATTAAAATGAATTTCTTGGCTTCTCGTAAAAATTATTTTAGTAATGCCCGATATTATTTTGAGGATGAGTTTCCTGCATATATAATATCCGATGAAAATTTTCTTGAATTCTCTGTCGGTATTCCTGTTGGGTTTTCAGGTGAATCAAGTACCGGTATAGCAAATATTAATGCACATTTTCAATATTATCAAGATAATTATTTTACCAGATCAGACACCGCGGATGTTTCAAATTTTTACTTTCTTTCCCCTTTCATTCAGTATGAATCTAATAGTTTAAATAGAAAAGAATTTGCTACAGAAGGTCAATATTTCTTTGCTAGCTTTAGTTACTACACAGGTTATGAGAAATATACTATGGGCTCTGCAAAAACTCCTGAAAAAGAGTTAACACAAAACCTCAATTATTTTGCACTATCCTTACGCTATATTAAATATTTTAGAATAACACATAAACTTTCTGCAGGTTTATCTTCTGAATTAGGCATATCATCTAAACCTTTATTGAACAGTTATATTTCAAGCTTATTATTGGCATCACCATACGAACCGATTCCAATAATGAAAACACTATTTCTTGAAAATTATAGAGCCAACAATTATGGTGGAATTGGCGCCACATTTGCTTACAATTTTTATAAGCAATTTGATTTTATAGCAAATGGCTACTATTATGTTCCTTATAATAAACTACTTAAAGACTCAGAAAATAATGCATATTTGAGTGCACCACTCAGCTATCAATATTTTCTCGGATCTGCCCAACTAATATACCGCCCACCATTTGGCGTACTAAGTGCATCAGTAGTTTATATTGAAAAGCCTGGTAGCAAAGTCAGTTTTCTTTTAAATTTGGGATTTCTTATTTTTAATAAGTCACGCTTAAGTAGATAAACAAGTGTTTTGAATTAAAACTTGATTCTTATATCGTTTTATTGCTAAATTTGCGGTCATAACAACCTGCGTTTGGCAGCTTATATTTAAATCTATGAACCGTGGTTCTCTATTGAACTTATCGGATATAATGAAAGTAATAAATAATGGAAAGTAAAGATCAAACTAATCAAAATTCTGAACAAGTTGTTAATTCAACAATTCAGGATGAGAAGACAGTAAGCAGTACTGAAACTGCTGAAAATATGAAAACTACAAATAAATCCAAAGTAAAAAGTAGTTTGCAAATATCTGATGTTGAAAAAAGTAGTATTGTTAAAATGCTGAATAATAAAACTGAAGATGCTAAACCAGTAAAAGAGACAGAAACTGTAAGGAAGTCACAAATTTCAGAT
>CAYWRM010000016.1:81144-87775 GCA_964460905.1 uncultured Lentimicrobiaceae bacterium
AGATGCTAAACCAGTAAAAGAGACAGAAACTGTAAGGAAGTCACAAATTTCAGATGTTGAAAAAAGTAGTATTGTTGAAATGCTGAATAATAAAACTGAAGATGCTAAACCAGTAAAAGAGACAGAAACTGTAAGGAAGTCACAAATTTCAGATACTGACAAAAGTAGTATTATTGAAATGATTAAGGATGAAACAGTAACTGAAGTTTCTGATGACATTACTGACAGTAATGTGGTGTCTGATTCAGTGTTAGATGAAGATAAGATTTTGGAGGTTAAGCAAATTAATGATGCCGAAAGATTATGCATAATAAATCTGCTGCGAGATAAAGCTGACACTATAGCACATACTGAATTAAATGATGATATTGATTATGAACATCTTAATAAACAAGAGTTAGTTGATATTATTGAGGAAGTCGTTCAACAGAAAGATATTTCACTAATTAAATCTCAGGTTGCAAGAATAAATTCTGCATTTTATCATCGCAACAAGGAAGATAAAGAAAACGAACTGCATGATTTTATTTCGTCAGGTGGTAAGGAAGAAGATTTTGTTCATAATGAAGATCCGCTTGAGACAAGATTTAATGCAGCTATTAGTATATACAAACACAATAAATCTAGATTCTCTAAGGATCTGGAAAAACAAAAACTAGTTAACCTTCAATTAAAATATGATCTGCTAGAAGAGCTCAAAGTATTGATTAATTCAGAAGAAACACTCAAGAAAACATACGATGAGTTTAAAAATCTACAGGATAAGTGGAAAGAAATAGGCATGGTTCCAGCTTCAGAGCTCAGAAACTTATGGCAAAGCTATCACTTTCTAGTGGAGAAATTTTTTGATAAAGTTAGAATAAATAATGAACTTCGTGATCTTGATTTAAAAAAGAATCTTGAAGCAAAAGTTGCCCTTTGTGAGAAGGTTGAGGAGCTTATTGTAGAGAAGTCAATTCTTAAATCATTTAAACTCTTACAGCACTATCATGATAAATGGCGCGAAATAGGCCCTGTTCCATCTAATGTAAAAGAAGATATCTGGAATAGGTTTAAAGGAATAACCGATAAAATTAACCTTCGTCGTAAGGACTATTATAAAGAACTTCAAAACCAGCAACAAGGAAATTTTGAGGCAAAGCTTGTCCTTTGTGAAAAAGCAGAAGAAATTGTTTCAGATTCCATTGACACACTAAAGGGATGGCAGCAGAAAACTGATAAAATGAATGAACTGCTTAAGCTATGGAAGACCATTGGACGTGCTCCAAAAGCCAAAAATGATGAAGTATGGTCAACCTTTAAAAGTTCGTTAGATTCATTTTTTAATTCTAAAAGAGAATATCTTAATGAATTAAAAGAACAACAAGTAAATAATTACAACCTTAAATTAGACCTTTGTTCAAAAGCTGAGTCAATTAAAGATAGTAGTGATTGGGGTAGTACAACTCGTGAACTAATTAAACTTCAAAAAGATTGGAAACAAATAGGCCCTGTTCCCCGTAAATATTCTGATAAGGTTTGGAAAAGATTTAGAGCATCGTGTGATGATTTCTTTAAAAGAAAATCTGAACACTTTAAAAATATCCATTCTGTTGAAGATGAAAATCTACAAAAAAAGATAGAGCTTGTTAACGCAATAGCTGCATACAAAGTTGGGAAAGATAAAAAAATGAACCTTAATGCTCTTAAAGATTTTCAGAAGCAATGGATCGAAATTGGCTTTGTGCCATTTAAGGAAAAAGAGAAAATACAGACAAACTATAAAGCAGCAATTGATGAGTTAATTGAAAAAATGGATGTTAATAAATCGGAGCTTTCAGCTGATGAATTTAAAAATAAGATTGATATCCTGAAGAGTGGACCAGATGCTAATAGTAGATTGTCAAAAGAGCGAACCTATATTTCCGGAAAAATTAGATCAATTAATGAAGATCTGTCAGTATGGGAAAATAATATTGGTTTCTTTTCTAATTCAAAACAATCAAATAAACTGAAAGAAGAATTTGAACAAAAAATTGACAAAGCTAAAAACGAGATTGAAAGTTTGAAGGCCAGACTCAAATTGCTTAACACATAGGAAAGTAACTATTGATTCCTTAAATACCTATGAAAAAGTGCCTTATTAATGTGCTACTAAATTAGCTGTTTTTAAGCTTAATGAAATAGTTTGACCATCAACTGATGTTACCGATTTAATAAGACCGTAGTCTTTAGCTATCCAATAATTATATTCAATATTGGTTCCAACTTCTATAATTAGTCTAGAGTGATACACATCAATATAGGTATTGCCAAGCAGCTCCAGATTATCTATAATCTCAAGATTTGAATAAGTTCCAATGTTGTCACCTAAACCAATTTCTTCACCTATAGCATATTGGGGACTAAAAATAAGTTGATAAGTACCATCATCATTATACAGTCGAAACAGTGAGTTCATTTCACCAGGATCAGCTTTATAATAACCTGCTGTTATTTCGAGTTTTGTAAAGCCCAAATTATTTGTAAACAAATACATATCAACAGCTTGATAGTTATATTCAACACCCTCCGGATTAAATCTTATTGTTTCATCTACTTCGTCAATAACAATTGATTCAACTACCAAAGTGCTGTCATTTTGATATGACCAACTACTTCCTGCTTCATACCAGCAGTATTCTGCAAACTCATCAGAAATTGAGTAATAAGGGAAACTCTCACCTGAGCTAAAACAGCCTGAAAGTACTGAAACATTTATACTTATGAAAATTAGAAAGCCAAGTTTTAGAAACGTATTATTCACTTTTTTTAAACTTAAAATAATTGATTAATTTTACAAAATTATACAATTATTAAGTTAACGCAAAGTAATGGCAGGAAATGTGATCGGGAAAGTGTTAATACTGTCGACATTTGGTGAATCTCATGGTAAAGGTATTGGTGGTATTTTAGATGGGTTACCCGCTGGATTAAAAATTGATTTTAGATTAGTGCAGCAAGATCTTAACAGAAGACGCCCTGGTCAATCATCGATTGTTAGTAGTAGGGATGAGCCGGATGAAGTTGAATTTTTATCAGGAATAATAGATAATTATTCGTTGGGAACCCCAATTGCCTTTATTGTTCGAAATAAAGATTACATTTCATCAGATTACGACCACCTTAAAGAAGTATACCGACCTTCACATGCCGATTTTACATATGATAATAAATATGGTATCAGAGATTATAGAGGGGGAGGAAGATCTTCTGCACGAGAAACAATATCCCGGGTTATTGGAGGAGCACTGGCAAAACAGTTATTGGCTAAATTCGGAATTTCAATAGTTGCTTATGTCAATAGTATTGGCTCCGTTTCTGTAGATAGTCAATACATGGAATTAGATCTAGCTACTACTGAGGATTCAGAAGTTAGATGTCCTGACAAGAATACTTCAGAAAAAATGCTTGAAGCAATAAAAATTACAAGTGAGCAAGGAGATACATTAGGTGGTGAGATTACTTGTGTAATAAAGAATACGCCAATAGGTTTAGGCGAGCCGGTTTTTGATAAATTAAGTGCTGATCTTGCAAAAGCAATAATGAGTATAAATGCTGTAAAAGGTTTTGAAATAGGGTCTGGTTTTAGTTCTGTAAAGATGAAAGGTTCAGCACATAATGATATTTTTGTTAATGAAGGAGATAGAGTACATACTAGTACTAACAATTCCGGCGGAATTCAGGGTGGCATCTCAAATGGTGAAGATATTTACTTTAAAGCAGCTTTTAAACCAATTGCTACTATCATGAAAGATCAGAATACTATAGATTCTGATGGCAACTCAACTATTCTTAAAGGAAAGGGGCGTCATGATGTAACTGTTGTTCCTCGTGCAGTTCCAATTATAGAGGCAATGGCTGCTCTCGTTATTGCCGATCATCTATTACTTAATAAAATTGCCAAACTTGACAATCTTTAAATATCAAATCCTTCAGGTGCTGCACAATCTGGAAGGTTCTTACTCCCGATTAATTACATATTCCCAAATAATCTCTCCATCGCTGTTATAGAAGGTTATATTTAGTTTACGCTCTTTAACTGTACCAGTTAATTTGATTTCGGTAAAATTACGCTCCACTATTACAGATTCAGGTATACGTAGTTTATTATCTTTTTCTTTAGCATAAATATTAACTCCTGAGTTTAAAGGTGATGCTGTGATATCCCAAATGGTCGGCCTTCCATCTTCCTGCAGCACCGAAATTTCAGAGAAGTGCACATCTCCACTAAGGATAACGACATTTTTTATGTTTTCGGCATATATATAATCTATAATCCTTTGTCTTTCATCATCAAACCCATAATTCGAATACGATTCGTAAGTAGGAGATGTTGATAACACTTGCCCACCGATTACTACAAATTTAAAAGTAGCATAGCTTGCCGCCAGATTATCTACCAACCATTGTAGCTGCTCTTCTCCAAGCTGGGTTCTTTCTCCCGTTTTCCTTCGATTAGGAGAACGATGGGTTCTATTATCTAATAAGAAAAAGTCAGCATCCCCCCATTGAAATGAGGTAATAGCACCTTCAATATTCCCAACTCCGTGTGAGGGGTTAGGCCACATAATATCAAATGCCTCCAATGTTTGATTCTTATTCCAAAAACCTCTATCGCTGTCGTTAGGACCAAAATCATGGTCATCAAGTATCGCATAATTATGAGTCGATGCAAGAAACGCCTGCATTTCAGGTAGTGATCTTGTGTGCGTATAGCGGTGGAAAATTCCTGTTTTACTATTCCAATCAGGTTCACGCAAGTAAATATTGTCGCCAAGCCAAATCATAAAATCAGGATTTAGTTTAACCATACTGTTAAATATTTGGTATCCATCACCATAACCCTTACCCGGACGATCATATTTTTCCTCGTTAATATAAGTACCACTACCCATAACAAAGCTAAAATTGGGTGGATCGGTTCGCCATTTCCAAAGTGGTTGAGTTTGAAATGTTGTTGCATACGGAAGGTCAACAACCTTATTATTAAATAAAAGTTCATATTTATACTTATTACCCGGTTCCAATGTGTCGGCTATAAGCAAAGCTGTAAATGCTTTATCCTTTTCAGTTAAAACAGTATTTGTAAAGTGTTTATTATTAGGATAATCCACAGGCCAATAAGCAATATTAACATTAGCAACATCGTTCGTTTGAACCCAAAGTGCTACTTCCAACATTTCAGAGTAACCAACCATAGGTCCCGATTGAAGAAGATTGTTTTGAGCGGTGATTTTAAATTGAACAAAGATTAATAAAATTATAATCGTAAAATTTCTCATTATACTTGGTTTTAAATTATCTAATTAATCTATTACCAACCTTTCAGGAAGAAAAAACCTAAAAGGTTAATGATGATTATTTTTAATCAACATATTATCAACATTAACTATATTTCCATCAGTTTTAGCTGGCTTAAGTTTCATTATATCTGCGATTAATGGATAAATATTTACATTCTCGAATTCAGAAGCTACATAGTCTTTTTTAAAAGCAGGACCGGCAGCATAAAAGATTGTATACATATCCTTAAAATTATTATCGTAACCATGAGCGCCAAAATTATTACCAATTTTCCACGACCAATAGATGCTCCAATATGGTTTAGCAACAACGGTAATATCATAAGTTCTGGTATTAGTTCCGTAATGTAATCTATCAGGTATACTATCACGATACCATACCTGAATATGTTCATTTTTTTTAAGATTTGAATATACTTCTTTGAGTTTTCCTTCTTTAACTTTCAAATTCCAATTTGGGTTCCACCCATCAAAATATGCCAGGTTAGCAGTGTCGATAATCTCATCAAGAATTACTTGCTTATCTGGTGATAATTGCCCCATTCCATGATCAGAAGTTACAATAAAATTTAATTTGTTAAAATACTGTAATGTTCTCATCTTAGTGAAGAAATCACCAAGGTAAGTATCAAGTTTTTCAATTTCTGCTATAAGCTCTTTACTTCTAGGACCAGCACCGTGACCAATGGCATCAGGTTCATGATAATACCACAAAACCAGGTGTGGACGTTGAGCTTCAGGTAGTGATAACCAGTTATATACCGAATCTATACGAGCATCAAAAGGAAGGTTCTGGTTATACTTTTCCCAGAATGTTGGCCTAACACCCTTGCACTCTGCTTCTGATCCAACCCAAAATAAAGTAGCAGCTTTTACATTTTGCAATTCGGCAGTAGTCCAGATTGGTTCTCCTGAATAAAAACGACTATCTGCCACTGTAGATTTATCTCGTTTGTTATAATCCATTTTTAGATCATCTGCATAAAAACCATTTAGAACTATTCCATGATGATCGGGATACAACCCTGTTGCTATTGTATAATGATTAGGAAACGTTTTTGTTGGAAATGAAGGTATGAGAGCTTCTGCAACTACACCAGTTTTTGCCAACGAATCAAGAACAGGAGTAACTGCAAACTGTGTATAATCCCATCTAAATCCGTCAATCGAAAGCATGATTACGTATGGCTGCTTATTTTCATTATTATTTTGATTTCTACTACCACACCCAAATAGCAGTACTGTTGCTAGGAGAGCAATAAATATGTATTTTATTTGCTTCATTTTTTTAACTTTTATTGACTTTC
>CAYWRM010000016.1:87875-91375 GCA_964460905.1 uncultured Lentimicrobiaceae bacterium
TTATTGACTTTCGGATTGCAAATCCAAAAGAGCCATAGTTTAAGTTACAAACTTAAACCAGGGTTAAGAACTTAAACCAGTATTGATCTTTGTTAACGGTAAAAGTAAAAAAAAAAGCTCTCCGACTATGTCGGAAAGCTTTTTAAAAAAAGTTTAATTACCTATTAATGAAATCCTATTTTCACACCTAAATTAAATGTTCTTGGGAGTCCAAGGTAAACTTCAGCTGAGTTCACAGTATGTGAATATCTGTCATCATATCCATAAAATCCGTTATACGCACTATTGTCAACAGCATCCTGAATATAGAAAGTATCGAAGATATTAAAAACATGTGCAAATACTGTAACATCAACCCTACCCTTCATAGGGATAGCATAGTTAATATTAGCATCAAACACAGAGTATGAAGGAGTTTTCCATACTTGATCAGTATCAGTTGGGTCCTGACGACCAACCGGATTAAAGTCAGCATAATGATCCGAATTATTCCTGAAAATAAATTGGAAATTAAATCCTTCAACAGGGTATAAATTTACCCAAAGAGCAAATTGGGTTTGCGGTGCATCACCTACTTTCAGATCTTTTGTATATACATGTATATCTTCACTAACAACGCTACCACTTGCGTCATCATAATTCTTAACCGTGGCATCAACATCGTTAAGATATTTCCAGTTTGCAATAGATGCAATACCACCAAATCCAACATATTTAATAGGACGATAGGTACCTTCTAACTCAAGGCCTACATGACGTTGGTCTAAACCTTTAATAAAGGCGATACCGTTTTCATCTTCAGTAATTCTTACAGATGTTGTAAAAATTCTATCATTCCAGGTTGTATAATAAATATTTGCTTTCAGATTAAATTTATCATTCAAAGAGTTGAATTCAGCACCTAACTCATATGAAACAAATTTCTCATTTTGAGGATCCGTAGCAACTGTACCATCGGCATCATCAATTACATTATCAAATATTGGAACTTTAGATATAAAACCAAAATTAGCAAAAGCGCTAAAAGTTTCAGTAAAATTGTAGTTTAGTCCACCTTTAAATTGATAGCCGCCAATCCAATCAGTGTTAGCAGTAAGTTCACCACTATTTACATCAGGGTTGCCATCGGCTAAAGTATCGGCAGTTTTAAAGTGGTTTACATATGAATATTTTATCATTGAATAGCCAAAGGTTCCATATACAGATAAATTATCTTTAATGTATTCTCCCTGAACATATCCACCAAACCAGTCAACTGTGTTAGTGTTATGATAAGCTATCTTTTCACCTAGCCCTTTATTTTGCTCAGCTCCAGTGTCAAACTGGTTGCCATCATAATAATAAGAGGCAAGCCCAAGCAAATCTCTTACTTCGCGGAAATGATCTATTTCTGCTTTTCTCCAGTCTACACCAATTTGACCTTTAAAATTTTCGGTAAAGTTAATTTTGACTTTAGAGATTGCACCAATTGTCCACTGATTATTAACAGAGTTACGAAGAATACCTTCTCTGGTGTAATCTGGATCCTGGTTATGAGCAATTGTAGAATTCCAGTCAGCTATTCTAGTTGGCTCCTGATCGTAGTTATACTGGATTTTACCGTATGTTCCTGTTCCACCACCTTTACCGCCTGAATAATAGACAGTTGTAAACTGAGAGATTTTTTCACTCCACTGTGCATACCAGTTGAGGTTTACAATTGGTTTGTGGAAGTAATTTTCCCTTTCATTAAGGAATCCTTTATCGTACCTTGAATGTGATTTGCCATCCCAAGATTGCTCGCCTTTATAGTTTTCACTTACTACGTTCCAGTTTTCATTATATAAACGACCTGTTGAAGCCTCTTTGAATTTCATTAATGTACTGTCGGATACACCAAGTTTTTTGGCATACTCGTGAGAGTAGGCAGCTACATTTTGTTTATATAAATTTTGTCCGTGACGTTGTGGAGCACCTATAGCATAAAGTTCCAATCTATGGTTTTTGCTTACATTGTAACTCATACCCATGTAATATGCCCATGCATCTGTCCATGTTTTGTCAATTACACCTTCTCCAACTTTACGCACAACACTTACACTTGCAGCAAATTTGTTGTTAATTAAACCTGTATGAGCCGAAAAAGTAGCTTTCATAAAGTTACCTGAGCCATATTCAAATTTACCTGTGCCTCCTGCTTTCATTTCTGCAGGGCTTGTAATGATGTTCATTGTACCACCAACTGAAGGAGTTGCTAGGTTAATAGCACTTAAGCCACGTTGCATCTGGATAGATGAAGTTGCATCAGCAACACCATCCCAGTTTGACCAATATACCCAGCCGTTTTCCATATCATTAACCGGTACACCATTGATCATGATTGCCACATTTCGTTGGTTAAAACCACGAACGTTTATTCTGGCATCACCAGCTCCACCACCCTGAGGTGTGGCATATACACTAGGAGTAGTGTTCATAATCATCGGCAGATCCTGTGAACCTAATTGTTGTTCAATCATTGCTTTTGAAACATTGGAGATGGCAACGGGAGTTTCCCTCTCTTTAGCACGGTCGGCCATTATGTTTACACCTTCCAGGGCAAAAGAACCCGGAACTAACTTAATTTTCCCAAGATAAGAAGTTTCTCCATCGGTAACTGTAGCTGGAAGTTCTTGTGTGTTGAAACCCACATAGCTAACTACGAATGTGTACGATCCCGCGCTAACGCTAAGTTCAAAATTTCCGTCAATGTCTGTTACCGTACCAGTGGTAGTACCTTTGATAACAACGGTTGCACCAATAAGGGCTTCGCTATAATTCGCATCAACAACCTTTCCAGTGATTGTGCCCTGTGCGAATGTAGCTCCGGTAAACAGTACAGTTAATACTAATGTTAAAAGTAAATTTAATTTTTTCATAAATAATGTCTTTTAGGTTGAAAAAAATTTATTTGTTTAATGATTTTGAGGTAAAAATATAGAATAACAGATGTTTTTATATTAAATTAACATTAATAATTATTAACAATTGTTAACATAAATTATGCTAATTTTTGGGTTTTTAGTGTAACTCTAACTATTTCAGTATTTTATTAGATAAAAGGTGTTTATAAGTTTTCACAATAAGTGAGCAACCATCGGACTTATGGTATTATCGTTTTTAAAACTTGTTGCTAAAAGTTGAATTTGAGACTAAAACTGAGATTGCGACCAAACGACCAAAACCCCCTGAATGTATCAAGATTATGATCGATCCCATCTTCCCCAACTACAATATATTTTTTATTAAATAGGTTATAAGTGTTTATTTGTAAGTTACCATAATGATTGTTTATGCTAAACGGAATCCCTATATAAACATTTACTATCCCGTATGATGGTAATTGAAATGGTTGACTTAAGTCATCAGGGTTGCTTCGCTGTGTAGGGTTAAAATTAGCATATAGACCACCGTTATATAGATACTCAGTTTTCAAATAAATTGTTTGTAGTAAATTCAAGTTTGCAAAAACCCCAAATTGT
>CAYWRM010000016.1:91475-95511 GCA_964460905.1 uncultured Lentimicrobiaceae bacterium
TCCTGTTGGTTGTGTATAAATTTAAATTTGAAGAAATATTTTTCCATCTTAAACTATAGCCAAATTCCACAGTAATTGTATTTTCATTTTTTTGGTCGTGAACAACAATGTTAGTATAGTTTCCAAAAACATACTTAAAATATGGAGCTTTTGATATAGCAGCTGCATTTAGGTATACACTTTGAAATTCGTTGATATTATATAAGTATCCTGCTCTTAAATCAACACCAGATTTTTCAATAATTTCACTTTTATTATCACTGATGTAATTAAATCTATCAATACGTTGATACCAGTTACTGTTTGCATTGACAGAGAAATACACCCTCACCTTACCGCTATTATAATTCATCTGAGAAAAAATATTGGCAAAATTTATTATTGAGTTATTATCCACATGAATAATATCACCCACTGATTTAATCTGATCTCTTCCGGCAACACCTGAAACAGACCATGAATAGTCTTCAATAAAAAATTGTCCACCCAAAAGATTGTCAATTTCCTCCCTAACGAATGAGTTTAGATAGCGATAATGTATGCCTGAAATAATGCTAAGTTTATTATTGAATTTATACTCAAAGTTTGACATTATTCCCGTTTGAATATGACTAGCTAGAAAATTTGTTTGAATATTCATGGAATATCCACTAACTTCCTGTCGATTATCCAGAATATAAGTTCCCTCATGATATGCATTGTTTTCATAAATATTATCCCAGTCAATTTGACCCGCATTGTCACGATAAGTGAATATGGAAGGAGCATAATTAAAACTTTCTGACCAACGCCCACCTCCATATCCAACAGAAAAATATATTGACGTTGAGAGAAGGTTATTATTATTGATTTTAAAATCATGGTTGACACTTAAAAATGGTTTATGATAGAAATTCTCAGAAGCATTTTTTATCCCACCAACAAAGCCGCCCCAGTCTTTATTATATCGTAACCCGTTATTATTTACTTCGCTATTTGAAAGCAAAAGAGTCCTTTGCCCATGTCTTTCAGGTGCTCCCAGCAAGGTGATTGTTAGTTTATGCCGGTCATTAATTTTCTTATCTGCCGTAAAAAAATACGACATAGAACGAACATAAGTTGCATCTATATATCCTGACCCGCTACCCAAACTAAGCATAAGGGAAGTATTCCATCCATTACTAAGTTCTCCGCTGTTAAGGGAAATAGTTGTATTAAAATTACCAAAGTTGGTTACATCGAAATTCACAGAACCACTCTTTTGTTTTTGAGCATTTCGTGTGATAATATTAACACTTCCCCCGACTCCTGATACTGAAGCATTTGCAAGCCCTGGCCCCTTTTGAACCTGAATCTCAGCCGCTGTATTACTTAATCCAAGCCAGTTGCTCCAATAAACAAGTCCGTTTTCTTGTCCATTAATGGGTATCCCATTGAGCATTAAAGTAATGTCTTCTTGTTTAAACCCCCTAATACTAAGCTCTGCATCTCCACTTCCGCCTCCATTTCTAACACTAAAAATACCGGGTATTGTTTGCAGAATTAGAGGAAGCGGCCTATCACCTAGCTTCGATTCAATAGCTTTGGCGCTTATTACGGAAACAGAAACAGGCATATTAGTTTCATTTTTAAGCCCCGCATTAATTATTATTTCATCAATGGAATATGGTAATGACTGCAAGGTTATTGTACCTATGTCATTTTGGGCTTTAACATCTTTCAAGAAAAGATTCAATTGTTTGTAACCAACATAACTAAAATTAATACTAACATTATTTTCTGTTGTGCTAATATTAAAAGTACCATCAGCAGATGAAATACCACCATCCGACATTCCTTCAACCTTAATGTTAACAGATTGAATAGGTTTTGAGGTTTCCTGATCAAGGATTTTACCCGTAATAAATTTTTGTGCAAATGTGCTTGATGCGATAATGATAAGCAGGATAGCTAAATTGATTTTTTTTGTCATTGTGTTGATCTTTAAAATTATTATTTCCTTAATATTCGGGACATAATAAAGATATCACAACAACTATTTTCTTTGCAAGAAATGCATAAGAAAACAACCAAATACATGGCAATCATTACAATAAACTTATTCTTCTACCATCCAGACTTTAACTGTCGGTTCCGGAATTTCACCAGATCAGTCCCAAACATCAACAAGTTGTTGCTTGGGAGTCGCGGACTATAACCGCCGGTAGGGAATTGCACCCTGCCCCGAAGAATTTATCGCGGCAAATGTATTTGTTTTGTTTTGTATCTCAATAAAAAAAGCACCAAAAAATTAGTGCTTTTTATAATTTATACAAGATATAAATAGCGCTTGTAATGTTTACTTAAATTCAACCAAACATGCTTACTTAACATGATGTAATTTGTTGCTTTTCTTACAATAAACTAATTAATATATTCAAGAGCATTTAACGCAGATATAGTGCCATCAGCAACAGCAGTTGTAATTTGGCGAAACCTTACGGCACGATTATCGCCGGCTGCAAATACCCCAACAATATTCGTTTGAAGTTTATCATCAGTAATAACTTCTCCCCACTTATTTAATTCAACTGATGTATCCTTTAGCATATCAGTATTAGCTACATATCCAATAAAAATAAATACGCCATCTATTCTAAGTTCGTTTACCTCACCTGTTAGCAGGTTTTTATATTGTACACTTGTTAGTTTATCACTTCCTTTAAACTCTGTTATGTGTGAGCTCATGATAAAGTTAATCTTTGGGCTTGAGTTAACTTCTTCAATTGCATGTTCAAATGCCTGAAAATGGTCAAATTCGTGAAGTATGGTTACTTTGCTGGCATATTTTGTAAGGGCTACAGCTTCTTCTAATGCTGAATTACCGCCACCCACAACTATAATCTCTTTATCTTGAAAAAAATCACCATCGCATGTTGCACAATATGAAATACCTTTACCTTTAAAGTCATACTCTCCGGGTATATTTAACATTCTTGACTTTCCTCCTGTAGCAAGTATTACAGATTTTGCTTTATAATTGAATTTACCATTTACAGTTAGCGATTTTAACTCACCGTTCAAATTTAAATCGGTAATTTTAACATTTGATTTAATATCGCACCCAAATGATTTTGCTTGTTTACGCATTATAGAGCTTAGCTGGTATCCGGTAGTAGTTTCAACTCCGGGGTAATTTGCAACTTCAAAAGTTAGTACAGTTTGACCACCAATAGTACCTGTATCAAGTATCAGTGTACTAGCTTTAGCTCGCGACAGGTAAATACCTGCTGTTAAGCCTGCAGGTCCGCCCCCAAGTACTATTACATCATATTGTTTTTCTTCCATGAGTTAAATTTATTGATAAGGAGAGAATTAGAGTGATGGAGTATTGGAGTATTGGAGATTCATTACTCCACTATTCCATTTCTCCAATACTCCATTATTCCATTTCTCCATCACTCCATTATTCTTTAGTTATTAAATTCTCTATCAAGAATTTCAGTCATCTGATCTCTATCCTGAATACTGGTAGTTGCAGCTACTACTTTACCATTTTTGTAATAAATATTAAAAGGAAGACCCATAAAACTTCTGCACTCAGGAAGATTCCTAATAACAGTTGCCTCCGGACTATCAAACAACATATCTCTAAATTCAACATCGGTGTATTCATCTTGTAATTCTTCCATAATATCATATACAGGAAGACACATTGGGCCCATACGTCCGCAACATACCATTACATTTTCATTATCCTGAAGAATTTCTGTTAGCTCGTTAGCTGTTGCTACGTGTTTTAAATTTGTTGGTAATACCATTTTGATTTATTATTGATTATTTATTATTAATGCTTTCATTTAATTCTATAATTACCCCACATGTTATTTTCATTGTAATCATAAAGTTGAATATCTCTTATCAGAAATTGTGCCAATATAGTGATATTTAAGCGATATATTTTTGTTGGTATTTTGTTAACAGCTAACATTCTAAATTAAACATATTTATTTTAAATAGCATAAGAAATATTCAGTTGAATAGTTGTGTCATGCTGACATTTTTTAGACTGAGTTAA
>CAYWRM010000017.1:0-4644 GCA_964460905.1 uncultured Lentimicrobiaceae bacterium
TCCAGACAGGACTCGAACCTGTGACCCGCAGCTTAGAAGGCTGCTGCTCTATCCAACTGAGCTACTGGACCAATTAGTTGCTGGCTCTAACATTCTCCTGTTATCAATCGGGAGAGTTTTTGAACCTTTTTTTTTACCGGGGTGCAAAAGTATAAATTATTCCTTTATGTGCAAAGCATTATAAAGTATTTCTACAGGGTGCAAAGAATCTCGTTTGGTACCATCCTTAATCTGTTGACGACATGATGTTCCGGGTGCAGCAATAATTGTATCAGTACTACTTTCTCTAACAGCAGGAAACAATACCAGTTCGCCTACTTTCATCGACATTTCATAATGCTCTTTTTCAAAACCAAAAGAGCCTGCCATCCCGCAACAGCCTGAAGGAATTTCTTCAGCAGTATAATTTTTAGGGAAGTTTAACAAAAACATTGTTGATGATGTTCCTGTTAAAGATTTTTGATAGCAATGTCCATGAAATTTTATATGTTGCTGTTTATCTGTAAATTGCTCCTTTGTAATTTTGCCGGCCAATATTTCCCTTTCAAGAAATTCTTCAATCATAAACGAGTTACTGGCCAATTCCTCTGCCTCTTTAATTATATCTTTATCTGCCAAGTCGATATATTCATCTCTAAAAGTTAGTATTGCAGATGGTTCAATTCCAACAAGTGGTGCTTGATTTGTAATAATACTTTTAAGCAGATTTATATTTTGGTTTGCTATTTTTTTTGCTTTTTTCACTAACCCTTTCGATAAGTATGTGCGCGCACTTTCAACATGAGTTGGAATTATAACTTCATAACCAAGTTTTGACAGGAGCAATATTGCTTTAATCCCGATGTTGGTATCATTAAATCGGGTAAATTCATCATTAAATAAATACACTTTACCATTTGAGAATGATTTTTGGTTGAGTTTTTTCTTCTCCCTTTTAAACCAATTATCAAGTGTTACTTTACTTAATAAAGGAAATTTACGTTTTGGTGAAAATCCAATGGTTTGTGCTGTAATTTTTGAAATAATCGGATTTTGATTTACAAAATTATAAAGTGAAGGGAAATAACTTCCCAGTTTATTAATTTTTGCAATATTGGCAATTAGTAAAGCCCTTAACGGGATGTGATGTTCGGAGTAATAATGTTGTAAAAATTCAGCTTTTAGTTTAGTAATATCCACACTCGAAGGGCACTCAGACTTACAAGCTTTACAAGACAAGCATAAATCCATTACCTCATATATTTCCTTGTGATTAAAAGGATTTTCTTTTTTTGAATTAGTAAGGAATTCTCTGAGAATATTTGCTCTGGCTCTTGTTGATTGACTTTCGTTTCGGCTAACCATATAGCTTGGGCACATGGTCCCTCCTATAACTTCTGTTTTTCGGCAAGCTCCGGTACCATTACATTTTTCTGTAGCCCGAAGTATACCGTGATCAGCTGAAAAGTCAAAAATTGTATTTATTTCTCTGGTTTGTTGTCCTAGTTCATAACGCAAAAATGTGTTCATTTTTGGTGTATCAACAATTTTGCCCGGATTAAATATATTGTCGGGATCCCAGGTTTGTTTAATTTGTTTAAACAATTGATAGATATGATTGCCTACCATAACCGATATAAACTCACCTCTTAAACGCCCATCGCCATGCTCGCCACTTAGAGAGCCGTTATATTTTTTAACTAGTTCGGCAGATTCTTTTGCCAATGTATGGAAAAGCTCAACATCACTTGGGTCTTTAAGATTAAGTATTGGGCGCAAATGTAGTTCTCCTGTTGCGATATGTGCATAATACACACAGTTCTTGTTGTGCTTTTTTAATATTTCATCAAACTCTTCAATATAATTTGGTAACAGTTCGGGTTTAATTGCCGTATCCTCAATAACTGCAACAGGTTTTGCATCGCCCGGCATATTGTTTAGTATGCCAAGTCCTGCTTTACGCAAATCCCAAACCTTTTTAATGTCATCATTTTTAATGATTGGGAAATGATAACCAAGATTAGTAAGCCTCATTTCCGATTCCATTGACTTAACCTTCTCACTAATTGTTTCAGGATTGGTTTCTGCAAATTCAACTATTAAGATGGCTTTTGGGTTTCCTTTAACAAAAAATCGGTTTTTGTCTTGTGCAATATTTTTTTTAGTGAGTTCAAGTATAATATTATCCATTAATTCAACTGCAACGGGAGCATGCTTTAATGCTATAATATTAGCCTTTAATGCATTTTTAATGCTTTTAAAATGAATACAAACAAGAGCTGAATTGGCAGGTGGGAGTGGAACCAGGTTTAGTTTAATTGCTGTTGTAAAAGCTAAAGTACCTTCTGAACCAGCTAACAAATTAGAAAAATTAAATCGATTACCATCTGAATTAAATGGCTGCAGATTAAGGAGTAAATCCAAGGCATATCCAGTATTACGGCGTTTTAGGCTAGGGTCAGGGAATTCCTTCTTTATTTCGGCTTGATTCTTATTATTGGAAAGAATGTGATCGATGCTTCTGTAAATAGAATTTTCAAGACTATTGCCCTTGGTTTTGCTTTTGAATTCTTCGTTTGATATGGACTTAAAAACGGCTTCACTACCATCACTCAGTATTGTTTCAATTTCAATTGTGTGATCACGAGTGCTTCCGTAAATTAATGAATGTGAACCACATGCGTTGTTTCCAACCATCCCTCCAATCATGCATCTATTAGAAGTGGATGTTTCAGGGCCGAAAAACAGGTTGTGTTCTTCTAATATTAGGTTCAGCTCATCTAGTATAACACCCGGTTCTACTAATACCCAATTTTCATCTTTATTAATCTCAATTATATGTGTCATGTACTTCGACACATCGGCAATAATTCCATTGCCAACAACTTGTCCTGCCAGAGAAGTTCCTGCAGTTCGTGGTATTATGGAAGTGTTGTTTTCTCTGGCAAAATTAATAAGTGCAACAATGTCCGATTTAGTTTTAGGATAAGTAACAGCCAAAGGGATTTCTCGATATGCTGATGCATCAGTTGCATACATCAAACAAGTCGATTTATCTGTGAATATTTCACCGTCAAATGATTGATGTAATAAATAAAGTTTGTTTTGCAGATTATTCATGGCATTTTTTACAGAAAAGGCAAATATAGCAGGTATAGGTTAAACATAAGTAATTATGAAGTAATAATCAGGCAAAATAATTATCTAAAACCAAGCAGAACTATATATAAATTAAAAGTATCCAGGTTTAATTGGATTGCTTGAAGTTTATCTTTGATTTCTTCTTCTTTGTAGTTGCAATTAATGAGGCTTTTACAAACTCTATCTTTGAAATCGATGATGCCATCAATAACTATATTTATAATTATACCCTTTTTAATTTTCATGGTTATCGCCAGACCTTGATGTACATTGGTGAAGTTAAACGAGGGTGAATATGCATAATTCCATTCCCATAGCTCATATTTTGTTTTAACCAAGTGATTTATTTTAGATGTGTCTTTATCAGATGGTTGAATTGATGATTCAATATTGAAATATTCTTGGAAATAAGTTTCGAGTTTTTCTTTAAATACCTCAATTGACATTGACTGAGGGAGTTGGTCTGATAAATTTGCAACATTTGCTCGTATTGATTTAACTGCTTTGTCGTTAACACTAAAATCTCTTGGGGCTATAGTCGTCTCAAGATTGTTGAGGTTTGTGTTAAATAATAATGTACCATGATTTAATATTCGGTTCTTGTAAACGTGAGCTGAATTTCCCGAGAATTTCTTACCATTAACTGTAAGGTTGTTTTTGCCTTCAAATACAGCTGTTAAACCAAGTGAATTAAGAAAGCCAATCATAGGTTTTGTGAAACTTTTGAAATCAACAAGTTGTTCTCTGTTTTCCGATGATGTGATTATGGTGTAATTAATATTTCCTTCATCATGATATACTGTTCCTCCTCCTGATATTCTTCTTATAACTGGGATACTATGTTTATTAACAAAACTAAGATTTACCTCTGCCATTGTATTTTGGTGCTTTCCAATGATTACCGAGGGAGTGCTTTGCCAAAACATAATAATATCATCGGAGAAATTTTTTAGAAAGTATTCCTCTGCTGCAATGTTGAAGTAGGGATTAGAATTATTACGTTGTATTAAAATCATTGATTATTACACTTTTTTTGTGAAGGTAGAGCCCGAATTTCGAATATTGAATTTAGTTTCGTATTTCAATCAACATTCGATATTCGATATTCATTTCTCCTTTTTTTTGAATTTAGAATGTCGAACATCGAATACCGAATGTTGAAGTTAGTTTGGTGTTTCATTCAACATTCGATATTCAGTATTCAGTATTCGATATTCATTTCTCCTTTTTTTTGAATTTAGAATGTCGAACACCGAACCCCGAATGTTGAAGTTTGTTTTTAAATCAATATTTGATATTCAGTATTCAGTATTCGATATTCATTTTTCCTTTTTTTGAATTTTGAATGTCGAACACCGAACACCTGATGTTGAAGTAAATTTGGTCTTTCATTCAACATTCTATATTCAGTATTCAATATTCGATATTCATTTTCCTTTTTTTTAATTTTGAATATCGAACACCGAACCCCTGATGTTGAAGTAAATTTGGTCTTTCATTCAACATTCTATATTCAGTATTCAA
>CAYWRM010000017.1:4900-26905 GCA_964460905.1 uncultured Lentimicrobiaceae bacterium
TTTTCATTATAATTTGAATTTAGAATGTCGAACCCCGAACCCCGAATGTTGAAGTAAATTTGGTCTTTCATTCAATATTCTATATTCAGTATTCAGTATTCGATATTCATTTTTCCTTTTTTTGAATTTTGAATATCGAACCCCGAACCCCTGATGTTGAAGTAAATTTGATCTTGTCATTCAATATTCGATATTAATTTTTCATTATAATTTGAATTTAGAATGTCGAACCCCGAACCCCGAATGTTGAAGTAAATTTGGTCTTTCATTCAACATTCGATATTCAGTATTCAACATTCGATATTCATTTCTCCTTTTTTTTGAATTTAGAATGTCGAACCCCGAACCCCGGATGTTGAAGTTTGTTTTGTTTTTAAATCAACATTCTATATTCAGTATTCAATATTCGATATTAATTTTTTCTTTTTCTTAGCATTCCACCTTCTTTATAAATTCCATAATCCTAACAACTTCTGTAGCTTCCTTAACATCATGAACACGAAGGATATTAGCTCCTGAAAGTAACGCAATTGTATTAAGAGCAATAGTTCCTGTAAGTGCTTTTTCAGGAATGATATTAAGAACTTTATTTATCATTGATTTTCGAGAGATACCAGCAAGAATTGGTAAGTTATTAACTCTTACATTACCAATGTTTTTTAATAGCTTGTAGTTGCATTCCAACGATTTTCCAAATCCAAGACCGGGATCAAGTAT
This sequence comes from uncultured Lentimicrobiaceae bacterium, assembly GCA_964460905.1. Classification (GTDB taxonomy): domain Bacteria; phylum Bacteroidota; class Bacteroidia; order Bacteroidales; family F082. Next base: position 5,618 of record CAYWRM010000017.1, read on the forward strand.
TATATTATCAGCACCTAATCTTGATAACTGTTCTATTCGGGATTGAAAAAATTCTCTAATCACACTAACAACATTGTTTGTTATTGGTGATTTCTGCATGGATTGGGGAGTTCCATGAATATGCATAAGTATATAAGGTACCTTTAGTTTTGCAATTGTACTAAACATATTAGTATCCATTGTACCCCCTGATATGTCATTAATTATGTGAGCTCCTGCTGCAATGGTTTCATTAGCAACTTTCGATCTGTATGTATCAATAGAAAAAATAGTTTTCGGAAATGATTTTGTTAGTAGTGCTAAGGGATCAATAATTCTTTTAAGTTCTTCATCAACAGAAATATCTGGTGCTCCCGGTCTTGTAGAAACAGCCCCAATATCAATAATATCAGCTCCACCTTCTATCATTTCTTCTGTTTTTTTCAGTAAACTGAGATTGTCTTTGTATTTCCCGCCATCGTAAAAAGAATCAGGAGTAATATTCAATATGCCCATTATTAAAGGTGTTGAAAAATCAATGAGTTTATTATTGATTTTAATAGGCCTGATTTCATTAAAAGCAGTATTTTTATCGACTATTTTTATCATAGGATTTGGAAAATTAATACAAAGGTAAAATTAAACCTGTAGTTTGATATGAATAAAAAAACAGCAAATCAGTTTGAAGAAGTAATTGCTTATTGTCGAAGTGTTTTTGAGGATAAGCAAAAGGATTACGGTACTGCATGGCGCATACTTCGTTTACCTAGTTTGACTGATCAGATATACATAAAGGCTAACCGCATAAGAAGTATTCAGGTTAAAGACACGCAATTGGTAGACGAAGGTATAATTCCTGAATTTGTTGGAATTGTAAATTATTCTGTAATGGCATTGATACAGCTTGAAATGGGTATTGCTGAGTCAGCTGATATGATAGCTGAAGATGCCAATAAATTGTATCTCAAAAAATTGTTAGAGTCGCGTGATTTAATGTTTAATAAGAATCATGATTATGACGAAGCCTGGCGAAATATGAGAGTTTCATCGTTTACTGATATTGTGCTAATGAAATTATTACGTATTAAATCAATCGAAGATAATAAGGGTCAAACCATTGTGTCTGAAGGACTTGATGCTAATTATCAAGATATTATAAATTATTCACTATTTGCTTTGATAAAATTAATAATTGAAAAAGAGGATGAGTAAAAGAGTTGTCGCAGAACCATTATTGGTAAAAATAGTAAGGATAATTACGGGATTAGTATTTATTTTCTCATCAGTTGTTAAGGGGATCGATCCTATTGGAACAGATTATCGTATAATTGATTATTTGGAAGTATATGGCTGGTATTGGCTTGTTGACTTTTCATTAGTATTGTCGTTTGTATTAATAAGCGTTGAGTTTTTACTTGGTGTTGCATTAGTATTTAAATTACGTATTCGACTTGCGGCTTTAGGAGTTCTGTTGTTAATGGCATTTTTCACCGTTGTAACTTACTTTGATGCCAGATATAATCTTGTACCTGATTGTGGGTGTTTTGGTGATGCCATTAAGTTAACAAATTGGGAAACTTTCAATAAAAATATAGTATTGATGATTTTTGCTTTGGTAATATTTGTTAAACGCAACCATATTGCCCGGCATATGCGTAAATGGATACAAGTTATCATCCTTCTAATATTCTTGGCTGCCTTCGATTGGTTTATCCTATATAATTACAATAATCTTCCTGTTGTTGATTTTCGGGATTGGGAAATTGGGAACAATATGAAAAGTACCGGGCGTGAAACAGTTAAAACTTATCTAGTTTACAAAAATAAAAATACCGAAGAATTAGTAGAATACATAAGTCCTGATTATCCATGGAATGATTCGGTTTGGATGTCGGAATGGGAGTTTGTTAGTCAGCGTATTGATGATTCGCAATTGGTTTTGAAACACGGGCTTATTATTGAAGATGAAAATGGAAATAATTTTACAGAGGATATAATTGAAAACCCAGGCTATCAGATTATTCTGGTTGCTGATGATCTTGACGAGGCTGTAGGGCAGGGGATGATTAATGCTGCTGAATTATTTGAAGAGCTTCATGAAAATGATGTTAATATAACTTTACTTACAAGTTCTACCGAAGATGTAATAAATAAATATAAGGAATTGTATACTATTGATTATGATGTATATTTTGCAGATGATATTGAATTGAAAGCAATGATTAGGTCAAATCCGGGTATGATAATACTCAAGAATGGAATGGTTGTTTCGAAGTGGCATTACAACAATTTTCCTAATGTTGCAGATATATTAGAAATAATGTCTCAATGATAAGATTTATTCTTAGACGATTATTTTACGGGTTTTTAGTTTTGTGGGGAGTAGTTACAATTATTTTCTTCCTTTTCAATGTATTGCCGGGCGATCCAGCCAGAATGCTATTAGGTCAACGTTCCGATATTTCTTCGGTTGAAGCAATAACCAAGGACCTTGGACTTGATAAACCACTTTCTGTTCAGTATATTAACTTTGTTAATGATTTATCACCAATATCATTTCATAATTTTGAAGATACTGATAGTTATTGGTATTTTGAAGAAGCTGATTATGGGAACTCTTTTAAATTAATGCCTATTTCAAATGGCTGGTTGGCGTTGAAGTCTCCTTATTTAAGAAGGTCATACCAGAGCAGACGGCATGTTAGTGCAATTATTGCCGAGGCATTTCCAAAAACATTATTGTTAGCTACTTCATCAATAATAATTGCTATGATACTTGGTATATTATTAGGAATACTTGCTGCATTGTTTAAAGATAGTTTTCTTGATCGTTTTTTACTTGTGTTTTCATCCTTTGGAATGTCGATTCCTTCATTTTTTGCAGCAATAATTATGGCTTGGTTATTTGCCTTTGTTTTGGCAGATTATACAGGTTTGCAAATGTTTGGAAGTCTTTATACTGTTGATAGTTATACCGGTATTAAGTATCTCGATCTTAAAAACCTTATACTCCCTGCTATAACACTTGGCATCAGGCCATTAGCAATTGTTGTTAGTTTAACACGAAGTTCATTACTTGACGTGATGTCGCAGGATTATATCCGAACCGCTAAAGCCAAAGGTTTAAATGAATTTACTGTAGTAATATTTCATGGGCTTAGAAATGCACTTAACCCTGTAATAACAGCCATTACAGGTTGGTTTGCCTCATTAATGGCAGGTGCAGTATTTGTTGAGTATGTATTTGACTGGAAGGGCATTGGTGTAGTAATTGTAGATGCTCTTGAAAAATATGATCTACCGGTTATTATGGGAGCAGTACTAACTATTTCAGTAGTGCTAGTACTTGTGAATATATTGGTCGATATTATTTATGCGGGTCTCGATCCGAGGATTAGGCTGAGCTAGCTCTCAAATTTTTTACCAAGAATAGTTAGCAGAGTTCAATATATTGACTTGTGCTTATACACAGATATTTAGAATGTTATAAAGCAATTGTATGTAAGTTGGAGTTATGGATAACTGGAGTAATGGAAGAAAAATAGTATTGAAAGGAATAAATACTCCAAAACTCCTTCACTCCGATACTCCATCATTATACTACTCCAATACTCCAATTCAATAATATAATGACTCACTAATTATGGATTATACACATCATAATTCTGGGTCAGCTTAATATTTAAACTATAATTAATTGGAGCATGAGCATATAATTTGCCAGGACAAGTTTTATTTTGCAATTTTATATTCGGAATAATCCTTCCATCAAGCGTAGTAAATTCATTTGTAAACATAGGAAGACTAGTAATAAAATCATTTTGAATATAAAAATTATGAAATTTATTTTTCTTGACATTTAGATTAAAAGTTTCATCTCCAATTTTTGGTATGCCAAATACATTTATTTCAGGATTTTTAAAACAGAAGCTGGATAAAATTGCTAAAACACCTCCTAAACTATGTCCAACTAACCAAATTGGTTGATTTTTAATCTCATCACTAATTTTAATAATTTCCTCTTCTATATTATCGAATGAATTTTTAAATCCCTTGTAAACTATACCCTTGTCTTTCCATGTGGTTTTACCAAAAGTTAGAATATTTTTGTAATCGTAGAAATCATCAGTTCCTCTAAAACAACAAATATATTTAAGTGACACGTTGTTATTATTTACAAGCAGATTAAATTGTGATCCTTTATTTGAATAGAACAATTTTTCTTCCAGATTAAATTTCTTCAGGATTTTTTCTCTTAAAGCAATATCCTTAGTATAAGCTAATCTGGATAATTCAGCTAAGAATATTGTTTTTTCCCAGGAAACATTTGGTGAGAATATTTTATTGCTGGCAAATGGAGAGAATGTATTAAATTCTTTAAATGAGCCGGGTATGAATAACTCTTTCCAATCTAAAAAGGTGGAACCAAATTTACTCATTGGTTTGCATTTTCTGCAACTTCATTCATCACTCTCATAATATTTCCTCCCCAAATTTTTTCGATATCATTTTCAGTATAGCCTCTTTTAACAAGCTCTAAAGTAATATTTCCTAACTGACTAACATCGTAACAGTCTTCAAGTCCTCCACCTCCATCAAAGTCGGTACCAATTCCAATATGATCGATACCTATTACTTTTACAATGTGGTCGATATGATTGACTGCATCAGCAACTGTGGCTTGTTTTGCCGGAAAAATTGTATCTATTGCATACCAGTCTCTTCGGGCATTATCCATTTCTTCGTCGGTAAGGTCTTGAAAAAATCTATATTTTTTTCTCACAGCCAGCTGACAACTATCACGACCGGGGTTTGGCTCAGGTTTTTTTACATAATCGCTTAGTATGCACAGTTGAATAACTCCATTATTTTCAGCCAATAATTTGAGCATATCATCATTCAAGTTTCTTGGATTATCGCAAATAGCTCGTGCACAAGAATGAGAAGCAATTATTGGTGATTTGGTGATTTTAAGAACATCATAGAAACTACTGTCAGAAATATGAGAAACGTCAATCATTAATCCAAGGCGATTCATTTCTTTTACAACTTCTACTCCAAATTCACTCAATCCATTATATTCGGTTGTATCTGTTGAAGAATCACAGATATCATTATTTTTGGTATGACACAAAGTAATGTATCTCACGCCAAGATCATAATATCTATTAATCAACGAAATATCATTTCCAATAGGATACCCATTTTCCATTCCAATAAAAATTGCTCTTTTACCTTCTTTTTCTGCATTATATGCATCATCAGGCGTCAGAGCCAACTGAGCTATATCTGAGTATTTTTTAAGTGCTGAGTGAATGGAATCAGAAATTTCCAAAGCATAATTTTTTATTTTTTCATTTCCTTCGGGAGTTCGTTTTCCCTGGCCAGTAAAAATTGCAAAAAATATAGCATCCAGTCCGCCTTCTTTCATTCTGGGAAAATCAACTTTGCTTCTATCATTTTGTGCATCATGACGTTCTCCAACATCAAATCCAGAATGAGTCAATCTCATTGGTGTATCAACGTGGGAGTCGACAGTTAAAACTTTTTCATGAATACGGGTTGCTTTTTCTGCAATACTTTCTTTTTTAACCTGATTACATGCAGGTAACATAATTGCAAGAAATAAAATACTTGAAATGACAATAGGTCTGTTTATATTAATTTTCATATTTAAATTTTAATAATTTTTCAATTAAATAATAATCACCAATTCTGAAATCTAAATTCTAACCTGAATAATTAACAAAAATTAAAAAGGGGGAGAATTATCATTATCTTTTGAAATTAGTTAATAAATCAATCACTCAGTATCTTAATTCTAATAGGTTTTAATTGCAATTTGTAATGCTCCTAAAAAAAGATCATTTTTACTTCTCAAAACCTACATAATTAGCCATAATAAATATGTTAGATATTCAAGCAAATTTAAATAAATGCCCGAGAAATGCCCGACTTTTTTTAAATTTATTTAAAACTAATGAAACTCCAAAAAGCAAATAAATTATATCAAATTTTCTGTATAGCCTGTTTTTATTTTTTTGCGCTTACAAACGCGACTACAAAATTACCCCCTAGAAATAAGGTATTATAAAAAAACTGTTGACCACATAGCCAGTTAAACAACTGAAACTATCATGATCAACAGTCCAAATAATTATATAACCAAATTAAAACTAAGCTCGCAAAACTTTAATTACTTCGAATGTGCAGAAATTATCTTAGAAGAGGCATTTTCAGCAGCTTTAATTAAAGGATATCCTGCAGGAGAAGCTGTTAATAATGGATGAGTACCAATTTGAGTTGTTAACAGAGTATTTATTGTCATTCTGTTTTCGATGATAATTCCGATTGTATTGGTTAATTCACCAATTGATAAACCTCCCATTACCTCACCACCAAGTATTACACCTGCTTCTTTACCAACTATCAGTTTCACAAATTGTGTATGTGTATCAGACAATGACCCTGGGTGACGGTCAATTCCTTCAAAAACACCAGTAACAATATCAAAACCTTCCTGTGTTGCTACAGTTTCAGTAAGGCCTGCTACTCCAAAACCAGTATTACCAATTGCTGTACTAAAAATTGAAATAGTACCACTAAATGTTTTTATTGCTGATAATTTGTATAGGTTCATTCCTGCAATCCTTGCTTCAGCACAAGCTGTTGAAGCTAACATAACAGGACTTGGTTTTCTGGTTACAAAATCATGTTTTTCAGCACAATCACCTACTGCGAAGATATCTGAATCTTCTGTCCTCATGTACTCATCAACTTTTATAAAACCTTTATCTGATAAAGTTATTCCTGCTTCAGCAGCTAATTGAGTATTGGGCTTATAACCTAATGAAAGGATTACAGCATCAGCTTCAATTCTTTCACCGTTTTCAAGTAATACTCCTTCAACTTTTTCTGCTCCATAAACCTCTTTAACACCAGTTCCTGTTACTATTTTAATTCCTCTTTTTGTTAGTATGTTTTCAGCTGATTTAGAAACATCTTCATCAAAAGCTAACCCTAGAATATGAGGTAGTTTTTCAACAAGGGTAACATTTTTACCTGCTTTTTTAAGTTCATCCGACATTTCAACACCAATGAAACCAGCTCCTATTGTAACTACTTTATTACATTCCTTTAATTTGGCCTGCATTTCATCTAAATAAACCTTGTTTTTAGGCACAGTAAACACATTCTTTAAATCAGCTCCTTTAAGCCATGAAGGATTTATTGGTACTGAACCAGTCCCAATTACAAGTTTATCATAACTGATTGTTTCATTATGTTTTAACTCTACAGTCTTATTTTCCTTGTCAATGGAAATAACCTCATCATGGATCGTTTCAATGCCTGCTGTTTCAAACATTTTTTCTGCTGGCAGTATATCTTTATCTGTAGATCCAACAGATCCAAATACATATGGTATTCCACAAGGAATAAGAGTTTTGTTCATCATTGTTACAACCGTAATTTTTTTGTCGGCATAAACTCGTTTTCCTGTAGTTGCAGTTACTAACCCTGCTGCACTACTTCCTATTACAAGCACATCTGTTTTAAGCATATTAGTAATTTTTAAAATTTTAGTTTTATTTTATTTGTATTTATATTATAGTAAACTATATTCGGTATATTTATAACTAAAAGCGAATAGCATTATCCAAAGCATAATTCAGGATTTATTTCAATATTTCCATCTAAGAATTCACTTACCAACAATTCTGGACTCTTCACCTCAACCCCAACAAATACATTGATTTTCAACCGATTAAGTTTGTTGACATTTTCAAGTTTTATCCTGTTAACAATAACATCAGTTACACCATCTGCAAATAACCATGATGAAAAACCCTCAGGATGACAGGAATTGACAGGAACGATTTTTTCATTGGTTTTTATACCATCCTTAAAAGTAACGATGTTAAACTGGGAACAATGTTCAAATACTGAACATAATAAACCATTCTCGATTGGTAGTGCAACTTTATTCATTTCCTATTGTTGAAATATTATTTAGAGATTGTTGTTTTACTTTTTTCAATAATCAATATTCTATTTCCGGTTATTAATAATAAGTGAACTAATCAGGCAACAAAATTAATTGTTGATATTCAAATAATAGTGGGCGGTAGTCTTTTTGTAATTAATCACAAGATTGATATGTATCAAGACTATGATTGATATAGTTTATAGTGGATTTTTAAAGATGTATTGATTAAATATTATACACAATTCCGAATCAAAATGATTGTGTACCATATTTCAATATTCAATTCCAATCCGTGCTTCAACACCATCCTGGTAATAATGTTTAACTTCTTTCATTTCAGTCACTAAATTTGCAATATCGAGTATCTCTGGAGGGGCATATCTACCAATAAGTATTTATTCTAGTCGCTCTGATTTATTCTTAATAATTTCAACAACTTCATCAACACTAATTAATTTATGATGAAGGGCAATATTTATTTCATCCATAATAACAACATCAAACAGACTACTCTGAATTAGTTTCTTCATTTCTGCAAATCCTTCCCCAGCAGCTAATATATCATTATCTGTAGGTTCATTAATAATAAAACACCCCAAACCATATTGTTTAACGGTTATGTTTTCCAGATGTTGGGATATTACTGCTACCCTAAGCAAACTGAACTATAAAAACATTTAATCCAGCCCCCTGGGCTTTTAAAGCTAGTCCAAATGCAGCAGTAGTTTTGCCTTTTTCATTTCCAGTATAAATTTGAGTATATCCTCTCATAGTATTCTTTTATTTTTAGTATATCATTCTAATCAATAAATTAAATTGGTACTCAATTATATTGGCACTCAATTACATTGGTGAATATTACACACCCCTATTAATGTAAGACTTTAAAGTTTTGTATTTTTCTAACGTAGCTTGTTTACCTGATGGTATATAAAGCAATGTAGCAAGATGAGGCAATGGAAATATCTTCATATTATCGGTGGCAAATATTTTCCCAACAAGATTTGTAAAGCTCGTTCCTTTTAACCTCGGATCGCCACTGTATTTAACCATTACTTCATGAGTTGCATAGGTGCCTAGAGGAACAATAATTTCAGGTTCTATAATTTATATTTCCTCACTAAGAAAATAGCTGCAGGTTTCTATTTCATTATTATTTGGTTTTCTGTTGTTGGGTAACATACATTTCACCAAGTTTGACATAAACACTGAATTCCTGTCGATTCCTACTAAGTTTAACAATTCATTAAAAATCTGGCCCGACGGCCCAACAAACATTCTGTTAGCTACATTTTCCTTAGCCCCTGGCGATAAAGCTACAAACATGATTGAAGCATTAATGTTACCTTCACCTGTTAGTGCATGTTTCCTGGTAACTGACAACCCACACTTTTTGCATGACCTAATTTGATAAAATAGAACATCAAGCGAATCTTGTTTTTCAGAAATGCTAAGTTGATTCATGGTTGTTATAAAACTTTGAGTTTACCAGATAAATATAATAAAAATATAGACTGCAAATACCTATTTATGATATACTTACAAAAGTAATCATATCATACTAACATAAATCAAATATTAGTGGTTTATGAATTAATTAAATTAATAATATAATTCAATTTATACATTGATATAAATTCTAATTTTGCATCGATTATTATTACGATTATTTAGAAAAATTAAAATTAATTATCATCTGTTAGTATGGATAATTTCAGTGAAATATTGAACTGTACTGATTGTACAAAAAGTTCAGGGTGCTTTAAGCAATTAGTTCCTTCTGAGCTCGATTTTATCAATCATAACAAAACACAGATTCTTTATAGAAAGGGAGAAAATATTTGTAAGGAGAAAGCCTATGCTTCCTCTGTATTATTCATTGCTGATGGTCTGGTGAAATTATACCTTGAAAGTCCGAATAACAGGCATATTAATTTGAAGGTGTTGAAAACTTCAGAATATATTGGGCTCTCATCTATTTATGGCAATGATACATTTCACTATTCCGCTGTTGCTCTTGTAGATTCAACTATTTGCATGATAAACAAGGATAGCTTTAGAAAGATAATAAATGATAACGGACATTTTGCATCAAATGTAATTGAATGGTATTGTAACACAGAAAAGGAGTTATTTCAAAGAATAAAAAGCATTGGCCATAAACAGATGCATGGACGATTAGCTGATATTCTACTTTATTTATGTAATGAAAATCTAGACCAGGAATTGTTATTTTCTAACTTAAGCAGAAAAGATATTGCTGATTTTGTATGCATATCTACTGAAAGCACTGTACGGTTATTAACAGAACTGAAGAATGATGGCGTGATTGATCTGGTGGGCAAGAAAATTAAAATTCTTGACAAAAAGCATCTTATGAAGATAAGCCGAACAGGTTAATAAATTCTCTCACTAGGTGTAGTTTGTAGGGCAAACGCATCTAAATTTTTAATAGCTTGATGATATAATCAGTATCCCAACTAGTAGCAAGCCTTATACGGACCATGCTAGCTTTCTTATCATTTTAATGAATTTACCAAAAAACAAAACCATCGTAAAATCAGTGCTTTACGATGGTTTACATTTATGTGCTTTTGTAATAAGGGGAGGGGGGGATTATTTCATGATCCCTTTTGGGTATCCTTGGCAATCATATAAACCCACAAATCCTCTATCGAGGATTTAGTGTTGTGTTTTTTACGGCGAAAATCAAATAAATTTGATTTCTCCTTAAAAAAACAAAACCCACAACTTTCATTGCAGGTTTCCTTTTGCGGAGGGGGGGGGATTCGAACCCCCGGTACCGTAATTGGTACGTCAGTTTAGCAAACTGGTGGATTAAGCCACTCTCCCACCTCTCCAAATTTTGGACTGCAAAAGTAATTATTTGTTTTTAACCTGCAATATAAATTTTAATAATATTTAATCATTATTTCCTTTTTTTAACTATGCCGTTTCAAACAATAAAATTATTTTTGTCTAAAAATAATAATGCCAAATTGTTGTGCAACAAATTATCTGGTATATAAACACACAAAGAAATTAAATATGAACAATAGAACATTTGCAGAAAAAATATTTAAATCTTCAGCAGGGAGTATAGTCTTTAAAAAACCTGATATTATTCTTACTCACGATAATACAGCTAGTATTTTTAATACATTTAAAAAAATGGGAGGTGAAAAAGTATTGAATCCTGAGCAATTATTAATTGTTCTGGATCATAATGCTCCACCAACCACTGCGAAACTGGCAAATCAGTATCAGGCGATACGTGATATTGTTAAGGGGCAGGGAATTAAAAAGTTTCATGACGCAGGTAAAGGAATTTGTCATCAAATTATGGCTGATTATGCCAAACCGAGTATGGTGATTGTTGGTAGCGATAGTCATACTTGTACTGCAGGTGCATTTAATGCATTTGCTGCTGGCATCGATCGAACTGAGGCAGCAGGTTTGTGGAGTCAGGGTGAAACTTGGTTCCGTGTTCCAGAAAGTATAAAAATCACACTTAATGGAAAGCTTAATAAAGGTGTTTATGCAAAGGATATTTCATTATGGATAATCGGAATGATTGGATCCAGTGGTGCTGATTATATGTCAATTGAATATCATGGTAGTGGAGTACAAACATTGTCAATTGATCAACGAATGACATTGGCTAACCTTGCATCTGAAATGGGCGCTAAAAATGCTGTGTTTCCTAATGATTTAATATTGAAAGATTGGTTAGGTGATGATTTTGAAGGTGTTTGGGCTGATGAGAAAGCAGCTTATTCAAAAGAAATTGAAATTGATCTCAGTGATATTTTTCCTCTTGTTGCTGCTCCTCATCATGTTGATAATGTTAAAGCTGTTGCCGAAGTTGTTGGAACTGAATTGCAAGAAGCATTAGTAGGGACTTGTACTAATGGTAGATTTGAAGATTTACAAATTGTTGCTGAAATATTAAAGGGTAAAAAATTGCCTGAAGGCTTTCAAATGGTAATTGTACCTGCATCTCAAAAAATATACATACAGGCTATGAGGGAAGGTCTTATTGAGATATTTATGGAAGCCGGTGCTAATGTGTTGGCAGCATCATGCGGACCATGCCTTGGAACGGGGCAAGGAATACCTGCTGATGGATACAATGTAATCTCTACTGCCAACAGAAACTTCAAAGGAAGAATGGGAAACAAGGAATCATTTATATATCTTGCTTCACCGGCAACGGTTGCTTATTCGGCATTGGCCGGAAAGATTGTAGATCCAAGAGGTATTTCATCTGATGATAAATTTCCCTTTTCGGTTGAACAAACAAATACAGTATCTGTTGATGAATCGGATGACAGACGTGTAAACGGTGTTTGGAATTATACCGATGCTAATGATTTGAATACTGATCAAATGTTTGCAGGAAACCTTACTTATAGTGTGTTAAGCTCTGAACCTGAAAAAATTATGCCACACTTATTTCAAGGCTTTGATGTTAATTTTACTGATAAGGTAGTGAAAGGAGATATTATTATTGCTGGTTCAAATTTTGGATGTGGTAGCTCGCGAGAACATCCTGCTGTTGGTTTAGCTCATGCAGGGGTTAAAGCTGTAATTTGTGGCTCGGTAAATCGAATTTTTTATCGATCATCTGTAAATCAGGGATTACCAATTATTATTTTGCCTGACGCAGTTAAGGCGTACCAAACTGGTGATAAAGTTGATATAAACTTTAATGAAGGTATTGTTAATATTGGTGGAAAGGAATTCAATTTTGCTCCACTTCCGGAAAAATTAATGTCAGTTTTTAAAGCAAATGGTTTGGTAAATTATATAAAAAATATGGCCTAACCCTATATTGTATTTAGATTGAATATTTATTATAAGTAATGCTATAAATCTAATTATTGACATGATTGACTTATTCTGCTGCTCAATGCACAGCTATACAGTACATTAAAGCTCTTATATTCTTACTTTAACTTATGAGTTTTTATTGAATTGTACTTGTATATTTAACAAATTGGATTCCCATTATTGTTTGTTTTTAACAAGTAATTTGTAATTTTGAAGCCTTAATTTTAAAAACATTGAAAAGGGGTATAGTAAAAATAATTCTTAGAAAATTGATGGTAGCGTTTATGACGCTGGCGTTTATGTATTTAATTGTTGGTGATCTGATCCTTTTTCATCAAAAAGTATTATTTCATAATGATACTTTTGCCGAACAGCCATTACTCAAACCCGATAAAAATGGTAAAGAAAACTTTTATAAGCTAAAGGATAAAAAGGATCGAATTCACCTAGATTATCTTACATTTCTTTCAAGATCATTAGAATTACATGAAAGTCAGTTATATATATCTGGTATTGTTATAGCAAGTCCTTGTATTAGTAAGTTTATAAAGAATAGTCAACGCTCATCAATTTGTTTCCGGGGACCCCCGACGCTATAGTTCCAAATAGTTATCTGGAATTTTTTTGACTTTGGTAGTCAATTGGATGCCTGTTTGGTAATAGTATATTTCCAGTCAATAATTTGTTAGCAATTTTCAATAAAATTATTTTGATAGATTCAGCTACTATAGTTAGTACTATTTTAATCCCTACGTATTTAGTTATATGTGTTGATTGAATATACAATAGCTTTAGTCTTTCTGATTTATTTATAAATAGTTACTCCAATTGCCATTTTATTGACAAATAATAAAATTACAATAGATTATAAATCAACAATATTCAAAAAAATATTATAATGAAAAATAAAATTATATACATAATTATCCTTGTTTTATCAATAGGAATATCAAATATTAATGCTCAAAAAACTAGCTTCACATATGAAGGTCTAAACATGGGCCCTGGCTATGCAAACGATATTTATTACAGCATGGATGAAGGTCAAATTGCCAATATTCCAAGAGCTGGGTGGGATATAGCATTTTATACATGTGCCATTAGTGCAGGTATAATAATTAATGAAGGAAGTGGTTCTCAACTTTACTGCTATCCTACAGGCGATACTTCTGATTGGGAATCTGTTGATACCGTTGGTATGAATTCATGGAAAGTGTTATACAATAGTCCTGAAAACTGGGAAGATGGTGCTTTTAATCGTAATGCTACTGGGCATCCCGATTATGGATGGGGTGTTTATAATACGGTAACACACAATGTTACTGGCGATTCGATTTATGTTATAAAGGTAGGAAATGAACTTAAAAAGTTGTGGATAATTAAAAAAGTCTCAATTAATAATATTTATCACATTAGGTATGCTAATCTTGATGGCTCAAACGAACAGATTATTGAGCTTGATATAAAACCATATGTAGATAAAAACTTTGTTTATTACTCATTGGTTACAAATGAGCTTCTCAACAGGGAGCCAACTGATAACTGGGATCTACTTTTTACTAAATATATTGATATTACTTATGACAATTCAGGTATTCCGGTTGAGTATCTTGTAACTGGTGCCACAAGTAATATTAATGGTTATGCTAACAAGTTTTATCCTGTTCCTGAAGATTATGATAATTTTTCAGCTAAACCTTTCGATTCACTAAAAAACGTTATTGGATATAATTGGAAAAGCTTTAATATGGCTTCATTTTCATGGATGGTTGAAGATTCAACAGTATTTTTTAATATGAACCAAGCTGGTGATGTTTTTAAATTGATATTTACGTTATGGGAAGGTTCATCCACCGGATATTTTGAATTTAGTACAGAACTTATTCAACCTTCAGCTATCAATGGTGAGACTGAAAATCAGCTAAGTGTGTCGGTTTACCCAAATCCTGCTTCCGAGTTTGTTGTTGTTAATATTAATGATGATGTATCATTTAACGGGAAAATTATTATTAATGATTTATCAGGAAGAGTAGTCTATAAATCAGTAATTAATAATACTGGTGGTAATGTACCTCTTAAAATAAGCACAAATAACTTTGTTAAGGGCATGTATACCATTACTATTGTTAGTGATGAAATTATGGATACTCAAAAACTGGTGATTCGCTAGTATGGCAAACCGATTAATAGTTATGTATCTGGGTTTCTTGTTAATCCCCATTTTGGGGATATCACAAGAAACGCGGATACTAATATTGGATAAAATAAGTCATGAACCTGTTGGGTTTGCAAATCTTGTGATCTCATCACTAGATAATAATACCATATTAGCTGGTTATGTTTCCAACGAAAATGGCGAGGTTGTTGCAAGTATTTCAGATAAATCGATTATCCGCTTAAGTTATATAGGTTTTCTGGATTATTCCGATACAATTTATCCGGGTATTGATAAAACAATTTATCTAAAATCAATTTCGTATAATGTTGATGAAGTTGTTGTTACAGGTCAATATGCTGCTGCTACACAGGATAAGTCCATTTATAAAGTTACAGTTCTGAATTCCAGAGAAATAGAGCAACGTGCAGCAGTAAATATTAAAGAAATGCTGTCAACTGAGCTAAATATCCGAACAACTCATGATGGTGCTCTTGGTTCTTCTTTGACAATGCAAGGACTTGGTGGTGAACATATTAAAATTCTTGTTGATGGCGTACCAGTAATTGGTCGCGAAAATGGAAATATTGACCTGGATCAAATTAATCTTCAGAATGTTGATCATATTGAGGTTATAAATGGCCCAATGTCAGTGGTTTATGGTAGTAATGCTTTGGCGGGTGTGATTAATATTATTACCAAATCACCTGACAGACTTCGATTTTCATCGTTTGTAGATGCCTATTACGAATCGGTGGGTGTTTATAACATCAATGCAGGAGCTTCAGGAAATTTGAAAAGGAATTCATTTAGTGTAAACGGTGGCAGAAATTTCTTTGATGGTTATCAAGCACCAGGTACTACATGGGCGCAAAGATGGAAACCAAAAGAACAGTGGAATTTTACCGGTGATTATAAATATGCTTGGGATAAGGCTTTTATTAAATTAGGTGCAACATGGTTTAATCAGGAATTAAGGGATAATGGCTTACCACTACCCCCATACAATGAAACCAGATCTGATAAAATTTTTTACACTCAAAGGTTAGTATTGCGCACTGACTTTAGATATGAGTTTTCAACTAGGTCAAGAGTAAATGCTACGGGTTCTTTTTCCAGATATCGTAAAGTAAAAAACACATATTTAAATGATTTAACAACTTTGGAAAGGTATCTTACACCTGGTGAGCAGGATACTACCTGGTTTGAGAATACAATGTTTAGATCAGATTATAGCTTTGGCGATGAAACTAATGTTATTGGTTTCCAAGCAGGCATTGATCTGAATAATGAAACTGGTTTCGGCAAACGTATTAAAGATAATAAACAGCAGATTGGAGATTATGCAGTTTTCATGAGCTTAAACTATTCTCCACTCAATGTTATTAATATTCAACCAGGACTTAGGTTTATTTATAACACAAAGTTCCATGCACCTGTAATTTACTCAATCAATGCTAAATACAACATAGCTGAGCATTTTATTATAAGGGCCTCTCTTGCAAGTGGTTTTAGGGCACCTTCACTAAAGGAGCTTTACCTTGAGTTTGTAGATGTTAATCATGATATTCATGGAAATGAGAACCTTAAGGCAGAAACATCAATTAATGCAAATGTATTATTGCAGTACAATAGTACACCAGGAAAAGCATATGAATGGGGAGTAGAACTTAATTTATTCAATAATAATATCAGAGATAATATCCAGTTAATTCCGTTTTCAGGAAACAGTAACTATTATACGTATGTAAACGTTAACAAATTTATTTCAAGAGGAGCGGAACTTAACTTTAATAATAAAATATATCCCTGGCTTACTTTGAAATTCGGAATTGCACTTATTGGCCAAAAAATTGATTATTCAGGAACAAGTGATGCTAAGTTTGGATATTATACTGACTTCAATGCTTCGTTTATTTACTATTTCAAGAAATATGATATCAATTTCTCAGCATATTATAAATATAATGGAGAATCTCCGCAACTTATGTTTATTAGTACGGATGAAGATCCTGTTTTAGGTACTCTGGGTGCATATCAAACACTTGATATAAACGCTAGTAAGTGGTTCTGGCAGAGAAGGGTAAATGTTCAGGTTGGAGGAAAGAATCTTTTTAATAATACTAATGTTGATATTACGGGTGGACAAAGTGGTGGTGTTCATTCTGGCGGTGACTCTGAAGCCGTAAACTGGGGCAGGACTTTCTTTGTGAGATTGCAATTCAAATTTAATAAATAGGATGCTTAAAAAGATAATAATACTAGCAATAATAATAACTCTGTTTTCATCTTGTTTTAAGAAGGACGAGATGGTCCCTTCGCATGATCAGGGGGAGGTAGTTACGGTTGTAATTCCGATGACACAATATTACACTAAACAGGTATATTTTAATCTTGAGCTTGGTGATATAGTATCATCAAATACTCGTTCCATTTTCGATTTAAATTTTAGTTGTGATGATACATCCACAATAATCAGGCTTAATACGGCTAACTTTGCTAAGGCAGCTAAAACAATGTTTGAAAATTTAGAGGATGTTACAGATACAGTTGGGTTAGTTTGGAAGTTTGATAAGTCTGATGGAAATCCTGATTCAACTGTATTTGGCAATTGGATTAGTATAGCTGGTGATGATACAACTTATAGAAATAAAGTGTGGGTTATTAATCGTGGAATTGATGCATTGGGTAATGTGTTAGGGTTGAAGAAAATAAAATTTAACCGTCTCATTGGCGGAAAATATTTTTTTACGTTCTCTAATATGGATAATAGCGGTAAGGTTGATGATTTTGTTGAAAAGGATAATTTGTATTACTACTCACAATATTCATTTATTAATGAAGATTTAATGCAAACGGAACCTGAAAAATTTAATTGGGATTTACTTTTTACTCAGTACACTACATTGCTTTTTACTGATGGTGGCCTACCTTACCCATATCTGGTTACTGGTGTATTGCAAAAATTTGACAACATTAGCATTGCTTCAGATACAAGTATGGTTTTCAGTGATATAACATTATCCGACTCATCTAATTTCTATTTTTCAACTGCTTTGGATAAAATTGGTTATGATTGGAAAAAACTAGTTGGCGATGTTAATACCGGTAGTATTTATTATGAGATTAAGCTGAATGAAAACTATATTATAAAAGATTATAACTCATATTTTTATAAGTTAAGGTTTATTAATTTCTATGACCCATTAACAGGCGAAAAGGGCTATCCTACCTTTGAGTATCAAAGACTTTAAGTTATGGAAAAAGGTGTAAAAACGAATAAATTATGATTATTTGGTAAAATCTAGTTTCTGATTATTTAGATAAAATTTGACTCAATAGATTATTTACTAAAAAACAATTACTTTTGCCGCGATTTTAAAAACGAAAAAAGCATATTACAGTCCTTTTATGTTTTATTAACAAACGACTAATAACAACTAATTATATTTTTCTTTTACCTACAATCGACTAATAAAACGAATGTTATTTAACTCGTGAAGCTTAAAAATAACTACGCCATACTTCAATTTGATTTTTTTTATATATATTTGATGTCTTAACCCATCATATTATTAAAGTGAAAAAATTCTTAGGATTTCTATTTCACTCTTCTAACTCAGAAACGCAAATGAGTGTTCCAGTAATATTCTTTTTAAAACTATGTGTCAAAATGAGATTCATAAATACAAAATGAACCAATAAATAATATTTATTAATAAATTAAAAAAGTGATGAAAAACTATACTCTACTTTTCAGCTTACTAATTTCTCTTAATACAATTGCTCAAAATAATATTCAACCCAATTCATCAAGCAGTTATAATTATCTCAATGAAATTTCATCCCCAAATAGCAATGTAATGATTTCCGAGTACGTACGGACTTTGTCCACAGATACACTTTTTGTTGTTTTGGAATTATCTTCTATAGAGGAAAATAGTGAAATTTTGTTTTCTGTAGGATCAGAGATAATATACCGAATTAAAAACAAACTAATTACAAATAAATTCATAAACCAACTTTCAAGAGATAATATATCAAATGAATATCTTGGAGTATTATTTATGATTTTAAATAAAACATTTAGGAGTTTCCAAAATGAAGATTTAATATTAATTTTTAATACCAGTTCTTTTTACGTCACAAATGATTTTTATAGTAATCCCAATAAATTATCGTTAGACATTAGGTTGATAATTTTAAAAACTAATAACCTTATTTTAACTCATTTGAATGAATCCAATCAGGTTAGTATCAATAAGGTTAATAAATATTGTAGAATACTTCAATTAATTATGGTTAATAATAGGGAGAATCCTGAAATAAGGGCGGCAGCTATTAAAGGTATTCAATATTTAAACTATAAAGAAGCAACAAATAGTTTAATCGTGTTAATGTCAGATTACTCGAATATAAATAATGAAGTATTGATGCAACCTCTGTGTATTATATTATCACAATTTAATGAACCAAGATCTTTTCAGCTTATTGAGAGTATTTTAAAAAATACCACTAATGAATATGTTTTTGCTTCTGCCGCAATTTCTTTAGGTGACTTAGGCGGATTACAATCATTAAAAGCTCTAATCGAAAATGAAAATAAGTTTGAAGGCAAATATACTGGAGTAGCAATAAGACGATTAAATGATGATATCTTCACTATTCTGAAGAACAGAAATAGTTCATATATCGATTATGCGATTAAAGCAACCAAATACTTGTATAAAGAAGATGAGACTATTCAATATAAGAAATTATTGAAATCTATACTATTTACAACTCAAAATATTAATCATATTAAGCTTATTTTGGATAGATTGTACCAAGTTATTAATAAAGAAGAAGCATCTGAAATTATATCAAAACTAACTTATAATAATTTATATTTGCTTGAATGGAATAAAATTAACAATTTACAAAAGACTGAAACAACGCCAATCAAGAATAGTAATATTCTAGTTCCCGAAAAACCTATAATTATTAATAATAATAGGAACGATCAAGGTAATATGACTCAGCAAGAATATGGTGATGCTGCATATCAGGATAATACTTTTGACTTTTGGATTGTTAATTATGAATGGTGTGGTCATGCCGGTTTATATGCAGGAATTAATTCTAATCATGAACAAAGACAAATAGCTGTTACAAAAGTTGGCACTACAGCACCTCGTGATAGACCTTGGACAAATATGACAAGTGATCCTGACAACCCATATTGGGGAGCATATACACTTGACCCTAACAGTGAGAGTTTAAGCTTTACAGATCGAAAGGATATAATATCTACTGCAATTGAACTAATAGCTTATGCCCCTAGTTATCCAGCATTTAATTTGTGGCCAGATGCACTTAATTATTTTGTTTATCCTGGTATTTATGTATATCCCTATGATATTGAAAAATTAAGGTGTGATGGGTTGGTTGAATATTGTTATGAATGGAATTATCATGAGGTTTGGGGATACAATAGTGCAAATTATGACATCAGCATTACGAGTAATGTTGATAGTCATAATTATTGTTTTCATGCAAATTACCAGAATCCTTGTGAAACTCTTGCACCAATAGTTCAATGTGGTGGACATGGAAATTCTAATGCTAATGGAGGCTGTTCAAACCTAGATAACGATGCAACAATTGATTATCCAACATATAATGCAAACTATTCTTTATCTGGCAATTCAGTGAATGTTTCTATACAAGCAAATGATAAATCAGGTATTCATTACATTAAATATAAAGTTGGTAGTGATGGTTCAGTGATTGCATCACCAACTCAACCTCAGCATCCAACATCTTCATCATACACATATTCATTTACTGTAGCTATGTCAGAGTCTGATTATATATATTTCTATGCAAAAGATAATGGAGGCAATTATCCACAGTATTATTCATATATTTATATAACCTTGCCACCTGATCCACCATCTTCTCTAAATGCAACAGCTATATCAAGCAGTCAGATTAACCTTTCGTGGACTAACGTTCCAGATGAAGATGGGTATAAATTATACCGATCTTTAAGTGCCAGCGGAACATATTCACAGATTGAAACTCTCGGGGCTAATGTGACAACCTACTCAAATACAGATTTAAATCCGAACACACAATATTGTTATAAGGTTGAAGCATATAATGGGGCAGGTAATTCGGGTTATTCACCTTATGATTGTGCTACAACAGATCAAGATTTGCCTTCATCTCCTTCTTGGTTGACAGCTACAACATATTCAAACAGCCAGATTAACATTAGTTGGGAGGATGTTACTAATGAAGATGGGTATAAATTATACCGATCTTTAAGTGCCAGCGGAACATATTCACA
>CAYWRM010000017.1:27005-27736 GCA_964460905.1 uncultured Lentimicrobiaceae bacterium
ACAATATTGTTATAAGGTTGAAGCATATAATGGGGCAGGTAATTCGGGTTATTCATCATATGATTGTGCTACAACTTTTTTTGGAGATTATTTAATTGTAACAAGTCCAAATGGAGGAGAGGAATGGGAAATTGGTTCTATTCACAATATTACATGGGATGATAATATTGATGAAAATGTAAGGATTGAATTACTCAAAAATGATGATTTTGTAGAAGATATAATAGAGAGTACATATAGTGATGGAATATATAGTTGGACGATACCCTCTAATCTTGAGCCAGATATTGATTATACTATTTGTATTGTATGTGTTGATGATGATCAATTATATGATTTAAGTGATGATTATTTTGAGATATGGTTAGAAACATCATTTATTACAGTAACAAGTCCAAATGGAGGAGAAGATTGGGAAATTGGTTCTACGCACAATATTACATGGGATGATAATATTGATGAAAATGTAAGGATTGAATTACTCAAAAATGATGATTTTGTAGAAGATATAATAGAGAGTACATATAGTGATGGAATTTATAGTTGGACGATACCTACAAATCTTGAACCAGACAATGATTATTCAATTGGTATTGTCAGTATTGATGATGATGAATTATATGATATTAGTGATGGTCATTTTGAAATATGGGCAGATCCTCAAGATTATATAACAGTAACAAGTCCAAATGGAGGAGAGGAATGGGAAATTGGTTCTATTCACAATATTA
>CAYWRM010000017.1:27836-28004 GCA_964460905.1 uncultured Lentimicrobiaceae bacterium
TATGGGCAGATCCTCAAGATTATATAACAGTAACAAGTCCAAATGGAGGAGAGGATTGGGAAGTAGGAACTAGTCATACTATAAGTTGGGATTATAAAATAACAGGTAATGTAAAAATTGAATTATATGTAGGCAGTTCTTATAACTCAACAATAATAAGTTCCACTT
>CAYWRM010000017.1:28104-56409 GCA_964460905.1 uncultured Lentimicrobiaceae bacterium
GCAAATCAGCCTTCTGGCACTAATTACAAAGTAAAAATCACAAGCTTAAGTAATACAAGTATCTATGACTTCAGCGATGATTATTTTGAAATCTTACCAGCAGATTATATTACAGTAACAAGTCCAAATGGAGGAGAGGATTGGGAAGCAGGAACTAGTCATACTTTAACCTGGGATTATAATATAACCGGAAATGTGAAAATTGAATTATATGTAGGCAGTTCTTATAACTCAACAATAATAAGTTCCACTTCCTGCGATGTAAGTTATACCTGGAGTATACCTGCAAATCAGCCTTCTGGCACTAATTACAAAGTAAAAATCACAAGCTTAAGTAATATAAGTATCTATGACTTCAGCGATGATTATTTTGAAATCTTACCATCTAATCCTAACGACTATGTAACTGTATACAGTCCAAATAGCGGAGAAAGCTGGCAAGCTCCTTCACAACATATAATTGAATGGGGAGATGATATCTATGAAAATGTAAAAATAGAGTTGTATAAAAATGGATTTATTTATTTCCTTATTACAAACTCCTATCCAAGTGATGGTAGTTATCCATGGACAGTACCTTCTAATATTGAAACAAGTAATTATTATAAAATTAAAATCGTAAGCGTTGATAATCCTGATATTTTTGACTTTAGTGATGAGTATTTTACAATAATAAACTCCGATGGAATTAATGATCTATTTATTTCAAATAATTTAAAAGTATATCCAAATCCCACTAATAATAGTCTAATAATAGAAACCACAAGTATAGTTTTATCATTAGAAAAGGTTATAATTACAGATATGATAGGAAAGGAAATTTACAAAAATGGAAGTGGGGAAATTGGGTCACGCTTAGAAATAAATGTATCAATGTTTAATGCAGGTGTCTATTTTACAACTTTGTATACAAATAAAGGGGCAATTACAAAAAAAATAATCATTCAACATTAATATTTTGAAGATTGATTATCCTGAAACCTGCCAAATACTTTTATTATTTAGTAGGTATTAATAACTTGGCATAAGTTATAATATTGATTTTCAATTATAAATGATTACTTAAAAATGTAAACTATATTCATATTTAAAAATGTAAGACAGGAAGCCATTTAATAAATAATTATCATTTCTGGTATAGCCTTTCAAAATCAATAGACTATCAAGCAATGCTTAACATAACAAAACCTAACTCAAATTTCCATCGATTAACTCAAGCATGCCAAAAAAGCAACCAAACTGGAATGCACTATTACTATAAATTTAAGGAATTGGAAGTAGTTGATTTATCAAAAACTAAGCATAGGGCAATAGTAAGTACGTTGGATTGGAAACTAAATGATATTGAGATTGAGTGGGGTTAAATATTCTCAGAAATTGCTTACTTAATACAAAAAACCAAATAATCATAGAAGTAAGATGCTACCGTAACCTATTTCAACATCATCAGCAACAAAAAAAGTATTTTCAAAATCTGCGATTTGTTTATTTGTTTTGCTTCTACCCCCCAACTTCAATATGTAATTGTCGTCAATTATAAATACAATAAATGCTTTACATAATGATTAAAAGTTTGTATTTCTTTGTTAAGATATTTCAATAAATGCTTTGTTTGTCATTCTTGAATGAGTAATTCATGATAAATGAATTATAGTTTGTTAACAATTATATTAGATAAAAAAGCATTATTTTTGCGCCGTTTTTAAAGAAATTGATAATAATTTCATATCAATCATCTCGTTTAGCTACTTGGAATTAAAAAACTAAGCAATACTAATTAATGAAGTTTAAACTTAATTACTTCCTTATTCCAATACTCCTTTTTGTTGGCTATTTTTTGATATTATACAGTTTGCCAAAGTATACTGGGCAGTACTTGTTTATGGTTGTGCTAATACTTGCTGATTTCTATTTGTGGTCATCAGTTAAAAAACAAGTGTTTAACTATAGTATATGGCTGCGAATTCTAATAATATCAGTTTATTGGTTGCCACTTTTTTTGCTTGCAATACTACTTGTTGGATCCGTTGCAGTGCCATTTATAAATTGGAATGATACTTTTAGGACATATATTTTTGGAGTTGTACTAGTTTTTTATACAGCTAAAATTCTGCCTATTACATTCCTTATTCTTGCTGATATTGTACGTGTTATACAGAAAATGTTTATTATTGGAAAGAAGGATAACCGAAAACAACTTATTAAGGAAAAGAAGATTGAGGGCATAACACGAAACAAATTTTTACAATATGCTGGTTTTATTTCTGGTGGATTAGTACTTGGAACAATGTTCACAGGTATGTTCAAATGGGCGTATGAGTTTAAAATTTTACGCGAGAAAATTAGTTTCCCAAAATTACCAACTGATTTTAATGGATTCAAAATTGTTCAAATCTCAGATTTGCACTTAGGAAGCTGGACATCGAAAAAGCCATTACAACGTGCCGTTGATTTGATTAATGATATCAATCCCGATATTATTTTGTTCACAGGTGATTTAGTAAACTATGCTACTAACGAGACTGTTGGGTATGAACATATATTATCTCAGCTGAAAGCCAAGTACGGTGTATTTGCTATTCTTGGTAATCATGATTATGGCAATTATGTATCATGGCCTTCTGAAAAAGCAAAACAAGAAAATATGAATCAGCTTTACAGTTTCTTCGATAAAATTGGTTGGAAATTGCTAAATAATGAGAACGAGATAATTGAGAAAGAGTCAGGCAAGCTTGCTTTAATTGGTGTTGAAAACTGGGGTGCAAATATGCGTTTCCCGAAATATGGGGATATTGATAAAGCTATTAAAGGCACTGAAGTTGCAGATATAAAAATACTAATGACTCATGATCCTTCACACTGGGAAAAGGTTATTATTCCTGGTAATTATGATATTGATCTCTCTTTGGCAGGTCATACACATGGCTTTCAGTTTGGTATTGAAACGAAAGATATTAAATGGAGTCCCGCTCAGTATATGTACAAGCATTGGGCAGGATTATACGAAGATTCTAACAAAAGCGGGAAATATATTTATGTAAATCGTGGCCTCGGTTCAATAGGTTACCCAGGAAGAATAGGAATACTCCCAGAAATTACACTAATTGAGCTGCAATCTTCTTAGTATATTAATGCTAAAATGTATTATTTTTAGAAACAAAATTAATCACATTCACCCATTCACTCATTCACTCATTTAATCATTTAATCATTAAAAACAATATCTTTGCTCCTTAAAAATTATAACCATGGCATTCGTAAATTCTTTTGAAAAGGAAGGTAATTTTCTTTTTAAACATCGTGGAGAAATTCCAATTATACTATTCTTATTGGCTATTCCTGTAGTTTATTTTACTGATGAAAAGAATTTTAGTCCTACAACTCAAAATATTTTGATGTGGGTTGCTATTGGTTTAAGTGTACTTGGGTTTATTATTCGGGCTATATCAATTAGTACAACGCCAAAAGGTACATCCGGCAGGAATACAAAGGAAGGGCAAGTTGCCGAGTCGCTTAATACAACGGGTATTTATTCTACAGTTCGTCATCCTTTATATTTAGGTAACTATTTTATGTGGATTGGAATAGTACTATTCACTTTTAATATTGAATTTGTTATTATAGTATCGCTTGCTTTTTGGCTTTATTATGAGCGTATAATGTTTGCCGAAGAACGGTTTCTGGAAAGAAAGTTTGGAGATTCATACATGGATTGGGCAAACCGTACACCAGCCTTCATTCCATGTATTAAGAAGTTTAAAAAGAATATTGTTCCATTTTCAATGGTAAGTGTATTACGTCGCGAATATTCGGGTGTGTTGGCTACTGTAGTAGGATTTGTATTTATCGATGATTTAAGGAGATATTTTATTGATGGAAATTTCGAACTCTATACACCATGGCATTATGCACTTATTGTGGCCATAATATTGGTTATAATCCTAAGAAGTTTGAAGCATTATACAAACATTCTTAGTGAAGAAGGTCGCTCTTAGGTTAACTAGTTTTCTTATTCGGATCACGTACTGGCGCGCATTTTTAATGCGTGCCAATAAAGTAAACTAATATTATAGAAGTGGATTTCAGGTTCATTCTCTTTGATACCTTTTTGTTAAACCTTTTTCTTCTTTTTCTTTTTCTTTTCCTTCAGGTAAGCTTTGAAAAGTGAGTCGTATTGTTCAGAAACTTCTTCGGATAATTCAAGAAATTTACTGTGTGGGATAGCAATGAGACTTTCTGCATATAATGCACCATTCATCCTACTAATTATTGAAACTTTGGCTGCACTTTCTTCATTTGGTGCTTCATAAATATCAAGAAAATCATATTGTCCAAGCAATGCAAAATGTGACAAAAATTTAACTTCCGGACAATTATGTTTTACAAGTTTATACCAGTCGTGGCTAGATTTTGAACGGTTTTTAAATTGCGATGAGGACTGAGGAGCAAGTTTCGTTAGTAAGATATAAGTTTGCATAATTCAAGGTTTTGAAGGTGAGGCATAAAGGTACAACAATCTTCATTGAAAATCAAGTATATTTTGTTTGTATATTTGGCATCAATATAAAACTATTAAGAAAATGACAAAAATAATTGTACTAGGTGCAGGGCTAGTTGGTAAACCAATAGCCCTTGATTTGGCTAACGAACTAAATTTTGAAGTGGCTGTAGCTGATGTAAACAATAAACAATTGGCTGGCATGGGTGATGAAGGGGTTCAAACTATTCAAGTTGACCTTCAAAACAAAACTGAGCTTGATAAATTAATTGAGCCTTACGATTTTGTTGTGAATGCAGTACCGGGTTTTATGGGTTTTGAATGTTTAAAAAATTGTATAGAAGCAGGTAAGGATATTGTTGATATAGCTTTTTATCCTGAAGATGTAAATGAATTATCAGAATTAGCTTTACAAAAAAATGTAAGAGTAATCTGTGATATGGGAGTAGCACCAGGTATGAGTAATCTGCTCACCGGATATGCTGCATCAAAGCTTGATAGTGTATCAACAGTAAATATTTATGTGGGTGGACTTCCTAAAATCAGAACCCAACCATGGGAATATAAAGCTGTATTTTCACCAGCTGATGTAATTGAAGAATATACACGGCCTGCACGATTAGTAAGAAATGGAAAGATTGTGACTGTTCCTCCATTAACTGAATTGGAACATCTTGAATTTGAAAATGTTGGTACTTTGGAAGCTTTTAATAGTGATGGACTGCGTTCACTTTTGTACACAATCAAGGCTGAAAATATGAGTGAGAAGACTCTTAGGTACCCTGGATATGCCGAAAAAATAAAATTACTAAGTGATAATGGATTTTTTAACCCTGAAAAAATAGAAGTAGAAGGGAAACTGGTTTCGCCACTTGAATTAACCTCTCGTTTGCTTTTCGAACAGTGGAAACTTAATAAAAATGAAGTTGATATTACGGTAATGAGAATTGAAGTTGAGGGAGTTAAGGCAGGGAAAAGTATTCGTTATAGCTATAATTTACACGATGAATTTAATGAGCAAACCGGTATTCATTCAATGGCACGAACGACTGGTTATACAGCTTCCACAGCAGTGAGGTTATTATCAGAGAATAAGTATATGGAGAAGGGAATAACAGTTGGTGAAATGATGGGAAATGATGAATCAGTTGTTAACTATATGCTTGCCGGGTTGTCAGAAAGAGGTATTAACTACAAATCAAAAAAAGAATACTTATAAACAATGCTCAAAAAAAATGATCAACATTATTCAGGCACTAGCCAAAAGCCAATAACCAATAATTAATAATCAATAACTTAAATGGCCAATAGGATAAAAAAATTTGGAGCTTTTTCCGGAGTATTTACACCTTCAATTTTAACAATACTTGGTGTAATTATGTATTTGCGCCTTGGTTGGGTTACAGGTGTAGCCGGATTGTGGGGAGCTATTGCCATTATTGTTCTTGCGCATGTAATATCAATAACTACAGGGTTAAGCATTTCATCCATTGCTACCGACAAACGAATAAAAGCAGGAGGTATTTATTATATGCTTTCTCGTTCTCTAGGTTTGCCCATGGGTGGTTCAATTGGAATTACATTATTTATAGGAACAGCATTGAGTATCGCATTATATATTGTTGGTTTTACCGACAATTTTTTGGCTATACCTTTTATTAAAGATTTATTTAATATTACAGAAATAGGATTATTTCATGTGAGAATTACAGGGTCAGTTGTGCTTATTATTCTTACTATAATTGCATTAATCAGTACCGATACTGCTATTAAAACACAATTTATAATATTAGGTGCAATTTTTTTGTCTCTGATTTCCATTGTTGTAGGAATGCTGGTTTTTAATGATGATGTTGTTACTTCAAATGCGATAATTACATCGCCAGCAAGAGAATTCTCTTTTGTTGAGGTTTTTGCAATTTTCTTCCCGGCGGTTACAGGATTTACTGCAGGAGTTGCTATGTCGGGCGACTTAAAAGATCCTAAAAAAGATATTCCCCTTGGAACTCTATTGGCAATAATTGTAGGCTTTGTTGTGTACATGGGCTTAACCTTGCTATTGTATTTTTTTGTTGATAATGAGATACTTGTTAATGATTATAATTTTTTGGTTACAATTGCTTGGATACCATTTTTGGTGATTGCCGGGATATGGGGTGCAACATTGTCATCGGCACTTGGTGGTATTCTAGGAGGGCCACGTATTCTTCAGGCTGTAGCAAAGGACAAAATTATCCCCAGGATATTGGGTAAAGGTCATGGTAAAAACAAAGAACCACGCAATGCCCTTGTTTTTACATTTTTTCTTGCTGAATTAGGTGTGCTAATTGGTGACCTTAATATAATTGCAGGTATTGTTTCAATGTTTTATCTAACAGCTTATGGATTTATAAATATTTCTTTTGCTCTTGAAAAATGGGCCAGTACCGATTTCAGGCCTTCTTTTAAGATTCCAATATGGGTGGGAGTTTTAGGCTTTGTTGCCACATTTTTTGTAATGATTCAGCTAGATGTAATCTCAATGATGGGAGCTATGGTTGTTCTTATCATTATTTATTTCATAATACGAAAAAAACAGCTACATCTTGCAATGGGCGATGTTTGGCAGAGTGTAGGTGCATCAATACTTAGAAAAACCTTAACAAAACTTGATCAGGCTAAAGTTGTTGAACGTAATTGGAGGGCAAATATTCTGTTGTTTAGTGGAGGGAAAAATAACCGACCTCATTTAATCGAATTTGCAAAATATCTTGTTGGTCAACATGGTATGATCTCTAACTTCGATTTGATATTAAATAGTTCGTCAAAAGTTTTATTTCCTAAACACAAACAAGCAATACCTGAAGACGAAATGAGTGGTGATGAAGGAGTATTTTCACGTAGGCAGGAGTGTAATAATATTTATGATGGAATTAAAAGTATAGCTGCAACTTATGGGTTTTCAGGGGTTGAACCAAATACAGTATTACTTGGTTGGGCTCGGCGAACTGATGATCCTGTAGGATTTGCCCGGCTTCTTAAATATCTATCTGATTTGGATCTTAATATTGTAATGTTGGATTACGATGAATCAAAAGGTTTTGGTGATTTTAAGCAAATTGATATTTGGTGGCGTGGAGGTTCTAACAATGGCAACTTGGTTCTTTCATTAATAAAATTTATTCGCCTTTCATACGATTGGAGAAATGTGATGGTAAGGCTAATGATTATTAGTAATGATAAGAAGAAAGAACAGAAAATAAAACGAGATGCTAAAAGAGTGCTTGATAACATGCGCATGGAGGCAGAGATCAGAATTATATATAACGAAAATAAAAAACCAATTAATCAGATAATTAAAGATGAATCTGTATCTGCTGATCTTATATTCCTTGGAATTGCTGATGTACAGGAAGGTCAAGAAATGGAATTTATGGAAAGAGCAGATTATCTTTATAAAGATCTGGGAAACATAGCGCTTGTAAAAGCTTCCTCATTCTTTAAGGAGCTTAAAATTGGGGTATAAAACTACTTTAGTTTTTAATTTATTACCTACTATCTTTTTAGTCCTTTTACCGATTCTAAATATCATATTTCAATCGTTTGCACGCAGTAAATTATTAGCTTTGTGCCATCAAAAAAAATAGCATGATAACAAGAGAACTTACTCATCCAAGAAGCATTGTTGTAGTTGGTGGATCGGATGATATTAAAAAGCCTGGTGGCAAAATATTAAAGAACATTATTGATGGAAATTTTAAAGGCGAACTGTATGTATTAAATCCTAAAGCTGAAAATGTACAGGGTATAATCAGTTATAAAGATCCTGATGAAATGCCGGATGTTGACTTGGCTATTATTGCCATTGCGGCAAAATATACGCCTGGTACTGTTGAATTTTTAACCCAAAACAAAAAAACAAAGGCATTTATAATTCTATCTGCAGGCTTTAGTGAAGAAAGTGCAGAAGGTAAAGTGCTTGAAGATAGGGTAGTAGCTGCTGTAAATAAAGTTGGGGGATCGTTAATTGGTCCAAATTGTATCGGTGTTCTTACTCCTCAGCACCATAGTGTTTTCACAAAACCAATTCCAAAATTGGTTCCCTTAGGTTGTGATTTAATTTCAGGTTCAGGAGCAACCGCTGCATTTATAATGGAAGCAGGAATACCTAAAGGGTTGCAATTTGCGAATGTGTTTTCTGTTGGAAATTCTGCTCAACTTGGTGTTGAAGAAATACTCAAGCATATGGATGAGAATTTCAATCCTGAAACAGATTCAAAGGTTAAGCTTTTGTACTTGGAAGATATTGATAAACCCCAAATGCTGTTAAAGCATGCTACATCATTAATAAAAAAAGGTTGTAGAATTGCTGCCGTAAAGGCTGGCGGGTCGGAAGCAGGAAGTAGAGCTGCATCCTCACATACGGGGGCTTTAGCTAGTCCTGATGTCGCTGTTGAGGCTCTTTTCAAAAAAGCTGGAATTGTAAGATGTTATGGTCGTGAAGACATGATTAGCATTGCATCTGTATTTATGTACCCTGAGCTGAAAGGGAAAAATATTGCAATTATTACACATGCAGGAGGTCCGGCAGTTATGCTTACCGATACTTTATCAAATGGTGGCCTGAATGTCCCTCACATAGAAGGTGCTGATGCCGATAGTTTAAAAGAGCAACTTTTTCCTGGTTCCTCCGTGGCAAATCCAATAGATTTTTTAGCCACAGGATCTGCAGAACAATTGGGTATTATTATTGATTATGTGGATAATAAGTTTGATAATATTGATGCCATGGTAGTTATATTCGGAACACCCGGATTATTTGATATTTATGATGTTTACGAACTTCTGGCACATAAAATTTCTACTTCTAAGAAACCCATTTTTCCTGTTCTTCCTTCTGTGTTAACGGCTAAGGATGAAGTTGCTGCATTTGTTGATGGTGGTGGAGTTTATTTCCCCGATGAAGTTAATCTTGGTAATGCTTTAGTAAGAATAAATAATACAGCTAAACCTGCTATTGGTTCAAAAACAAAGGTCAATATCGATACTAATAAAATTAGAGAGATTATTGAAAATTCAGATGATGGTTATTTAGAACCTGAATCTGTACAGGAATTACTTGATGCTGCTGGAATTCATAGAGCATTAGAAATTGTTGTGGTTTCAATAAATGATTTAGAGTTAGCTGCCAGTAAAGTTGGTTTTCCATTAGTTATGAAGGTTGTTGGACCTGTTCATAAATCAGATGTTGGAGGTGTAAGCTTAAATATAAGTGATATGCCAACTGTAGTTTCTGAAATGGGACGTATGATGGATATAGTTGATGCTACAGGAGTTTTATTACAGCCCATGCTGTCTGGGACTGAGATTTTTGCTGGCGTTAATAAAGAGGATAAATTTGGACATATGCTGCTTTTTGGGCTTGGAGGAATATTTATTGAAGTACTTAAGGATGTTCGAGCCGTACTAGCACCTGTGAATAAAGATGAAGTGCTGGCTGAGATTAAAAAACTCAGAAGCTATAAAATAATTGAGGGTGTAAGAGGAATGGATGCTGTTAATGAAGATAAGTTTGCTGATGTAGTTGTTCGGCTATCGGCTTTAGTAAAGGATGCACCCGAGATTGTGGAGATGGATTTGAACCCACTACTTGGTAATAAAAAAAATATAGTAGCTGTTGATGCAAGGATAAGAATAAAAAAATAAATACAGACCTTCCAGAGTCTAAAAGACCTGGAAGAGTCTATATTAATAAAAACCAATACTTACTAAAATTGATAAGCTCAAAACCCAAACCACAAAACTAATTGAAAACCAGAAAGCAAGATATAATCTTTTCCATTGGAGTAATTCTCCTGTTCTTACCGTTTATTTTAAGTAATGATGTATTTGATTTTTATTTTCAGTTTAATCATGATCATATCTTAATTACTTCTTTTATAAAGTTTGCAATACTTGCTACAATGGGTGAGCTTATTGGTTTAAGAATAAGAACAGGAAGTTATTATGTAGATGGGTTTGGAGTTCTTCCACGAATGCTGGTGTGGGGTTTCCTGGGAATTACCATTTATATGGCTATGGTTATATCTGCATCGGGTACACCTAAACTTCTAGAAAACTTAGGGGTTTCTAATGCTCAACATGCAATTTTGCAATCATTTACACTAAAGAAGCTATTTGTTGCATTTTGCATAAGTCTTGCCTTAAATGTAGTTTATGCACCAGTAATGATGACATTACATAAAATTACTGATATGCATATATTAGCAACCGGTGGAACACTTAAAGGTTTTTTTACCTCCATAAATTTTGGAAAATTATTTGTAGATTTGGACTGGAATATTCAATGGAATTTTGTGTTTAAAAAAACAATTCCATTTTTTTGGATTCCTGCACATACAATAACGTTCTTGCTTCCTGCTGATTTTAGAATATTATTTGCGGCAATACTTGGTGTAGCTTTAGGAATAATACTTGCTATTGCTGATTTAATGGGCAGTGATGAGAAAATAAATCGAAAAAAAAATAAAATTGAGTTAATAAATAAATAGTAATGAGAAAAACACCTATACATTTTGACATCGTAAAAGAAAAAATAAAATTAAGCGGTCTAAAATCTGTTGGTAAGGCATCCATACGTGAAATAAAAAAACTTATTGATGAAATAGAAAAAGCAACAGGTGAAAAGTTTATCAGAATGGAAATGGGAATTCCAGGATTACCACCTGTTGAAGTTGGTGTACAAGGGCAAATTGAAGCCCTTAAGAAAGGAGTCGCTGCTAAATACCCTGATATTCATGGTATTCAGGAGCTAAAGGCAGAGATTTCAAGATTTGTAAAACTCTTTATGAATATTGATGTTAGGGAAGAAGGATGTCTTCCAACTGTTGGTTCTATGCAGGGTAGCTTTGCTTCATTTTTAATGCTGAGCAGATTGCACCAGGGCCGAGACACTACTTTATTTATTGATCCCGGCTTTCCTGTGCATAAAATGCAGCATAGAGTACTTGATTTAAAATTTGAAAGCTTTGATGTTTACAACTATCGTGGTGAAAAGCTTAGAGAGAAATTGGAAGAATATTTTGAGTCAGGAAAGATTCATTCAGTGCTTTATTCCAATCCGAATAATCCATCATGGATTTGTTTTACTGAAGATGAGCTGAAAGTAATTGGTGAGTTGGCAACAAAATATGATGTTGTTATTATGGAAGACCTAGCTTATTTTGGAATGGATTTCCGTAAGGATTATTCGAAACCGGGTGTTGCGCCATATCAGCCTACAGTAGCCAGATATACAGACAATTACATATTATTTATATCCAGTTCAAAAGTATTTAGTTATGCAGGTGAACGTATTGGTATGATGATTATATCAAATAATTTATTTAAAAGTCGATTTGAGAATTTGCTTGAGTATTATCCATCTGATGAGTTTGGTTATGCAATGGTGTTTGGTACTCTTTATCCTTTAAGCTCAGGAACATCCCATTCAGCACAATATGCTTTAACCGCTATGCTTAAGGCAGCAAACAACGGGCAACTAAATTTTGTTGAAGGTGTAGCAGACTATGGTGTAAAAGCCAAAATCATGAAAAAACTTTTTACAGATAATGGATTTGAAATAGTGTATGATACTGATATTGATGAGCCCATTGCTGATGGTTTTTATTTCACATTCTCATACCCGGGAATGAGTTCCGAAGAATTACTTGATGAATTAATTTATTATGGAATAAGTGCTATTTCGTTGCTTATCACAGGAAGCGAACGGAGTGAGGGAATTAGAGCCTGTACCTCATTGGTTCAGCATGATCAGTTTGTGGATTTGGAGTCGAGATTAATCAGGTTTCATGAAGATCATCCTATTGACTAGTTATTTTCAAAAGTTAGCTACCATTTTGAGATTTGCATATCTCAAGAAAACTATTATATTGACTACAAAGTTTATTAATTGACAGGAAATAATTTTTATGATTCAAACAAAAGTATTTAATACAACGAACAAACCTAGTTTAAGAGAAAAAGAAAATTTGATTGACTTCTTATTTGACAATTTGCAAGAATATGGAGATCCAAAATCTGATATCGAAAAAGCCGTTAGTTATGCATTAAAAGAAACTACTTCGTTCGGAGGCTTTATTCTGGTGTCCTATTTAGAAAAAGAAATATCTGGCGTAGTTGTAGTGAACCAAACAGGAATGAAAGATTATATTCCAGAAAACATTTTGGTTTATATTGCGACAGATAAAAATCACAGGGGAAAAGGGATAGGAAAAGAATTGATGCTAAAAACTATTGATATAGCAACTGGTAATATTGCTTTGCATGTTGAGCCTGAAAATCCAGCAAAATATCTTTATGAAAAAGTTGGCTTTAGCAGTAAGTATTTAGAAATGCGTTTAACAAAACCCTCAAATAATTAAATCGCCCTAAACTCATATTATGAAGTAGTATAGATACATCCTAATAAGTCTATCTACTTCTTAAGTTTCAGAATATGCATTACATAGATATCTTAGTTTTCATCACTTATTTTGCTTTAATGCTTGGAATAGGTATCTACTTTTTCAGGAAAAATAAAAACATTGAAGATTACTATGTAGGAGGACGATCATTAGGAAGTTGGCACATTGGATTATCTGTTGTGGCTACAGATGTGGGCGGTGGGTTTTCTATAGGCCTTGGAGGATTAGGTTTTACTATTGGACTCGCGGGATCATGGATGCTCTTTACGGGTTTAATCGGTGCCTGGCTGAGTGCTGTCGTTTTAATTCCAATCGTTAGCAAGCTTTCTGGAAAACATAAATTCTTTACTTTCCCTCAAATATTCGAGCATTTTTACAACGGCAAAGTCGCACTGATAGCAGGAATAATTTCAGCCATCGGTTATATTGGGTTTACAAGTTCACAGTTATTGGCTGGTGCAAAGTTGGCATCCGCCACATTTGTGGAAATTGATTTTTTAACTGCACTTATAATTATGGGTGTAATCGCTGTAGTATATACAGGAATTGGAGGCATGAAAGCCGTCATATACACAGATACCATACAATGGATTATTCTGATGTCAGGTCTTGTATTTATCGGGATTCCTATTTCATATTACGCCATTGGTGGCATCGATACTATAAAAGCAACTTTGGGACCCGAATTCCTTTCTTTAGGTAATATTTATTGGCAACAATTGGTTAACTGGGGAATTACCATCATTCCAATATGGTTTGTAGGTATGACTTTATACCAGCGTATTTATGCCGCTAAAAGTGTGAAACAGGCGGAAAAAGCCTGGTTTATTGCAGGTTTATTTGAATGGCCATTGATGGCCTTTATGGGTGTTACACTAGGATTATTCTCGAGAGTAGCTTTTGAAAATGGCATGTTTGCAGATATCGGTTATTCGTTGAGTGAAGGGATGGATCCTGAAATGGGATTACCGGTTTTATTAAATACAGTATTGCCTGTAGGACTTATGGGACTGATGCTTTCGGCATATTTTTCAGCAGTCCTTTCTACCGCAGACAGTTGCCTGATGGCAGCCTCAGGAAATGTGCAAACTGATTTATTAAGCAAGTTTTTCAAATTTAAACAAGATCATAAATCACAATTATTAACATCACAAATTGTTACGCTAAGTATTGGGGTATTAGCACTCGTGTTGGCTTCCTTTATGACCAACGTTCTTGAATTAATGCTCTATTCCTACGCCTTTATGGTTTCCGGATTATTTATTCCTATTTTAGTGGCTTTGTATGGAAAAAGGCCCAATTCTTTGGCTGCCATACTATCAATGATAATAGGAGGAACAACAACCGTAGCTTTGATTATTTCAAATCTCGATTTACCCTTCGGCCTTGATGCAAATATATTTGGGATTTCGGCTTCAGCATTTATTTATTTTTTAGTAACTTTAATCTCAAAAAAAGTAAATAAATGACAGCAAATATTATTGAGTTGAGGCATGAACTTCATAAACATCCTGAAGTTTCAAATAATGAATACAAAACTTCAGAGAGGATTGTAAATTTCATGAAGCCTTTGATGCCAGATGAAATTATTAATCTGGGTAAAACAGGGAAGGCCTTTGTTTTTAAAGGTAAAGAAGCCGGGAAAACGATTGTATTCAGAGCCGAATTGGATGCTCTGCCTATATTGGAAAAAAATTCACTTGCCTATTTGTCAGTTAATCCAAATGTATCACATATGTGTGGACACGATGGACACATGGCTATTTTAGCTGGCTTAGCGCAGAAGATTGCTAAAGAATCATTTCAATACGGAAAAGTAGTTTTTCTATTTCAACCAGCAGAAGAAGTTGAACAAGGAGCTTTAGATGTAGTTAATGATCCTGCATTTAAAACTATAAATCCCGATTATATTTTTGCTCTACACAATATTCCAGGGGTTAAAAAACACAATATTGTAGTGAAAAATGGAAGTTTTTCTGCTGCCTCAAAAGGAATGACTATTAGACTTTTAGGTAAAACTGCTCATGCAGCCGAGCCTGAAAACGGAATCAGTCCTGCAGATTCTATTTCGCAGATTATTTCGCAACTTCATAAACTAAGAGACGATAAAAGTCTTTTTAAAGATTTGATCCTAATTACTATTATTCACATACAAATGGGCGAAATTTCTTTTGGAACATCACCCGGATATGCTGAAATAAGAGTTACCCTGCGTTCTTTTGAGAATGAAGATATGGATGTGTTAATTACTAATTCGGAAAAAATAATAAATGAAATATCAAAGGCAGAAAATTTAGAATACGAAATTTCATATTCAGAAATTTTTCCTGCAAGTGTGAATAACCAAGAATGTTTTAGGTTTGTAGAACAGGCAGCTAAACAAAATAATTATAAGTTAGATTATATTGAAAAACCTTTTAGTTGGTCAGAAGACTTTGGGTATTTTGCTCAAGAATATAAGACTGCTTTGTTTGGTTTAGGCTCAGGTGTTTCTCAACCGCCACTGCACAATCCTGATTATGATTTTCCGGATGAAATAATTGAAACTGGGATAAACATGTTTTATACTATTTACAAAATAATTAATAAATAATATGACTGAAAGTTCTTTAATAACTTTAAATGAAAAATCTGTTCAGAATAACCTGGCTTTTCTGAAAAAGAAAATGGGCAAGAATGTTATATTATCTGCAGTAGTTAAAGCAAATGCTTATGGGCATGGTATCGAACAAATTGTTCCTCTTTTTGAAAAGTATGGAATAAGACACTATTCTGTTTTTAGTTATAGTGAAGCGATTAGGGTATATAATAGCCTTTCTGAAAGTTGTACAATAATGATAATGGGCTGGATTTCTGATAAAGAAATAATTGCTGCAATTGAAAAAAATATAGAATTTTATATTTTTAATACAGAACGACTAAGGGTAGCAATTGAATGTGCCAAACAGTTAAACAAAAAAGTATGTATTCACCTCGAAGCCGAAACTGGTATGAATCGTACGGGTCTGAATGACGAGGAGTTAACTTAGGCCATTAATATAATTAAAGAAAATGAGCAATATGTTAATCTAGCTGGGTTTTGCACTCACTTGGCAGGAGCAGAAAGCATTTCAAATCATTCAAGAATACAAAAACAATTAAAGAAATATCATAAAATGCTATCTGTTCTGGAAACAAACGACATAAAACCAAAATATAAACATGTTGCAAATTCTGCTGCCTCATTTGTCTATCCTAAAGCGCGAATGGACATGGTGAGAATAGGTATAATGCTTTATGGATTTTGGTCAAGTAGCGAAGTTTTTATTCAGTACATTAACAATAAAAAAAACAAGATTGACCCATTAAATCGTATCTTGGGCTGGGAAAGTCAAATTATGTCTATTAAAGAGGTTAAGACTGGGGAATTTATAGGTTATGGTATTTCGTATTTGGCACAAACAGATATGAAAACAGCACTCATACCAATTGGTTACTCTTCGGGTTATAATCGTTCATTAAGTAATAAAGGAAGAGTACTTATTAGTGGGCAACGTTGCAGTGTAATAGGGGTGGTAAACATGAATATGATTATTGCTGGTATTACCAATATACCCAATGTAAAACTTGGTGATCAGGTTGTGATAATTGGTAAACAAGACCGTTTAGAAATCAAAGTAACTGCTTTTAGCGATATAAGTAATGAACTTAATTATGAAGTATTAGCACATTTATCAGGATTAATAAAACGAACTATTATTAAAAAAATATAATTATGGCTTTTGTAACACTAGATATAAAGAAACTAAAATCTAATTTTGAATACCTCAACGTCCTCTTTAAAAAAAACGGGATTGAATGGGCTATTGTATCCAAAATGTTAAGTGGTAATAAAACGTTTTTAACCGAACTACTTAAATTTGATATTAGCCAAATATGTGACTCTCGTGTGTCCAATTTGAAGGAAATTAAATCAATTAATCCAAAAATTGAAACCATATACATTAAACCACCTGCAAAACGTTCAATATCGAGTATTGTTAAATATGCAGATATTAGTATGAATACGGAGTTTGAAACGATTAAGTTTTTAGCCAAAGAAGCTAAAAAGCAAAATAAGGTTCATAAAATTATAATAATGATTGAGCTTGGTGAACTTCGGGAAGGTGTATTAGGTGAGGATTTTATCGCGTTTTATGAACGTGTTTTTAAATTGGAAAACATTAAAGTAGTTGGAATTGGGACTAACCTTTCTTGTTTGTATGGAGTTTTGCCGAATCACGATAAATTAATTCAGCTTAGTTTATACGAACAATTAATTGAAGCAAAATTTAACAAGCTAATTCCTTATGTTTCAGGCGGTTCATCGGTAACAATACCTTTGATCTTTCAAAATCTACTACCAAAAGGAATTAATCATTTTCGAGTAGGTGAAACCTTATTTCTTGGAACAGATGTTTATAATAATACAAAATTTAAAAAAATGCACTCTGGTGTATTTAATTTGTATTCTGAAATAATAGAATTAATCGAAAAACCACTTGTTCCAATGGGTGAATTGGGAACAAATGTTGAAGGAGAAAGTTATCAAATTGACCAATCTAATATTGGCGAAACTTCATATAGAGCAATTATTGATCTGGGTCTACTAGACGTAGAAACTGAGCGTATGGAATTGATTGACAAAAGCTTGAAAATAGCAGGTGCAAGTTCAGATATGATCGTTATTGATCTCGACAAAAACAAAAAGAAATATAAAGTTGGAGATTTAATTGAGTTCAAGCTTGATTATATGGGGGTTATTAGAATAATGAATTCAAAATATATTGAAAAAAAGATAAAAAACGGAAGCTAACAGCAAGCCAGAAGCAATATCTTTCGCTGACGCTCAGCCATATGCTTTTGCAATTGCTTTAACTTTCAATTAACCTAATTATCCAATCGACATGTTAATGTCATACAAATCCTTGCGAGGTCTCGATCCTATGTTCACTCCGTCTACAAAAGCTTCAACACATTCAAGGATTTCGTGATGGTAGCCTCCTTCCAATACTCCAAAAATATTGGTAAATGCCCTTCGAAGCCTTAAGCCACATTCGTAATAACCCTTTTTTGTAAATTTTAAGGCTAGTAAGCGGTCTTTCTCATAAGCATCAAATCCAGCACTTATCCCAACAACATCAGGATTAAATTTTTTCGCGGCAGTAATTACTTTATTTATTACATCATAAAATTCCATATCACCACTACCTGCAATTAAGGGTATATTTAAAGTGTACCCTTTACCTATGCCTGAGCCGGTTTCTTCAGGAAACCCCGTATATGGATAAGCCCACATTTGATGTACAGAGCAATATAGAACTTTGTCACTTTCGTAGAAAATATTTTGTGTGCCATCGCCATGATGTCCGTCAAAATCAAATATAAAGACTTTTTTTCCATCATTAACAAGCTTTTGAGCTGCAATGGCTATGTTGTTAAAAAAGCAAAATCCTGCTGCACGGTCTTTTCCTGCATGGTGGCCAGAAGGGCGAACAACAGCAAAATCACCTTGCTCACTTGCTTTAATAGTAAGACCGATGGCTGAAATTGCGGCTTCATAACTTGATGGTGTTAACTCAACTTCTGCTACAGTTTCTTTATTCATGCATGCATCATGAATAAATTTCTTGTGATTTTTGGTGTGTACAAGAGATATATATTCTTCGCCGTTAGCTTCAGTATTCTTATACTTTCCTGGAAATTGTTCGATACGGTAAGACCCTTCTGCTTCACTATTATGGTTGTGGTTCAAAAATTTACTGTTGAATAGTATATTCATGTGTCAAACTATTTTTTTAATCATTCATTCATTCATTCACTCATTTACCCATTTACTCATTCACTCCCACAGAGTATCCAACAAATTTACAGCAAATTCAGATTCCTCTGGCATATTTTCACAGTGTTTGTTTGATGGAATCGGTTCAAGTAGTTCTTTCTTTTGTTCTTTGCTAAAATAGCTTGCGAAATCAAGTTTTTTAATTCTTTTTTCTGAATCTGATTCCTTATTTATAATTAACTGGTGTGTTAATACTATTGCCATTGTATCAATAGGTTCAGTCATTTTGTCTTCAATAATGAGCAAATTTTGTGGCACTTCGCCATTTTTGAATTTTACATTAATAACAGGCGATTGTCCTAATATATGACCTGCATCAAGTTGTAAACTTAGTTGATGAATTGTAAATAAAGATGTGGAAGCATTTCTGTCAATTAAATCCTGAAATGGTCTTGGTCCTGCACCCAGGTGATGTAGTAGGTCGGCAGGATGATAATTGTAAATACCATATTCGGGAAAATTTATAAAGGGTTCATCAATGATCTGTCCAAATACATAAACCTGAATGGCATCAGGGCTCCACTGATGAAGCAATTTTCTGGCGTAATCTGTTTTAACAGAACCGGTATAACATGGTATTCCGGCATTAAGAGCAGTCTCTACTACAGCATCTTCAATTTCAAACTTTTCATTATCAGAAAATAACCGCCATATCCTTCGCTTCATTGAAATTCTTGCATGTGGGCTTAATGGGTCATCAGTAATTAATCCAATAATATTGAGTTTGTTAGGATATTTTTCTTCAAAAGTAATTAGTGTTTTTAATAATAATAAACCAGTTCTGTAACTTGCCATTATTAGCAATTTAAGACCCTCCTTATTTTTATTGGGGCTTTCATTCTTTCCGGGAATAATTAGCTGACCCCAGTCAGAATCACCTGGATTATTAATAATCTTTCTTTTTTTATTATGATTTAACAATACCTTGTCAAAATTTGTTTCAAGATTTTCATCCATTACATTTATTGTTAATTTTGGTATCTCCAAAAATAATCAAAAACTGTTATGACTTTTGCCGAAAGGGTTATAAATTATTATAGTAACCTACAAATTGATGAAAAATTACCGGATGGTATAAAAGTGCTGAACCCATATATAAATGATAGTGTTATGGATATTTGTACGCATTTCTACAACAAATATTATGATGATAGTAAAGGTAGAATATTAATAGTAGGGATAAACCCGGGAAGGTTTGGAGCAGGAATAACAGGTATCCCTTTTACTGATCCTGTGATGCTGGAGAATGAATGTGGTATAAAGAATGATTTTGATAAGCGAGGTGAGATATCTTCTGAATTTATTTATAAACTGATAAATTCAATGGGAGGTCCAACTCCTTTTTATAAGCACTTTTATATAGGTTCGGTTAGTCCGCTAGGTTTTGTTAAAGAGGGAAAAAACTTTAACTACTACGATTCAAAGGAACTTATGAAGTCGGTAAAACCGTTTATCGTTTCAAATTTGGTAAAACAAATTGGACTGGGTATTAATTCACGCAAGTGTTATTGCTTAGGACAAGGCAAAAATTATGAATATTTGAAGATGCTAAACCTTGAGTTAAAGCTCTTTGACGAAATAATTCCATTACCACATCCCAGGTGGGTTATGCAATACAGGCGTAAGAAACTTGATGAAATTATTTTGGATGTTGTTGGTAAGTTAATTATGTAATAGTTGATGCAATAGTCTGATATAAATTATTTTTTATTCTTGTTCAATTATTTTTTTTTGATATTATATTTATATCGGATATAAATAAGGCAAAAGAGAATAACTTTCTTGGCAAAAGCAATAAAAAATGCTGTTAAAATTGTATTTTCGTGGATCAATTTTATTATAAAATATAAAACAATATGGCAAAAGTCAGAGGTGCAATAGTTGTTGATGTTGAAGGCTGTAAAGGATGCGGAGTTTGTGTTCCTGCATGCCCTACCGATGTTATACAATTATCAAAGGAAGTAAATGGTAAAGGTTACCATTTTGCGTATATGGAAAATCCCGATGTTTGTACAGGTTGTACAAATTGTGCTGTAGTTTGTCCTGATGGCGTTATTACTGTTTATCGGGTAAAAGTGTAAGAATAAGCATTCAAAAAACTAAAAAATGGGTGAATTAAGACTAATGAAGGGTAATGAGGCATTGGCAGAGGCTGCGATTCGCGCCGGATGCGATGGCTATTTCGGATACCCCATAACACCTCAATCAGAGGTTATAGAATATCTCATGGCCGAAAAGCCTTTTGAAAGGACAGGCATGGTAGTGCTTCAGGCTGAGAGTGAAGTTGCTGCAATAAATATGTTATATGGTGGCGGCGGAACCGGCAAAAAAGTAATGACAACATCGTCAAGCCCGGGAATAAGCTTAATGCAGGAAGGTCTTTCGTATATGGCCGGAGCTGAAATTCCTTGTGTTGTTGCAAATGTTGTTCGCGGTGGTCCTGGATTAGGTGATATACAACCTGCTCAGTCTGATTATTTTCAATCTGTAAAAGGTGGTGGACATGGTGATTATCGTCTACCTGTATTAGCACCAGCTTCAGTTCAGGAAATGTCGGATTTCGTTCCAATATCTTTTGATCTTGCCTTTAAATATCGCACACCTGTACTTATTGTATCTGATGGACTTATTGGTCAGATGATGGAGAAGGTTGAGCTTTTTGATCAAATGCCAAGGATGAGCACTGAAGAAATTAATGAGAAATATCCTTGGGCTACAAATGGTAAGCCAGTAGGCCAGGAGCGTAGAATTCTTACTTCCTTGGATCTCGATCCACACAAACTCGAAAAACATAATCATCATCTCCAGGATAAGTATCGGAATATAGAAGCTGATGAAGTGAAATATGAGCTAATCAATTGCGATGATGCTGATTATATAATTATTGCTTATGGGTCTAGTTCACGTATAAGCCAAAAAGCAGTTCAGCTTGCCCGTGAAGAAGGTATCAAAGTAGGTATATTGAGACCAATAACATTATGGCCTTTTCCTAAAAAACCAATTGATGAATTAGTTAAAAGGGGCGTTAAAGGATTTTTATCTGTTGAAATGAGTGCCGGACAAATGGTTGAAGATGTTAGATTAGCTGTATATGAAAGAACTAAGGTTGAACATTTTGGTCGTTATGGTGGTGTTATTCATTCACCTGAGGAAGTGTTAGAAGCTCTTAAAACAAAAATTATAGGAGGTTAAATTATGTCGGAAATTAGTATACAAGATATTATTAAACCTGAGAATCAGGTTTATGCGAAGACCAAATTGATGACTGACAAGGCTCTTAGTTATTGTCCGGGCTGTGGTCATGGAACTACTCACAGGTTGGTAATGGAGGTTATTGAGGAGCTTGGTAAAGAAAATGAAACTATTGGGGTAGCTCCGGTAGGATGTTCGGTACTGGCATATGAGTTTATGAATGTTGATATGCAGGAAGCAGCTCATGGCAGAGCACCT
This sequence comes from uncultured Lentimicrobiaceae bacterium, assembly GCA_964460905.1. GTDB lineage: Bacteria > Bacteroidota > Bacteroidia > Bacteroidales > F082. Next base: position 50,357 of record CAYWRM010000017.1, read on the forward strand.
GCGCTAGCAACTGCTATTAAAAGATTATGGCCCGAAAAAGTAGTATTTACATACCAGGGTGATGGTGATCTTGCTGCGATAGGTACAGGAGAAACAATACATGCATGTAACAGAGGTGAGCAGATTGTTATCGTTTTTATTAATAATGGTATTTATGGTATGACAGGTGGACAAATGGCTCCAACTACTCTTCCAGGAATGAAAACTGCAACATCACCTTATGGAAGAGAAGTGAAAACTATGGGTAACCCCCTGAAAATAACAGAATTAGTAGGTCAACTTCCGGGTACTTACTATGTTACACGCCAGTCGGTTCATACTCCTTCGGCAGTTCGTAAAGCAAAGCGAGCTATTAAAAAAGCCTTCCAAAACCAACTTGATGGTAAACCGGGATTGTCATTTGTTGAGGTTGTATCTAATTGTAACTCAGGCTGGAAAATGGAACCTGTTCAGTCAAATATCTGGATGGAAGAAAATATGTTCCCATTTTATCCAATAGGTGATATTAAAGTGGATGGTAAATTGATTGAGAAGTAAGCAACAACTAAATTACACGAAAATGACTGAAGAAATTATTATAGCAGGATTTGGCGGACAAGGTGTTCTGTCGATGGGAAAAATTCTTGCCTACTCAGGAATAATGCAAGATCAGGAAGTAAGCTGGTTTCCTGCTTATGGTCCTGAAATGCGTGGTGGTACTGCAAATGTTACAGTAATTATTAGCGACGAGCGTATTAGTTCGCCTACACTTACGGCTTATGATACAGCAATTATACTGAATCAGCAATCGATGGATAAATTTGAAGACTCTGTAAAACCGGGTGGTGTGTTAATTTATGATCCCAATGGGATTTCAAAACATCCCACACGTAAGGACATCAGTATTTATAAAATTGAAGGTTCAAAAGTTGCTGCTGAAATGGGTAACACTAAAATATTTAACATGGTTGTACTTGGCGGATACCTTAAAGTTAAACCTATTGTTAAACTTGAAAATGTTATCAAGGGATTGAAAAAATCACTTCACGAAAGATATCATAAACTTATACCTCTTAATGAAGATGCTATTAATATGGGAATAAAAAATATTATTGGTATCGAATAAAGATTATTCTAAATTTTAAGAATACACCTTTCAAAAAATTAAATTAAAAAAAGCTCTACCCTAATGGTGGAGCTTTTTTTATAAACCTAATAAAATAGATTTCGTCTGTGATTTTATTATGATCTGGTTTATTCAAACAAACTTTCTGCAAATTCATCAGCCCAATTTACCATTATTTCAATTTCACTTTCGCTTAGAGCATCGTCTCTATGTATAATAGTGTAGATTTTCATTGGCATCTCGCCTTCAGCAATCAAATCTGATATACCGTCAAGAGCGCCGGCTTTTTCGGTTTTTTTATAGCTTTCCCAATCAGAAAAGTTAAGCTCTTCTCTACCAACTTTTGTGTCACGACTTACTAAAAATGAAATAGGGGCAAAGTAGCTATACCATGGATAATAGGTTTCGTTTGAATGGCAATCGTAACAGGAAGCTCTGAGAATTTGCGCAATATCCTCCGAAATATCAGGATTATTTGTTAATAAGTCGTTAGGGTTGTCGCTTGAGATTTCAGGTAAGTTTGCCGGAATAAATTGAATTATTATTAATATGGCAACAATTATGTAAATTACTTTCTTCATAACAATCTAGTTAAAGTTATAGAGTTTTTTTTCTAGAATTACACAATTATGTAATTATCCAATTACATAATTGTATAATTAATAAATTATTCTCCGCTTAATTCTTTAGTTAGCCCATCAGCCCATGATGTTAGCTTGTCAGTTTCTTCCTGAGATAATGCATTTTCAGGATATTTCTTTAAGAATTTTTCCGGAGGCATATTGCCTTTTTTTACAACTTTGCTGATCTTCATTAATTTACCAACCTGTTTGCTAACCTTAAGGTCGGCTAGCTTATCAAAATTTAGTTTCATCTTTCCTTTAGTAGAGCTGCTTTCAGAATTGTGACACCCATAACATGAATTATCAATAATATTCTGTACATCAGTAGGTATCACAAATGTATTTTCACCACCCGATTTTGGTGCTATTGGTATATTCTCACTACCTGTAAAGGATAGAATTGAAAAGCTAAATGCTGAGATAGCAAAAACTAGAATAAGATTTTTCATTGTTTTTTAATTTAATTGTGATTAATTTGCGACTTCAAAAATAACAAATTATTTAAACTAATTCCAAATAGTAATTGTGAAAATTGATATTTCCAATTTATTAAATCAAAAAGTAGAACAGTACAATAAACCTTATTTTATTGAAAGCGATCCTATTAGCATCCCTCATATGTTCTCAAAAAAAGAAGACATCGAAATAAGCGGTTTCCTTACTTCGGTATTTTCATGGGGAAGAAGAGCAGCAATAATAAATAGTGCAAGACAATTAATGGAGTTAATGGATAATTCACCATACGAATTCTTGATAAATTCAAGTAACAGTGACTTTAGGCGGTTTTCTAACTTTGTTTATCGTACATTTAATTCAGATGATTGCCTGTTTTTGGTAACAGCGTTACAGGATATTTATAAGCGTGGCGATAGCCTCGAATCAATTGCAAACAGGGCTTATCAGGAAAATGCTGATATGTTTAGTGTTATAGTAGCTTTACGTAAGGAGATATTACAAACTCCTCATTTAAAGCGATCGGAGAAGCATTTGGCAAATCCACAATCAGGATCTGCTGCAAAAAGAATAAATATGTATTTAAGGTGGATGATACGCGATGATAATGCTGGTGTTGATTTTGGCATTTGGAAGAATATTCCAAAATCTGTGCTAATGTGCCCCCTTGATGTACACTCAGGTAATGTAGCTCGAAGTTTGGGTTTGCTTTCGCGTAAGCAAAATGATTGGAAAGCAGTTGAGGAGATTACAACACAATTGCGTACTTTTGATTCAAATGATCCGGTAAAGTATGATTTTGCCCTTTTTGGAATGGGGGTTTTTGAAGGAGTTTCTTGATTTAACTAAATATTTCCTTTGTTATGAATAACGTTAATTTTAAAACACGCATTCACGATATTATCTTTAAAACTGATACTAAAGCAGGTAAATTATTTGATATTCTGCTTCTTTTAACAATTTCTTTCTCAGTAGTAATTGTAATGTTAAATAGTGTCACTTCGTTACACGAAAAATATGGTGAGCTTTTTTTGTCAATTGAATGGATAATTACCATAATATTTACAATAGAATATTTCTTACGGATTTATACTGAAAAGAAACCACTTAAATATATCTACAGTTTTTACGGGATTATAGATCTTCTCTCCATATTACCCACCTATATTAGTATATTCTTTACAGGTACTCATTTTTTGATTGTTATCAGAATGCTTAGGTTAATGAGAATTTTTAGGATATTTAAGCTTGCAAGGTATGTTAATGCATCAAATGTATTATTAACTGCCTTTATTAATAGCCGAAGAAAGATATTGGTTTTTATGGAAATTGTACTTATAATGGTTGTTATTACAGGTTCACTAATGTATTTAGTGGAGGGTCCGGAAACGGGATTTTCTAGTATTCCAAAATCTATATATTGGTCAATTGTAACTATTACTACGGTTGGTTATGGCGATATTGCACCTCAGACAGTACTGGGTCAAACCATAGCTTCTATACTAATGCTGGTTGGCTATTCAATTATTGCAGTTCCTACAAGTATTCTGGGAGGTGAATTAATTAAAGCAAAAACATTTAAAGTAAAACAAGTTTGTCCTAATTGTAAATATGCTTATCATGATGAAGATGCTAAGAACTGTAAAATGTGCGGTGAGAAGCTTTAGTGTTAATATTCACTGATAAAAAAAGAAGCAATTAGTTATCCCCAAAGCATCTATTTCTATATTTTTATTACTTTTGTGGTTACATATTTTAAAACAAAATAATTATTAAAATGAAAAATTTAGTATTAATATTTGCATTGGTGTTTTCTGTTGTAGCCGGCAATGCACAAAATGATAAAAAAGTTAATGGACCTGAAATTTCTTTTTTGAAAACCACACATGATTATGGTTCAATTTATTTAAATGGTGATGGAACATATAATTTTGAGTTCACTAATACAGGTAACGAACCTTTAATACTATCAAAACCACGTTCATCTTGTGGTTGTACAGTTCCTCAATGGCCAAAAGAACCAATTCTTCCAGGTGAAACCAATAAAATAAAGGTAACTTATAATACGCGTAAGGCAGGTTCATTTAACAAAACTGTTACTATATACTCTAATTCAAAAAATAAATCAACTATACTTCTTCGAATTAAAGGTAAAGTAGAAACAAAACCTGCAGAAGCTCTTCCTGAAAAGGATAATAGTGCCGGTGCTACTCCAATAAACAAATAATAATTGTTTTTTATTTAAATTTAACCATATAACCATGCCAAAAATATCTCAAAAGGGGCTGTTAATGCCCGAGTCACCAATACGTAAATTAGTGCCTTTTGCTGATGTAGCTAAAAAAAAGGGTGTTTATGTTCACCATCTTAATATTGGACAACCTGATATCGAAACGCCTGAAGTTGCACTAAATGCTATTCATAATTATGGAAACAAGGTTATTGCATATAGTCATTCAGCAGGAGTGTTTTCGTTAAGAGAAAAGCTTGTTGAATATTATGAAACAGTAAATATTAATGTAACTGCTGATGAGATTATTGTTGGGGCTGGTGCATCCGAAGCATTATTATTTGCTTTTCAGTCGATAATGGATCCTGGCGATGAGGTTATAATACCAGAACCTTTTTATGCAAATTATAATGGATTTGCAACTAATGCAGGTATAAAGATAGTTCCTATATTTTCTTCAATTGAAACCGGGTTTGCTCTACCACCAATTGAAGAATTTGAAAAGAATATCACTTCAAAAACTAAAGCAATTCTGGTTTGTAATCCTAATAATCCAACCGGCTACCTTTATTCAAAAGAAGAGCTGGAAATATTAAGGGATATCGCTAAAAAACATGATTTGTATCTAATTGCTGATGAGGTTTATCGCGAATTTACTTATGATGGTAAACAGCATTTTTCATGTATGCACCTTAAAGGAATTGAAAATAATGTAATTCTTATAGATTCAGTTTCGAAACGTTATAGTGCTTGTGGAGTTCGTATTGGATGGCTGATTTCAAAAAATAAAGAACTTATGGCTACTGCTATGAAGTTTGCCCAGGCACGATTAAGCCCTCCATCTCTGGGTCAGGTGGCAGCAGAAGCAGCTATTGATACTCCTGATGAATACTTTGATAGAGTAATGGATGAATATATTGCTCGTAGAAACACTATCGTTAAAGGTATTAACAACATTAAAGATGCATATTGCCCTAATCCTGAAGGTGCTTTTTATGTAGTTGCTAAACTTCCAATCGATGATTCTGACAGGTTTTGCCGGTGGTTGTTAGAAGATTTCAGTTATGAAAATCAAACAGTTATGATGGCTCCTGCTTCCGGATTTTATTCAACGCCTGGTATGGGTAAAGATGAAGTAAGAATTAGCTATGTACTTAATGTTGATGATCTCAATAAATCTGTAAAGGTGCTTGATGAAGCATTGAAAGTTTACCCCGGTAGAACTAATTAGTGTTTAAAATCTATCCTTTTTACTTTTTTGTCATCCTTTGTATAGCGAAGGATTTCATATATAGCCAAATTAGTAAATTATGCACGAATTTTCCATAGCAATGAGTATTGTTGAAATTGCTGAAACTGAAGCCAAGGCAATTAATTCAACACATATTTTAAGTATAGAGCTTGATGTTGGAACGATGTCAGGTGTAGAGTATTATGCTCTGGATACTGCTCTCGAAATGGCTGTTATGAATACATTACTTGAAAATGCTACCATTAAAGTGAATAAAATTCAGGCATATGCAAAGTGTACTAATTGTAGTACTGAATTTGATATGAATAATATTACTGACAATTGCCCGCAATGTGGTGGATTATTTAGTGATGTGATATCAGGTAAAGAGCTTAAGATTAAATCAATTGT
>CAYWRM010000017.1:56509-92423 GCA_964460905.1 uncultured Lentimicrobiaceae bacterium
AAAAATGTTCCTTAATGGCTCTTAAATCAAATAAATTAAAAGTAAAGCCGCCTGCAAAGCAGAACGGAAAGAATATAAATGTATCTAAAAGTAAGTCTAAAAAAACGATTAAACCTGGGAAAAACCTGTCAGATCCACGAATATCACGTAGTTTCGGGTTTTTATTTTTGATTACTGGCATATATTTGTTTCTCGCTATCACAACCTTTGTTGTTAACTGGTTTGCCGCTGATACTGGTGATGTTGTAAAAACTACTGCTGAACAGTTTATAGATCATACTGAAACTGTTACTAACTGGACTGGTAGACTAGGTTCTATATTAGCTGAATATTTAGTAGGTAAAGGTATCGGGATTGGTGCTTATTTTATTTCTTTATTTTTTACAGCTCTAGGCCTTCGTTTACTTATTAACGTGAGGATATTTAGTTTGTGGAAATGGTTTGAATTATTGATTATTAGTTTCATATGGCTACCGATAACTTTAAATTTATTATTCTCAAATCACCCTGAAAATATATTAGGAGGGTTAGCCGGACATCAGCTAAATATATGGTTGTTAGCTTATTTAGGTAGTGCAGGGCTTGTGCTTCTTATAATTTTTATTCCTGTTATTTTCTCACTTATTGATTTCAAGTTTCAATTTAAACGGAAGAAAAAAAAATTAATTAAGACAGATAAAGAGGTTGCTGCATCTAATGCACCCAAAGATGATAAATACAATACATATGAATTCTCGATAGAGGATGACAGTGCTGATAATAAGGTAGAATTTGGTAAATCAGAATTGGGTAGTGGAAATACTTTCAAAGTTGAAGAGGATAAATCAGTTAAAGAGGAGAGAGAGAGCAAGCTGGATGATAATATAGCTAACAATCTTGATGAAGATTTGGAACTGACAGTGGAACAACCGAAGGTTGAGGAGTCAGTAAAATCTAATCTTAAACCCGGTGAGCATTTTGGTATTGATACCGAATTTGATCCAACACTGGATCTTGCAGATTATAAGCTTCCTACATTTGATTTATTGGAGGATTATGATAAAGATAACGTACTTGTTACTAAAGAGGAGCTGGAAATAAATAAAAACAGGATTGTTGAGACTTTAAATCAGTATTCAATTTCCATTGTAAAGATTAAGGCTACCATTGGACCTACTGTTACCTTATATGAAGTTGTTCCTGCTCCTGGTATTCGAATTTCAAAAATTAAAAATCTTGAAGATGATATTGCTCTTAGCCTAAGCGCCATTGGAATTAGAATAATTGCTCCAATTCCGGGGAAAGGAACTGTTGGTATTGAGGTGCCAAACCAAAACCCGAATATTGTGTCAATGAAATCGATATTGATATCTGAAAAGTTCAGGAATAATAAATTCGATTTACCTTTTGGGATTGGAAAAACAATAGCAAATGAAAGTTTTGTTGCCGATTTGGCAAAAATGCCCCACTTATTAATTGCTGGAGCTACAGGGCAAGGTAAATCGGTTGGTCTTAATGCAATAATTGCATCCCTGCTCTATAAAAAGCATCCTGCTGAACTAAAGTTTATTCTTGTTGACCCGAAAAAGGTTGAACTAAATCTATATTCACGAATTGAAAGGCATTATCTAGCAAAACTTCCCGATTCTGAAGAAGCAATTATTACTGACACACGAAAGGTTGTTAGAACTTTGAATTCTCTCAGTATTGAAATGGACAACAGATATGAGCTGTTGAAAGATGCTCAGGTACGAAATGTGAAGGAATACAATAAAAAATTCATCACCAGAAAATTAAATCCATTACATGGACACAGATATTTGCCATATCTGGTATTGGTAATTGATGAATTTGCAGATCTTATTATGATGGCTGGTAAAGAAATTGAGACTCCAATTACACGTCTGGCACAGTTATCAAGGGCAATTGGGATTCATTTAATTATTGCAACTCAACGTCCTTCAGTAAATATTATTACAGGAACAATTAAAGCTAATTTTCCGGCACGTATCGCATTTCGGGTTATTTCAAAAATTGATTCAAGAACTATACTTGATACTGGAGGAGCCGATCAGCTTGTGGGTAGGGGCGATATGTTGTTTTCTACGGGAAGTGATCTTATACGTCTTCAATGTGCGTTTATTGATACTCCTGAGATTGAAAAAGTTACGAGCTATATTGGGGCTCAAAGAGCTTACCCGGATGCTTTGCACTTACCTGAATTTAAAGATGAGGAAGCAGAACAAAAAGCGGATTATGATCCCAATGAACGTGATGAGCTATTTGAAGATGCAGCATTAATTATTGTGCAAACACAACAAGGTTCTACATCACTACTTCAGCGTAAGCTTAAACTGGGTTATAACCGTGCTGGTAGGATTATTGATCAATTAGAAGCAGCTGGGATTGTTGGCTCCTTTGAAGGGAGTAAGGCTCGTGAAGTAAAGGTTGGAAGCGAGATGGCTTTGGAACAATATTTGAAAGATCTTAATTCAAATGATAAAATTAAAGAATGATAAATTTTAGAATGATAAAATGATACAATGGTTTAATGATATATAGTTGTAAATTGAATTATTTCATCATTCACGCATTTAAGTATTTACACATTTAATCATTCACACATTTAAAATATAAATAAAATGAAAAAGTTACTAATAATTATCACCATGCTCTTAACCGGATTTGTCATGGCCCAGAGTGACAAAGAAGCGAAAAAACTGCTAGAAGATGTTATAAACCATACTTCATCCTATAAAAATTTTAAGGCCGATTTATCATACACAATGGTAAATGTTGATATGGGTATTGATGAAAAAAAATCAGGGGTAATATTTGTTCAGGGCGATAGCTACCGAATTGAAATGGAAGGACAGGTAATTATTTCAAATGGTATTACAATTTGGACTTATTTAGAAGATTCAGAAGAGGTTATGGTTAATGATGTTGATGAGAGCGGTGAAAGTATCTCACCAACTCAAATCCTAACACAATATAATGATAGCTATAAAGCAAAATTTGGAAATGACAAAAAGTTTAAGAATGCTAATTTGAAGCAAATATGCTTGAATCCAAAGGATAGGAAGAATTTTGAGAAAATGAGTGTTACTGTTAATGCTAACAAGCTACGCCTTGAGAATTTTTCTGTTTATGATATAAATGGAAATATATTTACTTATCATATTATTGACCTTCAACCTGATATTGATCTTCCGGCTGGAACTTTTACGTTCGATTATGCTGATTATCCTGATGTTGAAGTGATTGATATGAGGTAACGTGTTTCTATATGCATACTACTTTATGCAATAACATTATTTCGACCTACTAATACTTGATTCCTGACTTGGAAATTAATGATGTTGTTTCTTATGTGTATAGGAAACCCCGGAAAAAATTAATGTAACCCATCCTGCAAATAGTAGAATCCCACCAACTAGTGCTATTATATTTAGCGATCCAGGGTTAAATCCTGTTAGTTCTTTTATTGATTGGATATATTGTGCCCCCGAAAAAAGAATAATTCCAATTACAAATAGGTAATAAATTGAATTCAAATATGAACGTGATACGTAACGATTCATAAATGCAAGTCCCAATAGAGCCAGTGTGTGAAACATAAGAAACTCATTAGCAGTGTCAAAAACACTTATACATTTTTCTGATATGTTGCCACTAAGTACTAGTGATTCGACCATCCCTAATACTATACCCAAGGCGCCCATTATGCCAATTGTTATTAAAAACCGTTTTGTCATTTTATTATGTTTTGTTATTCTCAATGCAAAAATACTAAATTCAAAATAATGTACCTTTGAACTTTTGTTTTAATTATCATTTTTATGAATATATCAGTAGATATTAGCTATTATCCTTTAAAAGAAGAGTTTATACCACCTATAAAGGAGTTTATTGACCGACTACACAAATACGATAATATTGTTGTGAAGACGAATGGAATAAGTACTCAGGTATTTGGTGTTTATTTTGAAGTGATGGAGATCCTTACAAAGGAAATATATAGTTCGTTTGAATTGCCTCATTCAGTATTTGTTCTGAAGATTATTAATGCTGATTTACAGATACATCCAAATAGTTTTTAATGAGTGATTTTATTCATTTTTTTCTTGAACCATACCAATCAGCAACGGTATTTAATATTATTCTTGAGTTTATAGCAGCTTTGTTTGGTGTTATAAGTGTGTTTTATGCTCGAAAGGAGAATATTTTGGTCTTCCCTACAGGGATTATTAGCACAGCTATTTATGTTTATTTACTGTCACAATGGTCATTATATGGCGATTTAATTATCAATATTTACTATACTTTGATGAGTATTTATGGATGGTATATGTGGCACAAAGTAATGGGTGAAGATAATCATCATATTTCCATTAGTCGTACTAATATGATTGATAAACTTAAAGCTATTGGTATATTCATTTTCACTTCTGTTTTTGTAATTATAGTTTATAGGTATTATAATGTAATGCCAAATCAGCTCGATTTTACCGAAAGTGTATCTTATGCTTGGCAGAATATTACTTCAGGGAATTTGAATGATTTTAGAGTTGCTACTCCTTTTCTGGATACTTTTACTACAGGTATTTTCTTTGCCGCTATGTGGTTGATGGCGAATAAAAAACTCGAAAGCTGGACATTATGGATTATTGGTGATGTTGTTTCTATCCCTTTATATTTTGTAAAAGGTTATGGTTTTACAGGAATCCAATATGCTATATTCCTGGTTATTGCAGTAATGGGTTACGCTGAGTGGAGAAATCAAATTAAACAAAAAACTATTGCTTAAACGAGTTGCCATAACCGGCCCCGAATCAACCGGCAAAACATGGCTTACTAAACAGTTAGCCGCCCGTTATGATACTAATATGGTTGATGAATATGCACGTGAATATTTTCAAAACAGAAAATATGAATATAAGGTGGACGACTTAGTTGCTATTTCAGTAGGTCAAATTGAAAAGGAGAAGTATATTGAATCAATTTCTAAAAACATTATTTTTTGTGATACCGACTTGATAGTCATAAAAATATGGTCGAAAGTTGTGTTTGGTAATGTACCTGTATGGATAGAAAATAAGTTGAAGGAACATGTATACGATCTCTATCTACTCTGCTACCCTGATTTGAAATGGGAACCCGATCCTTTGCGGAACAATCCTCATAACAGACAATATATTTATGATTTGTTTGTTAATGAATTAGAGCAAAATAATCTTAATTATAGAGTTGTAGCAGGGATTGGTGAGGAGCGTACAAGAAATGCTGTTAATTTTGTAGATGAATTATTGATAGATGGCAGATAAATTTAATAATAGATTGAAAGTATTAAATCTTGTTAGATGGTATCCTAATAGATATGATCCCATGCCTGGTCTATTTATTCAGCGACATGCAGAAGCTGCCAATAATTGTTGTGATGTTGGAGTTGTTTATACCCATCAGGTAGAGGATCATCATGTGGGTAATAAAATATACGATGTGGATAATAGTGTTGCTAACGATATTCCAACAGTAAAAGTATATTATTTAGCTTCAAATTTTTATATATATCCTCTTAATAAAATTATAAATATATTCAGATTTTTTAGGGCCAATATTATTGGTGTTAAGATAGTTGAAAAGCACCTGGGAGGTATAGATATTGTTCATATTCATGTGCTAACGCGCCTTGGACTGATAGCTTTGTATTATAAGATTTTTCATGGTAAGCCATATTTAATTAGTGAGCATTGGTCGAGGTATCTTGAGTTAACCGGATCTTTTAATGGGATTCTTAGAAAAAGAGTTACTAAATTAGTAGTTAAGTATGCTTCATTTGTAACCACAGTTACCGATAATCTTGCCACAGCTATGCGGTCTCATAAGTTGTTAAACAACAACTATATAACACTTCCCAATGTTGTTGATAATGTGTTTCTGAAAAATTCAAATATTTCAAATACAAGCAATAAGCTTGTGAAATTTGTACATGTAAGTTGTTTTGAAGATAAATCAAAAAATGTTAGCGGATTATTACGTGTTATTAGTAAACTAAGCAAAGTTAGGAATGATTTTATTTTTACGCTTATTGGCGATGGAATGGATATGGATTGGCTACGTAATTATGCTTTAGAACTTGGTATTTCAGATAAGAAATTGGTTTTTACAGGTTTGCTTGAGGGTGAAAGTCTTGTTGATGAGATGGCATCAGCAGATATGCTGGTGGTTTTCAGTAACTACGAAAACTTACCGGTTGTAATAAACGAGTCACTATCAATGGGTGTTCCGGTAATTGCAACACGAGTAGGAGGGATTCCGGAGAGAATTAATACTGATAATGGAATACTTATTGACGCCGGAAATGAAGATCAGCTATTGTATAGCTTAATAACCTTTTTAGATGGAGAAACATCATTCAACACTAACGAGATTAGATCAACAGCACGTGATGAATTTTCACCAACTGCTATCGGCAATACACTCTGTGAATTATATCAAAAAGCGGTAAATTAAAATACTGATAACCCATTCTAACTAATTGGTATAAGCTGTTTTATTCATGAAGTGCAATCATTGGCAATCCTAATTTGAAAAAGTCGTTTTTATTGATCTTATGTTTAAATAATGATTTAAAAAAATTAGATTTATGAGCAATAAAAGCCACGGCATTAATGCTGTTACTATCAACAAAAGTTTCTAATGAAATATCTTTGTTATCAGTATCAACTATTGAAAAGTGTATTTTATTTTCAATAATTTCTTTTGAAAATGCTTCTTTCAATTCGCTAATTTGATTTATCAGGTCATGACGATTACTTTCAAAATGAAAGTGTGCGACAAATATTTCAAAATGTAAATTTTCAAATAATTTAAACAATAGCATAATTTTAGCATAATCTTTATCACTATTGTTGCTTGCATACATTATTTTTAGTTTTTCATGGTCGTACTTGCCTGATGGTACTGCTATTACAGGAGTTATAGCTTTGTCCATAATTTTTTTTGCCATGCTGCCTTCCAGTATTCCTTTTTTACCAGTACCCTGAGTTCCCATTATAATTAAATCGGCATTAATATCTTTTCGTACACTTGTTATTTCCCATTTAGGGTCACCTCCTTCAACTAAGGTTTCTACTATAAAATTAGTTAATGAGTGGTCCGACAAGTAAATTTCAACTTCAGTTTTGAGCTGGCTTATGTTATTTTCAGCTTGTTCTTTAAATTCTTCAATTAGCTGCATATTCATAAATGTGTCATTGTCAAAACCGCTATTTAATGTTGAGTCTGGGATTAAAAGCTGGTCGTTAAATGAGTGGAAGAAAAACAGGCGTGTCTTTTCAACTGTTCCGGCTAACCTCGTAGCAAATTTGTAGGTGGGTGCAGCATGTTCGGAAAAATCAACAGGAATGAGTATGGTTTTCATAATAAGTGCTTTATGTTTACGTTTAATTATTTTAAACGAAGTTATTTGAGAGTGAATACTCTGCAAAGCTAAGAAAAAAGAATAATCTGGTATTTTTTCAATATATTCATATAATCAATTAATTTTACCTCTATTAAAATATACCATAATTAGAAATTGTATTGTTGTTGTTTAATTCATATATGTCTAATATTTAGGGAACAAAAACTGATTTAGGATGAAAATACATCTTATTGCTATAGGTGGTAGTGCCATGCATAATTTGGCTATTGCTTTACAGAAAAACGGACATGTGATTTCGGGTTCTGATGATGAAATATTTGAGCCGTCACGGAGTAGGTTATCTATTAATAAGTTGCTGCCATCAAGTTTTGGATGGTATCCTGAAAATATTACTGATGATATTGATTCTGTTATACTTGGTATGCATGCCAGACCTGATAATCCTGAGTTGTTACGTGCACAAGAACTAGGACTGAAAATATATTCATATCCTGAGTTTTTGTATTATCATTCTAAAAATAAAAAAAGAGTGGTTATAGGTGGTAGTCATGGAAAAACTACAATAACAGCTATCATTATGCATGTTCTTCGTAAGTTAAATTTTGATTTTGATTATCTGGTGGGATCAAAGATTAAAGATTTTGATATAATGGCTCGCTTAAGCGATGAGGCTCCCATAATGATTTTTGAGGGTGATGAATACCTAAGTTCTCCAATTGACCGGAGGCCTAAATTTCATTGGTATTTTCCTGATATTGCACTATTAAGTGGTATTGCATGGGATCATATTAATGTTTTTCCAACTTCTGAAAATTATATCGAGCAGTTTCGAAAGTTCGTTTCACTAATCAATAAAGGTGGTTCTCTAATTTATTATAAAGATGATGAAGTTCTTGAAAAATTAGTATCTGAAACCAATAATATTGAAACAATTCCTTATGGAATTCCAGAATATGAGGTTAGAGGTGGAATAGATTATATCGTTTATGACAAGGAGGAAACTGAGATTAGTATTTTCGGTAAACATAATATGATGAATATCAACGGAGCAAGACTTGTTTGTAATAAACTAGGAATAACAGATAAGGATTTTTTTAATTCTGTTAGCAGTTTTGAAGGTACAGCTAATCGTTTAGAACTTGTAATGCGAAATGGAAATAGCCGCCTTTATAAGGATTTTGCTCACGCACCTTCAAAGGTTCGTGCTACGGTTGCGGCTGTTCGTGAACAGTTTCCTGAAGCAAATTTTGTAGCATGCCTTGAATTGCACACATTTAGCAGCTTAAATAAAGAATTTATTGATGAATATAAAAATACTTTAGACTTGCCGGATTATGCATGTGTTTATTTTAATGAGCATACACTGGTAATGAAACGCCTACCTGATTTATCAAAAGAAGATGTAGTAAATGCCTTTAACAGGAAAGATATGGAAGTATTTGTTAATTCTGATGAATTAATAAATTGGTTGAAAAAGGTTAATAAACAGGATTCAGTTTTTCTTATGATGAGTTCAGGAAATTTTGATGGTATTAATCTCAATTATATTGCAAATACTTTAGTGTCATAGATATATAATGAAAATATTGAAATTTATATATATATTATTATTAACTTGGTTGATGGTTGTTAATTCATCGTTTTCACAGAGCTTGAAAGTTGATACATTAGACAGCGGTAATTACTCTCTACGAATTGGAAATATTGGATTTGCAACTGATAGTATGGATATTTTTGTTGGCGATGTACCACTTGGTGAAATATCATATTTCATGATTGAAGTATGTAACTTTGGAAAAGAGCCTGTAACATTTACCAACGGAAAGTCGAATCGTTTTGTAACCCTAAATTTTACCCCTAATATACTTATGCCTTTTAAGCATGGTACAATGAATATTGAATTTGATGTTGATGCCGGGTTAAGTCTGGGTGAATTTGATTCCGAAATATCAATTATTAGTGATGATAATGAGAATCCATATAAATTCTTGAATTTGCGAATGAATATAGTTGAGAGCACTTCTGCAAATAAGAATCAAGAATTATATGACACAATACCACATATGGTATTTGATCATTATAATTATGATTACGGACATTTGGTACGAGGAAAGAATTTGTATCATACTTTCGTTATTTCTAATACAGGCTCAGAGCCGCTTTATATTATAGAAATTATACCACCAAAAGGAATAAAAATAATTGATGTTCCTATTCAGCCTATTTTGCCTGGTAAAAAAACTATTCTTCGAATAAAAATAAACACACATGGTAGGGTAGGAGTTCAGCATCAGTCAGTTAAAGTGCGGTCAAATGATCCATCCAGCCCTATTGTAATATTAGGAATACATGGCTCTGTGAGGGTTTTTCCAGAACATAAAAAAACCTCTGTTCAATGTGGAGAATAAACAGAGGTCTTTTGATTTACCAGAATAATACTAGCCATTCATAGAGATTAAAAATTCCTGATTTGTAGCAGTATATTTTATTTTGTCCTTGAGGAACATCATCGCTTCAACAGGATTCATATCTGATAAGTGGTTTCTTAATACCCATATTCTTTGCAGCATATCTTTCTCAACCAATAGGTCTTCACGTCTGGTACTTGAAGCAACAATATCAATTGCAGGATAAATACGTTTATTTGAAAGTTTTCTATCTAATTGAAGTTCCATATTACCGGTTCCTTTAAATTCTTCAAAAATAACTTCGTCCATTTTGGATCCGGTATCAATAAGGGCAGTTGCAAGGATTGTAAGCGATCCACCATCTTCAATTTGGCGTGCAGCCCCAAAGAATCGCTTTGGTTTTTGAAGTGCATTTGCTTCAACACCTCCTGAAAGCACTTTTCCGGAAGCTGGTGAAACTGTATTATATGCTCTTGCAAGACGAGTGATTGAATCTAATAGTATTACAACATCGTGTCCGCATTCAGTAAGTCTTTTGGCTTTTTCAAGAATTAGGTTTGCTATTTTAACATGTTTTTCAGCTGGCTCATCAAATGTTGATGCTACTACTTCAGCATTAACACTCCTTGCCATATCAGTCACTTCCTCAGGTCTTTCGTCAATTAAAAGAATGATGAGGTAAACTTCGGGGTGGTTAGATGCAATAGCATTTGCTATTTCTTTAAGTAGTACAGTCTTGCCAGTTTTTGGTTGTGAAACCAACAAACCACGTTGTCCTTTTCCAATTGGACAAAACATATCCATAATCCTGGTTGATACAGATTCTTTATCGTGTCCTGTAAGTGATAACTTTGTATGAGGGAACAATGGGGTTAAGAAATCAAAGGGAACTCTATCACGAACATCTTCAGGTAGCATTCCGTTAATTTTCACTACTTTAATTAATGGAAAATATTTCTCACTTTCTTTTGGCGGGCGAACCTGTCCTTCGATTGTATCACCTGTTTTTAACCCAAAAAGTTTTATTTGTGACAATGAAACATAAATATCATCAGGTGAATTAAGGTAGTTATAATCTGATGATCTTAAAAAGCCATAACCATCAGGCATTATTTCAAGTACACCTTCTGCATTAATAATACCCTCAAACTCAAATGAATATCTTGGTCTTGGTTTTCTTTCTTCATTCTCAGTTGATCCGGTAGTCTTTTTATCTATTTTTTCAGTTTTAGGATCGTTACTTTTTGAGTGAGTAGTTGTAGGCTCTTTTTTGCTATTCTCAATCTTGGTATTCTCAACTTTGGTATTCTCAACTTTGGTATTTTCAACCTTAGTTTTATCTATTCTTGGTATCTCTGCTTTATGCGTATCACCTGAATAACTTTCAGTTTTAGTAGTATCTTTGGATTTAGCTATTTCAGAGCGTTTATTTTCAGGAATCCGTGTGCGTTTCCTAGGCTTATTTGGTTTATTTGGTTCCCTTGTAATGTTGGGTTTTCTATCCTCGCTTTTCTTATGCTCTTTATTATCAGATGTTTTGTTGTCTTGCTTTTGATTAGCAATATTCTCATCTTCCATAATAGTGAGCTCACTTTTTGTCTTATTTGTATGTGAGACTGTTGATTGTTTTTCTTTAGTATCAGTAGAGCTATTAATGTGACTCTTTTTATTTGTCTTATTTAGATTCTGATTTGCTTTTTGATCAACAGAAGTTGATGATTCATTTTTCTTTTTTGAAGGATGAATTCTTTTTCTTGTATTTCTTTCTAAGTTTTTTTTCTCAGCATCAAGAATCTCTTTTGTGGGGTTAAGAGCCTGATAATCAAGAATTTTATAAATTAAATCTTTCTTGATCATTTTTTCGTGCTTTGGAATATTGAATTCTTTAGCTATCTGCCTTAAATCAGCAACGAGTTTACCGTTGAGTTCGACAATGTCGTACATATTTGGGGATTTTGTGATTTATTCAACAATCAGGAGTTGAATAATTTAATAATTTAATAATTGATTATAGTTTTGGAATACTTTATCGATTTTATTCTAAAGTTCAGCAAAGGTATTAATATTTTTATCTAATTCACTACTTTTGCAAAAATATTTAAAAATTATGATACAACGTCGACAAACAGTATATTTATTCCTTACCGCTGCACTGCTGGTTATTACATACTTTGTTCCATTGGGAACTTTTATTGGTGAAAAAGACTCATTGGTACTTTATATTTATAAGATTGAAAGTTTAGTGCCTGGTTTAGGTATGCCATTTGAACCTTATTTTATATTACCATTGTTCGCATTACTTTCGTTGATTATTGCTGTTTCTCTTATAGCCATATTTGTATATAAAAATAGAAGAGTGCAATTATTGTTGGTGCGCTTTATGCTGTTACTTCTTTTATCTTATATTGGTATATATTTCTTTTATTATTTAGATGTACTGGAAGCAAAAAGTGGCGGATTGGCCTATTATGAATACGGACTTGCTATTCCTAGTACAAGCATTATAATACCTACTATTATTTTTATTTTGCCTGTGATTGCTGCTGCATTATTATTTATGGCATCGCATGGAATAATAAGAGACGAGAAGCTTATTAGATCGGCTGACAGATTGCGATAGTCCGGTTTCTATAGGCATGTTTGTGATTACGATATTGAAATAAGATTGGGTTTTATCTTTAAGAAATTATGCTCTTATCTAATAGATTCAAATACTTCCAGGTCAGTAATATTTCCAAGGTTAACCACAAATCTTACAAAAGTAATTACCTTATGTTGTCCTGAATTACCAGCTGCCCCTGGATTGATATGAAGTAGGTTGTTCTTTTTATCAGGAATAACTTTAAGGATATGTGAATGTCCACTAATAAATAATTTTGGCTTATGTTCCAGAATCAGCTGCTTGGCTAGTTTAGTATATCTTCCAGGATAGCCTCCTATATGCATAATTAATACTTTTACACCTTCAATTTCAAAAAGGCTAAACTCAGGGTATTCAATTCGTAAACTTCCCCCATCAATGTTACCAAAAACAGCTCGTAATGGTTTAAAATCTTTAAGTTTTTCTGCTATTTCTATAGTACCAATATCACCTGCATGCCATATTTCATCACAATTCTTAAAAAAAGAAAACACCCGTGGATGCAAAAATCCATGGGTGTCTGAAATAAGTCCAATACATTTCATTACTAGAAAGAAGCAACAAAACCTAATTGCATATTTTCGTTAAATTGTGTTCTGGGACCAATGGGATTTCCATTTACATCATTTATAATAACATCATCGTCATAAATTAATTCGGTGGATATATTAACGTTTAACCATGAATTAACTTTAAGAGTTAAACCAGTTTGCCAGTTTACATCAATATTTTGAGGATTATCAAGATAATCTGAGAATAGTTCCAATTTGGTTGCAAATTCAACATTTTTAAATATTTCATATTTAAAAGTTGTCAGCACTTTAGCACCAAACATGGTTTTTACCTTTTCAGCATGTTCAGTAATAACTCCAGCAGTGTCTACCACAGCAGGATCGAGTCCAAATGCACCTTCATCAGCCAGTCTTTCATCATTTACAACAATCCATCTGACTGTTGCAGGCGAGAAATTAATCATAAAATAATCATTTGGTTTCCATTCAACACCAGGCCCAATATCAACTGTCCCGGGAGCCATGAATTTTGAAACAAAGATAGTTGAATCTGTTTTGTATTCATATCCCTTGGCAAATTGTGATCTAAAGGTTAAAAGTAGTGTTGCATACATATTATTATGAATGTCATATCCATATGATGAAATAAATTCAATTTTGTCATCAGTTTTCATTGCTTTATTATCACCAATCAGGGAGTATCCAAGGGCCAAATCTAACCAGTTATCCCATTTATGCTTATCCTTTGCATAGTTCGAATTATTTGTGAATTTACCAGTAGTAGCAAGGGTATTCTCACCTCCGGCAGACCAGTTTGAGAAATAACTTTGTGTGAAATTTAAGCTGGCCTTGCTTTCAATTTTCCAATACTTAACAGTATCAGTTTGTGATATTGCGATTAGTCCGGAGAATATAAACGCTACAAGTAATATCTTTTTCATTTTTATAATAATTTAGTTATTTTTATCTAAATGTATATCCATTTGTGGGAATGGAATGCTAATATTGTGTTTGTCGGCATTTTTATAATATTTTTCATTCATATCAAAAAATACACCCCAATAATCAGCTGGGTCAACCCAAACACGTACAACTATATTTACGGAACTATCTGCTAATTCACCTAATACAATGAATGGTTCAGCAGGCTCATTTAAAATTCTTTTATCTTCTTTAATAATGCTAAGTATCATTTCTTTAGCTGTATCGTAATTGTCGCCATATCCAATGCCAAATGTCCAGTCAACTCTTCTAACAACCTGAGTACTAAAGTTTGTCATAACTCCACTTGATAAGCCCCCATTAGGTATAATGATTGTTTTGTTATCAGGAGTAGTTAGAATAGTAACAAACATCTGGATTTCTTTAACTGTTCCTGATTCGCCCTGAGCAGTAATAAAATCACCAATTTTAAACGGTTTGAAAAATAATATCATTATTCCGCCGGCAAAATTAGAAAGTGTACCGTTAAATGCCATAGCAATAGCAAATGAGGCAGCTGTAAGTATAGCGATGAAAGTTGTCATTTCAATGCCCATCATTCCAAGTACACTAATTATTAGAATTATTTTAAGTGTAACACTAAGAATACTTTTTGTAAATGATACGAGTGCGGGTGTTAAACTCGATTTTTCCATAAGTTTATTTACTCTTTTTGTGAGTATTTTAATGACCCATAAACCTATTATAAGTACAACTATTGCACTAAGAAATATTGTGGCATAACTTATACCATCAGTTGAAAGCCAAGCCATTATAGCATCTGTGCTTTCTGTAAAAACATCAATTTGTTCCATGATTTACAATTTTTTGTTAGTATGAATAAAATTAATTAGAAATTTGTGATAATTATATGTGATTGTATATCAATGATATATCTTTTTGACGTCAAAGATACACTATTAACATTTAGTTAATAGTAAAAATGTTCTGAAACCCGCTTAAAATGTTCTGAAATACTAATTATAGTAACTAACATTAAAAATGCGCTGATTAATTTCAAATACTATTTCTATGCTGAAATTTTATCCATGTGTATATCCATTTGAGGAAATGGCATATTTATATTGTTTTTCCCGGCGTTTTTATAGTAATTCTCATTTATGCTAAAGTATACGCCCCAATAGTCTGAAGATTTTACCCATGCTCTTACTACTAGATTTACGGTGCTGTCAGCCAATTCATGTAGAGCAATAAATGGTTCTGCTGGCGAATTCAAAATTCTTTTATCATCTTTAATAAAGCCAAGTATCATTTCTTTTGCTGTGTCATAGTTGTCACCATATCCTATCCCAAATACCCAGTCAACTCTCCTTAGTTCTTGAGTGCTATTGTTAACAAGTACACCATCCGAGAGATGTGCATTAGGAATTATAACGGTTTTGTTATCAGATGTAAGTATATATGTGTTAAATATCTGGATTTCAGTAACAGTGCCTCCATGGCCCATTGCTGTAATATAATCACCAAGCTTAAATGGTTTAAAAAATAGTATCATCATACCTCCTGCAAAGTTTGATAAACTACCTCGAAACGCTAAACCAATAGCTAGTGATGCCGCTGTTAACATGGCAATGAATGTAGTCATCTCAATGCCAATCATACTAAGCACACTTATTATTAGTACAATTTTTAACACAACTGTGAGTATACTCTTTATGAATGATCTAAGTGCACCATCCACATTGGATTTGTCCATTAGTTTAAAGACTCTGTCGGATATAATTTTTATAACCCATAATCCAATTAGCAGAACAATAATTGCTCCAACTAATTTCATACCATAGTCAACACCATCGGTTGTTATCCATTTCATTATGACATCAGCTTTAGATGTTAATGTGTCAATTTCTTTCATAATACTATAAATTTATGTTTATAATTTAGATAATTCAAAAAAATATATAAATGCAAAGAAAAGAAGTTTTGGGTTAGATACCACTTCCTTGTTGGTTAGGAATATATCCATCTCGGTTTTCACCTTTGTTGAAATTAATAGATATTCTGTAACAAGTTCTAACAGTCATTCCATCTTTTAATCCTGGATACCACTTAATTGATTCAATTATTTTTATGGCCTCTTCGGCACATCCACCTCCCAAATACTCTTCAAGTATCACGTTTGAAGGTAGTCCATTTGTTTCAATAATAAACTTTAAACCAACTTTACCTGTAATCCCAATTTTAGAAGCTGCTTCAGGGTATGTAAGTTTGCTGTAAATTAAATCAGTGATAGTTTTTAGACCAAGTTCAGGCATTACTTTTGGCAGGGAATCCAGTTGTTTTAATTCGTAAATTATTAGTGAAGTATCAATCTGTGGGAAAGGTGGGATAATATGTTTGTATCCTCGTTTTTTTGCAAGCTTTCGGAAACTTTTTAAATTATATTTTATTTTAAATTCTGATTCAGCAATAATAGGTTTCCCTTGAGAAGTAGCAGGATCCCATAATATTAGATTAAAAACAGATAATGCATATGAGTCCAATTCTGAGGAAATACTCTGAATTATTTTATGATAAATAACTTTGCCATTTTTATCAGTCTTAAATTTAATTTTAACAGTTCCCTGAATATTATCTTGCAAGGCCTTTTCGGGGTAATCAAGTTGAATTTTAATAAACTCTTTCAGGCCTTTTTGTCCCATTATTGGCTTTGGATCTATATCTTGAGCAATGCAATTAATAGAAAAAAGGAAGAGGAATAATCCGGTAATATAAAATCTAGAGATAGACATATTTTAGTG
This sequence comes from uncultured Lentimicrobiaceae bacterium, assembly GCA_964460905.1. Classification (GTDB taxonomy): domain Bacteria; phylum Bacteroidota; class Bacteroidia; order Bacteroidales; family F082. The sequence goes on from CAYWRM010000017.1 coordinate 73,222, forward strand.
AGTTTGCAAAAACAGTATAAAGGTATATTAATCGAGTGATATTTTAGTAGTTTTACTAAATAATTTAATGACGATATTTACTATGGCATATTTTGAGCGCAGAAGAAAAGAAGATGTTGATGAAATTGTTTTTGGTATCAGACCAATTATTGAAGCAATTAATGCTGGAAAGGAAATTGATAAAGTGTTTATACAAAATGGTTTACGAACTGATATGTTTAAGGAGTTGATGTCTTTATTAAAACAATATACTATTCCTTATAATTTTGTTCCTATAGTTAAACTAAATAGAATTACGCGTAAAAATCATCAGGGTGTAATTGCATATATTTCGCCGATAACCTTCGACAATATTGAGCAGATTATTCCAGGATTATATGAAGAAGGTGTTGAGCCACTAATTGTTATATTAGATAAAATAACAGATGTTCGAAACTTTGGCGCCATTTTGCGTACAGCGGAAAGTGCAGGTGTTAATGCTGTTATATTTCCTTCTCAAGGTGCAGCTATGTTAAATTCAGGAACTGTAAAATCATCAGCAGGTGCTATTTTTAATATTTCAATATGTAGAAGTGATAACTTGAAGGATACAATAGATTTCTTAAAAAATAGTGGACTTAAGATTGTTGCAGCAACTGAAAAGGGATCTGAATTATATTCTGGTGTTAGTTTAAAAGGACCTTTGGCTTTAATAATGGGATCGGAAGATGAAGGCGTTAGTGGTGAGTATTTGAAACGTTCAGATATGAAACTTATGATACCAATGCTTGGAAAAACACCCTCATTAAACGTGTCGGTAGCTGCAGGTGTTTTGCTATACGAGGTTGTTAGGCAAAGAATGAGTAGTTAATCTCCCAACAAAAAAAGCTCCAATAATTACTATTGGAGCTTTTTTGTATAAGTTTAGTTTAAAGAATCTACCTTCTGGCTTCTTTAATTCTGGCTTTTTTACCACGAAGATTACGGAAATAGAATATTCTTGCTCTTCGTACTACGCCTACTTTGTTAACAACTATTTCATCAATAAAAGGTGACGAAATAGGGAAAATCCTTTCAACACCAATGTTACTAGAAATTTTTCTTACTGTAAAAGTTGCACTTGGACCGCTACCAACACGTTGTAATACAACACCTTGATATTTCTGTAAACGTTCTTTATTTCCTTCTATAATTTTATAAGTTATTGTAATTGTGTCTCCTGCTTTAAATTTAGGAAACTCTTTTACTTTCACTGTGTCGTCTACTAATTGTATTAATTCGTTCTTGCTCATCGATTTAATATTTATGAGTGGTTTTCTCAAAAAGAGTGCAAATGTACGGCTATTTATTCAATCACAAATTATTTTGTGCAAATAATTTTGTGATTTATTAAAAGTGGTTTGTTAGTAAGTAATCTTTGCTGTTGAATTTGAAATAAAGATAGATTTATTTAATGTAAATTTACATTTTATAAATTTAAATATTGTTAGCATGCTACGCCATATTGTAATGATTAAATTTAATAACAATGTTGATATATCAATAGTTTCAAAAGAGCTTATGGTGATGTTGGAAGAACTAGAACAATACATTAAGTCGTTGCTTAAAATTGAGGTTGGTATAAATATAAGTAAGAAAGCATCCGCATATGATATTGTGTTATCTGCTGATTTTAATGATGAAAAAGGTCTTGATGAATACCGCATTCATCCTGAACATGTAAAAGTGCTTGATTATCTTAATGTTGTTATGGAAAAAGTAGTTGTAGTCGATTATTTTATTTAGTCGTATCCGACTTATTATTATCTCCATCTAATCCTAGTTCTTCAATTAGCATAGATTGAAGTCGTTGTGGTGAAATCCTAAATTTCATTTCTCCTTTTATGCTATATGATATCATTCCCGTTTCTTCAGAAACAATAATTGCAATACAATCGCTTACTTCACTAATGCCAATCGCGGCCCTATGTCGCAGCCCTGCACGTGTGGTAATTTTTTGTTTTGTAACAGGCATGATGCAGCCAGCAGCTTTAATTTTATTTCCTGTAATAATCATGGCTCCATCGTGAAGAGGACTGTTTTTAAAGAAGATATTTTCAATTAGTGGTGCTGAAATAATAGAATCAATAGTCTGCCCTGTATTAATATATTGTAGTAGTTCATTTTGACGTGTAATAATGATGAGGGCACCGGTTTTTTGCTCTGACAGATGTAAGCATGCACCAATAATTGGATCTATATCAAATTCAAAAGTTTCTTTAAAAATGATATTCAGGAATTTAAACTTCTTTCCATACTTATTAAAAAAACTTGGTGTTCCTAATGCTAATAAAAACTGTCTAATCTCGGGTTGAAAAATAATAATTAGTGCAACTAAGCCTACACTTATGAAAGCACCTAATATTTGTGATAATAGTTCCATCTGAAAGGCATCAACAAGCTTCCAAATAAGAAATAAAGCAACTATTCCAAAGAATATATTAATGGCAACAGTCCCCTTTAACATTTTAAATAACGTGTAAAGTAGTAATGCTACTAAGAAAACATCCACAAGGTCGAGAAAACGTATGTCAATAAATAATAGGTTCAATATATTTGATTTTGCTCAAAAATAAACAATATCTAGAATGTGTAGTATGTCAATCGGTTTTTATTTGTTTTTTTCCTTTAACCACTTATACCAATTATCCATCCCCTCACCGGTTTTAACTGAAACTGTAATAAACTCAAGGTTGTGATTTACTCTTAAAGCGTAGTTTTTAGCTTTTTCTATATCAAAATCTACATATGGTAATAAATCAGTTTTATTAATAATACATAGTTGGGCTGTTTGAAACATTGTTGGGTATTTAATTGGTTTGTCATCACCCTCAGTAGTGCTAATAACCACAATACGTGTACTTTCCCCAAGGTCGAACATTGATGGGCAAACCAAGTTACCAACGTTTTCAATTAAAAGCACCGAATTTGATTTCGGCTTCAATTGTTTTGTTGCAGTATTTATCATTTCTGCATCAAGATGGCATCCGTTACCTGTATTAACCTGTATAACAGGAGCTCCAGCTTTATGAATTCTATCTGCATCATTTGATGTTTGCTGATCGCCTTCTATAATATAAAAGTCTAATTCATTCTTCAGTTTTTTAATGGTCTTTTCCAATAAGCTTGTTTTTCCTGATCCGGGAGAGCTTACAAGGTTTAAAGCCAGTATATCAAGGGCTTCAAAATATCCTCTGTTATGTTCAGCTTTTAGATTGTTTTTTGCCAATACATCAATTTCCAATTGAATTTCTTTGGTTACTGGATGTGAGTGATCATGATCTCCATGGTGATGATGATGATTGTGATCGTCACCATGATGATGACCGGGTTTACCTGGTATTGTATAAGTTATGTGGTTTTCTTCGCCACAACCGCAAGTTCCGCACATTGTTGTTTATTTTGATTGTAAATATATTTGATTATTAATTAACTGCAAATTTAGTAAATCAGGTTTTTAAAGGTTATAATTTCATAATAAAAAAAATATAATTTCATGATGAATGATTAAATATGTTGAGATACAGCTCTATATGATGTTATTAGTAGGGTAATCAATTGCTATTTGAATTGATTATTAATTAACTGTTTTTTAATTCACAACTAGATATTTATTTAATTTAGCAATTAATTTTAAACCTAAAAATTATAGAAACATGAAGGAACAAGTTTCTTTAAGTGTGCAATGTCCACACTGTTTAAATTCATTGATGGATCCTGAAAATTTGCAACATGGTTTTCCATCTATAAAACTTAATATTGTTACTCCTGAAGATAGAGGAGTTATTCATATTTGCTCAGTTTATGAATGTTTTGATCATAAAGCGAATATTGATATTAAGGATAATACAATTGTGGATTTTTATTGCCCGAAGTGTAATAAGGAGTTATTGGTAAATGAAGAGTGCAAAATTTGTGGAGGGCCAATGGTTTCCTTTGTATTGAAGGCAGGTGGTAGAGTTAGTATTTGTTCACGTAAAGGATGTTCAAATCATTATGTTTCATTTACTGATTTGACAACTGAACTTACAAAGTTCTATGATGAGTTTGGAGATTAAATGCTGTATTTTTAACAAATTAGCAGATACGTGGTAGTTGTTGACCTGAAAGCATCTCAATTACCCTTTTGCCACCGACATTTGTATTAAGCCAAGCCATTCCTTTATGGATTTCACTAATTTCACCTATAATTGAAGCCTCTTTACCAAAGGGGCTTTCTTTTATTTTGTCCAGAACTGTATCTGCATCTTCCCTACCAACAACCAGTACTACTTTTCCCTCATTAGCAACGTAAAGTGGATCAAATCCAAGTAATTCACATAAGCCCCTAACATTTTCGTGAATTACGAGATTGTCTTCTTCAACTTGAATGCCGTAGTCACTTCCAGTAACAATCTCTGATAATACTGTGCCAAGTCCACCTCGAGTTGCATCACGCATAAATTTAATATTGTTGCTTATTTTAAGGGTATCAGCAATTAGTTGATTTAAACAAGCACAGTCAGAGGTAATGTGTGTTTTAATATTTAGTTCGTTACGGGCTGCCATAACCGACATTCCATGGTCACCAATACTGCCATTTATAATTATCTTATCACCAGGTTTAATCTTTGATCCTGAGCTAATTTCAGTATGTATCTTATTAAGAACTCCAATTCCTGATGTATTGATAAAAACTTTATCGCACTTACCTTTGTCAACAACTTTTGTATCTCCTGTAACGATTGTTACTCCGGCTGATTTTGCATCCTCTGCCATGGAAATTACAATTTTCTCCAGTTCGCTATACGAAAAGCCTTCTTCAATAATAAATCCAACGCTTAAATACAATGGTTTGGCACCTGATACAGCCAGGTCGTTTACTGTGCCTGCTACTGCAAGATTACCAATATTGCCGCCTGGAAAGAAAAGAGGATCAACAACGAAGGAATCTGTAGTATATGCCATATGACTACCAACAAGTGGAATAATAGCTGAATCAGATTGTTGATCTAGTATTGGGTTTTTAAAGTGTCTGGCAAAAAGAGTGTCAATAAGTTCATGGCTTAGTTTCCCTCCACTACCATGTCCTAATAATATTTTTTCTGTTTTACTATTCATTGTTGTTAATGTTATAATTGTTGTCATTGTTGTCGTAGTTGTCATTGTTATAGCCTAATACCTTACACAATGATAACTTGATAACCTTAAACCCTCATACTATCTATTATACAAATAATATGCCTGGCATGCACCTTCGCTTGAAACCATGCATGCTCCAACAGGATCTGATGGAGTACATGTACTTCCGAATAGTCCGCAATCTTTTGGTTTTTTTTCACCTTTTAGAATAAGTCCGCAAATACACCCTTTGGGTTCAATTGTAGGTTCAACTTCAACCTCAATCATCTTCTCAGCATCGTATGATTCATATTTCTTATTAATTTTTAATCCGCTGTTTTTTAGGATTCCAAGCCCACGCCACCAGTCATCTCTGTATTCGAAAACTTCATCTAACATTTGCTGGGCTATAATATTACCTTCGGGTTTAACTACTCGTGTGTATTGTATTTCTACCTTCGGATCATTGTCTTCAATCTGTTGTACCAGCATATATATTGATTGCATTAAATCAACAGGTTCGAAACCACTAATAACAACTCCCATATTGTATTTTTTTGGAATATTCATGTAAATACCCTGTCCTGTTATGGTGCTAACGTGACCCGGACCAATATATCCATCAATATTAACTCCCTCATCAATAAGGGTCTCCATAGCAGGTGGCATAACCTTGTGGGCACTGTAAACTAAGAAGTTATTTAATGCTGCTGTTTGGGCTTTAATAATCCCAGCTGCTGAAGATGGAGCAGTCGTTTCAAAGCCAATACCAAGAAATACAACTTTTTTGCGCCTGTTTTTTTTAGCAATAAGCATAGCATCGAGTATTGAATACACAATACGAATATCAGCACCTGATGCTTTTTCTTTTTCAAGAGTTGATGTGGAGCCGGGAACCCTAATTAGGTCGCCATAGGTGGTTATTATAACATCATCTCTACGACTATATGCAACAGCTCGGTCAATATATTCACGACTTGTTACGCAAACAGGGCATCCCGGGCCAGAAACCAGTTCAATTGTTTCAGGAAGTAAATATGGAAGTCCAAATTTTTGTATTGACATTGTGTGACCGCCACAAACTTCCATTAATCTAATATGTTTGGTTGAAATATTTTTTATTTGCCCGGCATAGTATTGTACCATACCTTTATTTCTATATTCATCAATATATTTCATTGTTTCTTTTGTTTTCTTCTACGGCTATTGTTTTAATTATTTTCACTTCAAATAGTAACAATATCATCAATGGCTTCCATTATTTTAAATCAACCTACTATTTTGATCCTTTTCTTCTTTATCCATTTCTATGTTCAATGCCTTAAACTCTTCAAAAGTTTGGAGCGTTTGATTAGCTTCTTCAGTATCAAGTTTTTGAATTGCAAAACCCGTATGTATTAATACATAATCGCCTACTTTTACATTTTCATTTGATATTAACGCAAGACTTGCATCGTAACTTGATTCACCAACAGTGCAGGTTGCTGTATCTCCAATTATTTTATCCACTCTTGCAGGAATACTTAAACACATATTTTAATATTTATTATTGATTATTAATTATTTCGTTTACAAACTAAGTATTTGATATTTATTTTATTCAAATAGCCCCATTTCCCTCCTTTTAGCAGCAACTGCCATTTGCCCTAATGCAATACCTCCATCGTTTGAGGGTACTTGCGATTGAGTGTAGTACTCAAATCCGTTTTTTGCAAGTTTAATTTCTGATTTCCCCAAAATAATACTGTTCTGGAATGTTCCTCCTGATAATACTACCTTATTAATATCTGAATTATCACGAATTGCTATCGCCATATCAACAATAACATTAACAATTGTATTATGGAATTTCCCGGAAATTATGTTAATAGAAATTCCAATGCGTAAATCTTCAATTATTTCTTCAAAAGTATGTTTAAAGCTGATGCAATCCTTATGCGAATAGGAATAACTATCAACAACATTATTATCTGTAATCGATTCTAATTGCATTGGTGCTTCAGCATGATATGTTGCTGTTTGGCAAACCCCCAATAGAGCTGCAACAGCGTCAAATAGCCTTCCTGCACTGCTTGTAAGAGGTGAGTTTAGTTTCTTATTTAGCATCAACTGAATTGTTTGAAGGCTTAACTCTTCAATGCCATCAAATAAGAAAGAAAATTTAGTTTTGGCATCCTCACCAAAATAATGATTTAAGTATGCAGCCATCATTCTCCATGGGTTTTTGATAACAGCATCGCCACCCGGTTGCATTATATATTCAAAATGTGTAATTCTTTCGTAGTTATTAAGGTCACAAACAAAGAATTCGCCTCCCCAAATATTGCCATCATCGCCATATCCGGTTCCGTCAAAACTAATACCTATAACCTTTTCATCTAGCTTGAACTCAGCCATGCACGATGCTATGTGAGCATGGTGGTGTTGTACTTTGGTAGTTGGTAAATGCATTTTTTCTACGTATCTCGTAGATAAATAATCAGGATGCATATCCATAACTGCAAGTTGAGGTTTGAACCTAAATAACTTGCTAAATCTTTTTACAGATTCGTCATAGAATTCAAGGGTCTCCATATTCTTTAAATCACCAATATGCTGACTAAGTATCGCCTGATTACCTTTTCCAATGCAAAAACAGTTTACAAGTTCACTACCTCCGGCAAATATTCCTTCAGTAACTAAATTTAACTCAATGGGGGATGGGGCATAACCTCTGGACCTCCTTAATACTCGTGGGATATTATTAATTACGGTTGTAACTGAATCATCTGCACGATTATGTATTTCACGATTATAAGTAATTAGGGCATCACTTATATTACCTAGGGTTGAAAGTGCATCTTCATTGGATATAACTACAGGCTCATCAGCAATATTACCACTTGTAAGAACAATAGAAACTACTTTCAATTTTTCAAATAGCATATAATGAAATGGCATATATGGAAGCATTACACCAATTGTATTTAACCCTATACTTATGAATGGCGATATATCCTTTTTCAACTTGAGAAGAACGATTGGTTTTCTCCAGTTGGTTAGTAATTCTTCTTCTTCATTACTCATGTGAAGATACTTGCGTACTGAAATAATATCCTTAAACATTAAAGCAAAAGGTTTTCCTTCACGATTTTTTCCAATTCGCAAGTTATTAATGCTATTATCGTCAAATGCATTACAAGCAAGATGATAGCCACCTAATCCTTTGATAGCTATAATCATACCATCCATAATTAATTTGCTCGATGTAGATATGATAGCGTCTATATCATTAATAATTTTGTTTTTATAATATAAGGAATAGTGTGGACCACAATTGTTACATGCTACGGGTTGCGCATGAAATCTACGATCGAGTATATTAATATATTCTGAATTACATGAACTACACATTGGAAATACATCCATTGTAGTTTTTGAGCGGTCATAAGGAAGATCCTTTATTATTGTAAAGCGTGGACCACAATTTGTACAATTGGTAAAAGCATAATTTATCCTGTTTACTTGGGCGCTCATATCGTTGAGACAATCGTTACATACTCCAATATCAGGACTGACTTCTGTTATTTCATTTGATTTTGAGGTGCTTTTTGTTATTGTGAAATTATCATATCCAACATACCTTGTCTTTTTAATAATTAAACTTGTAATATTTGATGCTGGGGGTATTTGTAATGGTATATCAGAAATGAAATTGGTTACATTTTTTTTGGTTCCTTCAACGTTAATTATCACTCCGGTATTGTTATTTTCAACTGTTCCTTTAATATTATGTTTAATTGCTATTCTATATATAGCCGGTCTGAATCCCACTCCCTGAACTAAACCTTTGATATGTAGCTTTTTAGATGTAATCATAATTAATTAGAAATCAGATGTCAAAGCTAATTTAAATTCATTATAAATTTATATATTGCGAAATAAATAACAAAAAAGAATTACATTTGTTGTGAATTAATTAACAGATCAAATGTGTGTTATTTTAAATAATTAAATTCAAATAGATGAAAGAAAAAATTCTTGAAATTATCAGTAAATATAATATGGACAAAACAAGAATGATGGACATATTGCATGATATTCAGAACCTTGCTGGGTGTGTTGATAAGGAAGCAGTTGAGGTATTGCATCGAAAGCTTGGAATGTCAGTATCACAAGTGGAGGAAGTTATTTCCTTCTATCATTTTTACACTTGTAAACCATTAGCTAAAATTAATATCTATTTAAATAATAGTGTTACAGCTAATATGCATGGGCGAAAAAAAGTTCTAGAAGCATTTAAAATAGAATGCAATGTTGAGGAAGGTTCTGTTAATTCTGATGGAGAATTCGGATTATTTAGTACTTCATGTATTGGGATGAACGACCAGGAGCCTGCAGCATTAATAAATGGCAGGGTTTTTACAAGGTTAACTCCATATAGAGTAAGAGAACTTGTCAAGGATTTAAAGAATGGTAAAAACATTGATGATTTAATATATGAAGGTGACGGAGGAGGCAGAAATGCATTACCTGAGATAAATTCAATGGTTTGCAATAATATACGTAGGAGAGGAGCTTTACTTACAGAAGACTATCAACCGTTTGATATTACTACCAATTTGCTTCCCGGTAGTACACCTGAAGAGATAATAACGATTGTGGAGGATTCAAACATACGTGGACGTGGAGGTGCTGGATTCCCAACGGGTTTAAAATGGAAATTTGGAAGAAAAGCAACGGGTGAACATCATGTTATTATTTGTAATGCTGATGAGGGAGAACCTGGTACTTTTAAAGATAGGATAATTCTTACTGAGTTTGCTGAGATGGTTTTTGAAGGTATGGTTATTGCCGGATATGCAGTTGGTGCTGATATAGGATTATTATATCTTAGATATGAATATAAATATCTACTCAATTATCTTGATGGTATACTTGATAAAATGCGTGCTAGTAATATGTTAGGAAATGAAATAAGTGGAATTTCCGATTTTAATTTTGATATCAGAATTCAACTTGGAGCAGGAGCATATATTTGTGGTGAAGAGTCAGCACTAATCGAGTCCCTGGAAGGTAAACGTGGTGAACCACGTGACAAACCACCATTTCCGGTTGAAAAAGGATACTTAAATTATCCTACAGTTGTTAATAATGTTGAAACATTGGCAACAATTCCTAAAATATTAAAAAATGGTTCTGAATGGTTTGTAAATAAAGGGAATAGCTCATCTGCAGGAACAAAGATACTTAGTGTTTCAGGTGATTGTAATTTTCCTGGCATTTATGAAGTGGAATGGGGTACAACAGTTAAAGATGTACTTGATATGTGTGGTTCTTATGATGTTCAGGCTATTCAGGTTGGAGGCCCATCAGGTGCATTGATTGGTGAGAAAGACTTTGATAGAACATTGAGTTATACTGATTTACCTACAGGTGGATCAATGATAGTGATTGGAAATAAACGTAATATCCTGAAAGAGGTGGTTATGAATTTTATGGATTTTTTCATTGAAGAATCGTGTGGTTCTTGTTCTACATGCCGAAATATGCCATCTGTTATGAAAGAAAGGCTCAAAAAGATTATGGCGGGTCGTGGTGTTGAAAGTGATATTGATGAATTATCATCATGGAGTGAGGTGCTTAAGGTTAGTCGTTGTGGACTTGGTCAAACTGCTGCAAATCCAATAACATCCAGTATAAATAATTTCCGCCATCTTTATGATAATCTAGTGCAGAAAGATGTTTCTTTTGATACAGGCTTTGATCTGGAAGAATCTGTTAAAGCTTCGTGTGCTGCTGTTGGTAGGCAACCAATTCTTCATAATATGTAATTGATAAACAGAAAACTATGAATAATAAAATAAAATTTAAAATAGACGGTAAGGAAATTATCACAGAAAGTGGTAAAACGGTAGTTGAAGCTGCTCGCGACAATGGAGTTTATATTCCAACACTTTGCAATTTCCCTGGTGTTCCTCCAAAAGGAAGCTGTAGGATGTGCACTATTAAAATTAATAATAGGTTTATGACCTCATGCACAACACCAGCTGCAGCAGGTATGGAAATTGAAAATGATACACCTGAAATAAATGAACTTCGTAAAAGTATTATTGAGCTATTATTTGTTAGTGGTAATCACTTCTGTCCATCATGCGAAAAAAGTGGAAACTGCGAATTACAGGCTCTGGCATATCGTTATCAAATGATGGTACCTAGGTATCCATTTTCATTTCCACAAAAGGAAGTTGATGCGTCAAGTCCAAAGATCATTAAAGATCAAAACAGGTGTGTACTTTGTCAGAGGTGCATGAAGACTATTAAAACTGATAATGGCGAACGGTATTTTTCTTTTTTCAAGAGAGGAAGTGAACTTGAGGTTGTTCTTGATGAAGAGCTGGGCAAAGAAATTACAGATGAACTCGCTAAGAAGGCAATGGAAAATTGTCCGGTTGGTTCAATTATATATAAAGAAGTTGGTTTTGTTGAGCCTATTGGTAAGCGTAAATATGATAAGGAGCCAATAGGATCTGACATTGATGTTTAATTTTAAAATTTGAAAAGATGAGTAAAAAAGTAATAGCAACAACTTCATTAGCCGGATGTTTTGGTTGTCATATGTCCATACTGGATATAGATGAACGTATAATTGATCTTGTGGAGTTAGTTGAGTTTAATAAATCACCCGTTGACGATATTAAAAAATTTACAAAAAGAGTAGATATAGGTATTGTGGAAGGCGGATGCTGCAACAGCGAAAATGTTGAAGTACTAAAATATTTTAGGGAAAACTGCGATGTTCTCATATCACTGGGAGAGTGTGCAATTATGGGAGGTCTACCTGCTTTACGTAATGGTATTCCTATCGAGGAATGTCTTAATGAGGCTTATCTCGATGGACCTACAGTTAAGGGAAATACTGAAAGAATTATCCCCAATGATCCTGAATTGCCAATGATTCTTGACAAAGTATATCCATGTCATGAAGTGGTAAAGGTTGATTATTACCTCCCGGGTTGTCCGCCTCGTGCTGATTTGATTTGGGATGCTCTCGTAGCATTGTTAACCGGTAGTGAGATGGATCTTCCTTATGAAGTAATAAAATTTGATTAATATTGTAAAACTAAATTGACATGCCAAAAAAAATAACTATAGAACCTGTAACACGTGTTGAAGGACATGGTAAGGTAACAATTAAAATTGACGATGAAGGCAACGTTCGTGAATCACGATTACATATTGTTGAATTTAGGGGTTTTGAACGATTTGTTCAGGGACGTCCTTATTGGGAAGCACCTGTATTAGTACAGCGTCTTTGCGGTATATGCCCGGTAAGTCATCATCTTGCAGCTGCTAAAGCACTTGATGTAATTGTAGGTGCAGGTACTGGAGATGGATTAACTGCAGTTGGGGATAAGATGCGCCGTTTGATGCATTTCGGACAGTTTTTTCAATCACATGTTCTGCATTTCTTTCACCTAAGTTCTCCTGATTTTCTGTTTGGGATAAATTCTGATCCTGCAATACGTAATATAATAGGTGTGATTGAGCATCATAAAGATTTAGCTGTTCAGGGTGTTATGATGAGAAAATATGGTCAGGAAGTGATATTTCATACAGCAGGTAAAAAAATTCATGGTACAGGAGCTATTCCTGGTGGAATTAATAAAAATCTGAGCATTGCCGAACGAGATTTATTGTTGAATGGAGCTGATCCTATGAATGCCGATAAAATGGTCGAATGGTCGGTAGCAGCTCTTGCTTTCTTTAAAGCTTATCATAAAAATAATACTACTTTAGTTGATACTTTTGCTGATTTTCCATCTAACCATTTAAGTATAGTTAGAAAGGATGGTGCAATGGATATTTATAATGGAGTATTAAGAGCTGTTGATGCTAATGGGAAAAGAATACTTGATGATGTTGATTGTCAGGATTATGATAAGTATATTGAAGAAGAAGTTAAGAATTGGAGTTATATGAAGTTTCCTTATCTAAAGCATATTGGTAAAGAAAAAGGTTGGTATAGGGTAGGTCCATTAGCACGGCTAAATGTTGTTGATTTTATACCAACACCTTTAGCTCAAAAGGAATTTGAAGAGTTTAAGGCATATACACATGGCAAGCCAAATAACATGAGTCTTCATTATCATTGGGCTAGATTAATTGAAGTTCTTTATGCAGCTGAAGAAATCAGAAACCTATTAAAGGATCCTGATTTGCAAAATGAAGATCTTGTAGTTAAAGGTGAAAAAACTAATAAAGGTGTAGGTGTTATTGAAGCTCCACGAGGAACGCTATTCCATCATTATGAGATAAATGATAATGATCAAATAACTCTTGCTAACCTTATAGTTTCAACAACAAATAATAATGAGCCAATGAATAGAGCTGTTAATCTTACTGCAAAATCATTTATGAATGGTCAGAAAGAAATTACAGAGGGTATGATGAATGCTGTTGAAGTTGCTATTAGAGCTTATGATCCATGTTTGAGTTGTGCTACACATGCACTTGGACAAATGCCTCTTGAAATGAAACTTGTTAATGCCAACGATGAAGTTATAGATACTAAATCAAAATAATTATGATAAAATTAAAAAGGAGAGCGCTAATTTATGGCTATGGAAATCCTGGTCGTGAAGATGATGGCCTTGGTATTGAAATGGTCAAAATGGTTCAAAACTGGATTGACATGCACAAACTTGATTGTATGACAACGGATAGCAACTATCAGCTTAATATTGAAGATGCTGAAAAAATATCTGAATGGGACATAGTTGTTTTTGTTGATGCATCTAAAGATGAAGACCTACATGAGTTTATTTGTAGTAAAGTAGAGTCTTCCGATGCTAAAGTTGAATTTACAATGCATGCTGTTTCACCAGCATATGTACTGCATTTAAGCCAGAAACTTTTTAATAAATCACCAGAAACATATGTTATGGGAATAAAAGGCTATGAATGGGATTTTAAAGAAGGCCTTTCTGATTGTGCAAAACTTAATTTGGAACAAGGATTTCAGTATTTAACTCGTAAATTGGCAGGATGGGCTCTTATAAAAAAGAATCTGCCCATAAGTATGTTGTCGTAGTACTTAATTAATATTATTGATAATATACATTTTTTATAAATAATTGTCAAGATTTAAATTTACGATTGATTTGAATTAGAGTGATTTTTGTACCTTGTAGTTTTAATTCATATCATATTTTGTTTCTTTAGAATTACGTATAGAAAAACCTGCTGTGAGGCAGGTTTTTTTATTAAAGGGGTTTGAATTTTATATACATTTACCTCAAATTTACATTTATGCTATGCTTGAACTATGGATAATTGATGCCTTATGGATATCTGTTGCATTCGTTTTTGGGATGCTTGCAAAGCGAATAAATTTACCTCCGTTAATTGGATTTTTAGCCGGTGGTTTTGTTTTGAATTTTGCCGGATTCACTGACGGTGGAATAGCATTGGATGTGGTTGCAGACCTGGGTGTAATGCTGCTTCTTTTTACAATTGGTTTAAAGTTAAATATTAAATCACTTTTAACAAAGGAGATTTGGCTAACTACCTCAGTACATATGATCCTGAGTGTGTTGTTGCTTGGGTCGTTAGTTTTCATAATTGGTTGGCTTGGCATATATTCAACTACATCCATGTCATTGGAAAGCTCAATGCTAATTGGGTTTGCACTTAGTTTTTCAAGTACAGTATTTGCTATTAAGGTACTTGAAGACCGAGGGGAAATGAATTCCTTTCATGGGAGAGTTTCCATTGGAATACTCGTAATGCAGGATATAATTGCTGTTATATTTCTTTCCATATCGAAGGGTATGTTGCCATCGATATGGGTGCTGGGATTGCCCATTTATCTGTTCCTGATAAGATGGATATTTATTAGAATATTAAATGTTGTTGACCACGGAGAATTGTTTACTCTTTTTGGTTTTTTTGCGGCATTTGTTACCGGAGCAATTGCTTTTGAGATTGTAGGTTTAAAACCTGATTTGGGAGCCTTGGTAATCGGAGTGTTGGTTGGTTCCCACCCTAGGGCAAAGGAGTTATCAAAACATATGCTTGCTTTTAAGGATTTTTTCCTTGTCGCATTTTTTCTCAATATTGGTATGTCAGGTTTACCTACATCAACATCTCTGTTTATTGCTTTGATTCTTGTACTTGCGATTCCAGTTAAGGGAACATTGTTTATGTTGTTACTAACAAGGTTTAACTTAAGGGCACGTACAGCATGGCATACTACCTTAAGTTTAGCTAGCTATAGTGAGTTTGGATTAATTACAACTGCTATTGGTGTTAAAATGGGAATTATTGACAATCAGTGGATGATAATCCTTGCCTTAAGTATGTCATTCTCTTTTTTAGTTGCATCTCCATTAAACACAATGGCACATAAGCTGTTTGACAAGTATAAGGATATCTTTATTAAGTTGAATACTAAAAATATCCATCCCGATGATGAACCAGTAAATTTAGGTAATGCAGTGGTTGTTATATGTGGTATGGGGCATATAGGACGGGCTGCATATCACCAACTTACTAGTGATTTTGGGAGTAGGGTAATGGCAATTGATTACGATATTGATGTTGTACAACATTTGTCGGAGGCAAACAAGAATGTCGTTTGGGGCGATGCAACAGATAGTAATTTTTGGTTGAATGTGAAGATGCCAGATGTTGAGTATATACTTCTAACAATGAATGACTATGTTTCAAATCTAAATACTGCAATTGCTATTTCGGGTTGTAAAAACCGAACTTTTAAAGTTGGAGCTCCTAGTCATCATATGGAAGAAATTATTGAACTTAAAGAAGTGGGAGTATCGTTTGTTTATAACTATCACGGAAGGGCAGGAGCAGACTTTGCAGATAGCTTTATTAGCTTTGTTGAGAATAGGAAGGGAGATATGAAGAGATTGTACAATGAATGAAAGTATAATAAGTGACTGCTTAAATGATTTAATGCATAATAAGGGAATAATATAGTGACAAATGGTAATAATAATAGATACTTTAATACTCATAATTTTATCATTTACTCATTTACTCATTAAATCATTTAATCATTCACTCATTAAATCATTGACAAATAAAAACTATGACTAAGAAATTATCCATATATCAAAAGCGCCATGTCGAATTTGTAAATAACAAAGTTGCCAAGGCAGTTATGGATTATGGTTTGATTGATAGTGGTGATAGTGTACTTGTAGCTGTTAGCGGCGGAAAAGATTCATTAGTATTGCTTGAAGCACTTGCTTCTTTTAAGAGATATGGATTTGTAGATTTTAATAT
This sequence comes from uncultured Lentimicrobiaceae bacterium, assembly GCA_964460905.1. Lineage (GTDB taxonomy): Bacteria > Bacteroidota > Bacteroidia > Bacteroidales > F082. The sequence continues at coordinate 89,629 of CAYWRM010000017.1, forward strand.
TGAAGCAATTCATATTAACATTGAGGATATTCCATATAGTGTTGATAAAGAGTTTGTTATTGAGCTTTGCCAAAATATTGATGTGAAAATTAATTTCTTAAGCATAAAATCAAATATTGAAGATAGAGGAAAAAAAGCACCTTGTTTTGTATGCTCATGGCATCGCCGAAAGGCATTATTTAGATATGCAAAGGAACATGGGTTTCAAAAACTTGCCCTTGGCCATCACATGGATGATGCTGTTGAAACTCTATTGATAAATATGGCTTATCATGGTAATATTAGCTCATTACCAGCTAAACTTAGTATGTTCGATGGTGTTATAAATCTAATACGCCCACTTATTCTTCTTACTGATAAGGATAGTAGGGAGTTTGCTAACATAAAAAAATATAAAGAGCTAACAGAACCATGCCCGTTTGAAGATGTTACAAAACGTAAAACAGCCAGAGATTTAATAAAGCAGCTGGAGGCTATTCATCCAAAAGTAGCTCATAATTTATTTCGGTCGATGAGCAATATCGATGAGGAGTATTTGCCCTAATTTACTAATATTCACCCCAGCTTTTTACAATTAAAATATCAGGTTTATAGTGAGATATACCTAATTATATATTTGTTATATAGACGGAAATAACCTGAATAGTTGACAGTAATAACATATTTTTAACATAAAGTTTATAAAACAATCTTCCAGAGTCTGTAGGATCTGGAAGAGTTGTTAAAACTTGATATATAAGACTCTTCCAGGTCCTATGGACTCTGGAAGGTCTTATTATAAACAAAAGAAGCCTCCCGAATACGAGAGGCTTCAATTTTCAATAATTTAATTCCTATTATACTAGTCCTTGATCTTTAACAAAGTCATTAAGTATACCTTCAAGGTCAGGTTGACCAATTTCTTGTAGGTCATAATAAACTCTGGTTGAAGGTTTTTTAATATTTACAATGCGTTGTAAATCAATTGGAGTACCAATAACAACTGAATCACAATCGGTATTGTTGATTGATGTTTCAAGGTCTTTAAGTTGCTGATCGCTGTATCCCATGGCTGGTAATAATGTACCTATATTTGGATAAATCTTAAACGTTTCGGCTAATTTACCAACAACGAATGGACGTGGATCGATAATTTCGCCTGCACCGTATTTTAAGGCAGCTACAGTACCAGCACCAAGTTTCATTTCACCGTGTGTAAGTGTTGGGCCATCTTCCACAACTAATACTCTTTTGCCTTTAATTATTGAAGGGTCATCAACAGCAATAGGTGAAGCAGCATCAACAACAATAGCGTGAGGAGCTACTTTGCTAATATTATCTCGTACAGTTTGAATATCTTCGGGAGCGGCTGTATCCATTTTGTTAATAATTGCAACATCAGCCAAGCGCAGCGTTACTTCACCTGGATAATATTTTAATTCGTGTCCCGGGCGATGTGGGTCAACAACTGTCATGTTAAGGTCTGGTTTGTAAAAGGGGAAATCATTATTACCACCATCCCAAAGTATAATATCACAACCATCAGGATCCTTTTCAGCAGCTCTTACAATTGCTTCATAATCAACACCGGCATAAATTACATTACCACGTACAACATGTGGTTCGTATTCTTCCATTTCTTCAACAGTACATTTATGTTTAGCAAGATCTTCAACAGTTGCAAAACGTTGCACTTTTTGTTCAACTAAATCACCGTAAGGCATAGGATGTCTGATAGCAACAACTTTTAAGCCTTTGGCCATTAAATATTCAATAACTTTACGTGAAGTCTGGCTTTTACCACAACCTGTTCTAACAGCACCAACAGCTATTACCGGCTTAGTACTTTTAACCATTGTATCTTCAGGTCCGAGAAGTATGAAATTAGCACCTGCAGCGTTAACAATAGCACTTACACCCATAACTCTTTCATAAGGAACATCACTGTACGAAAATACACAATCATCAATATTATTATCTTTAATTAACTGTACAAGATCACCCTCAACATATATTGGGATTCCATCCGGATATAGATCACCTGCTAATTCAGTAGGATATTTCCTGCCATCAATATCAGGGATTTGTGCTGCAGTAAAAGCAACAACGTTATAATCTTCATTTCCACGATAATAGGTGTTAAAATTGTGAAAATCTCGTCCGGCTGCACCAATAATAATTACATTCTTCTTCATATAAATAGTGTTTAAATATTTATTATTATTTGTTTAAAATTCAATTAAGCAAATTTAAAAATTTTAATGATTCAAACTGTTTTTTATTTAATAGATATGTAATTTAGACTGTTCTAAATAATATATTTTAATTATATAGATCTACAGTTTTTTTGAAATTAATTACAAATTATAAAAAATACTTGACAAGGCTATAAAAAAGCTCTGAACTTGTACTTTTCAAATATATTATCAGATATAGTTAGTTTACTTGTGGAATATGAGGTTATTGAAACTGAGAATTAATTACCTTTGAAAAAAACCAATTATATTAGAAATGAAATTAATTTCAACAAACATCTGTAAAACCAGTGATATTGGCGTAAACGATAATCTTTTTGGAGGAACGATGTTATCATGGCTTGATGAAGCTGGTGGAATTATGGCATCGTGTGTGTGTAGCTCAAATAATGTTATCACCCTTAAAATGGAGGAAGTTCTATTTAAAAAACCTGTTAAAGTTAAAGATCATGTTAGAATATATGGTAAAGTTAGGCATATTGGTAATACATCCTTGAAGTTATCACTAGAAGCAAGAACAGTAAATTTAATAGGTAATAGTGAAGATATCGTATGTTCAAC
>CAYWRM010000018.1:0-83398 GCA_964460905.1 uncultured Lentimicrobiaceae bacterium
TTAGATATGTTTTTAGTCAAATTGGATTGAAATATAATTTATTTCGATTCTAAATTAGTAATTCAAAGGATATGATGGAAGGATGTTGGGGTATAGACGGTTTTTTTGATCAAAATAGGTTTAAGACCAAATAAAATCCATATTGAGATATATATGCCTGTTATAGTCTATTTTAAATAATTTACATTATTAAAATGATAAAGCTTTTGATTAGTTGTATCTATATTGTACCTTATAAAAATAAAAAGGCTGTATATCAACGATATACAGCCTTTCGTGTTGATTAAAAGTGATCCCAAGAGGACATTTTTCGAACCAGATTAAAGATGATTTGCAACGGTTATGCCGACTTAAAATACCAAATTACCATTTTTTATATTGAATAAGTTCATGCTTTTCCTACTTAGGTGAATATTTATTTAAGTGTGGGCTATCTACTACACATCTTACAGACTGAAAATCACTTTCTTTTGCTCCACTTATATTTATGCAAGAATCATCTTTAATAATTTGATAACAAGTGGCCATATTATATGCTGTTTTCTGGTAGTGATAATTTGATTTCAACCATAAGAATATTATTGTCTATTTAGTTTTAATACCTCTTCAAAACACCATTTTTGGCCTGAACTTTCATATTGGCAGGGATAATGTATACACTAATGTTACCTGACTTTATGGAAGCTGTACTTCTATTTTCATCCCTGATATATTTGTTTTCAATAGCCGGAATTACATTTTTATTATTTTCAATAGCTGCTAAAAGTTTATCTGGGTTATCATTGCCGCTATTATTCGAAATAGGATCGTTGAGGTTAAAAACCGACTTTACTTTATTCAGCTCTTTTTCTTCTGTTGATTCTTCTTTGTCTTCCATCAAAACTTGGTTACCATCACCATATAGTATTACAATTTGACCCTTTTTCCAATCAAATGAAGTGTATAGACTCTTGAATATTGATTCTTCCATTTGTGATAATGTACCGGTTTGGTCTTTCATTATTTCAAAGCCCACTTTCTCTGCCAGGGCCATTCCTGAATAAAGATCCACAGCTAACTCATTATATGCTGACCTATCCCCAACCTTCTTAATAATCACCCCTTTTACTTCCGAAAATAAAGCATTATACAATCCCTCAGTATCACCATTATTTATCATGTATAGTGCATTGGTAACAGAAAGGATTGCACCAAAACCCATTACATCCAATGCTGTAGCAAGAAGCTTGCCTTCTCTGGTTTGGGGTTTAAATGGATTGCTAATAAAAAATATTTGCATTTCATCAGCAGCTAATCCGGTTTGAATGTTAAATAAAGCCTTTCTTGATGGATGGTTGGAACTAAAAACTTCTTCACCGTTACTGTCAATCAATGTCACCTTTGCTTCATAATAATGGTTTCCAACAGTAGTTGGAGTTATTCTTGGATACCCCTTATAATCTTCTAATGAATATCCAGGTAGCCAAAGCATGTTATATACTTTTTTATCCTTAAAGGATCTAACGTTCATATTATGGATAAAGGGTTCTTCCGGGTAGTTCTCAAGTTTTATTTGATCAACCAAATACTTTGGAACAGTGCTTATTTTTTCAATTTCCAGCTTAACATCAAGACTTGTATTTCCTGCTTTATCGTCAGTACCCCAATAGGTTAATATTGGTGCCAAATCAATTTCTGGATACCATATATCTTTAATTCTAATGCGCAAAGGTATTTTCTCACCTGCATTTACTATTCCTTTTCCTTCATAAGCATTTTCAACTACCTCAAAAACCAAGTTTAATCCAATGGTAACATATGCCCTAAGTGGTACAGCCATTTCAGATGTTTTTATTTCGATAACCTCAGTTATTGGTTTGTCGGGAGGGTTTTCAGCGGCATAGAAGTATTGAAACTCCAGATCACCTCTTGAGTCAGATACAAGATTTAGACTAATACCCTCTTGTCCATTATCACTTCTTATTTTACCTAGTGGCTTATCGCTTACAATTTTAACATCAACTTTAGTGTTTGGCATTGGTTGTAACCGGTCATCTTCTAGGTTTACAGTAATTAAAGCAGGGAATCTGGAGTCAGGAGGCACTATTCCCTCATTGGATATAAAACCCATAAAAGGAGGATCGACTCTTACTTTACCTTTATCAGATGCAAAAGAGACATATGCTAATTCTTCCACATTTAATTCGTTACATACTACATTAACAGTGGCCGCATTAATTAGCTTATCAGATTGTTGTAATGCTTCACCTGTTGGTGATGTAAAAATGATTTTTGCTTGCCCGTTTATATTCGTAACCACTGTTGATGTATTAATTATACCCGGTGTAATTCCGTATTGTTCATTAATTGAGAATGAAATATTCTTCCCCGCAACAGGGACTGATGGAAGATCTGTACCCGGAGTATATTCAAACAGGGTAGCAATTATTTCTGTGGTTGATTTTCCATCTGTTTTAACCTCTCTTGGAGTAGAGGTAGCCGCAATTGCAACTCTTGTGCGTCTTTTCCTTTTATACTTCATCCCATGTATTTGGGGAACAACTGTAACATTATTGAGTACTTCATCAACCGTTTTAATAAATGCATATGTTATCAATTGTTGAATGCGGTGTGTTACTTTTTCTTCAAAAGGAAAATTGTGTACCCAAGTAACAGAATATGGAGTTAAACCAAAGTAAGTTAATGGTGGGATTTTATAGGCATAGTTCAAACCATTGGTACATCTTTCAGATATTGCAAATAAATATCCTTGCTCGCCAACTATAAAATGCCCCTTATCATTAATGTTGTTGCCATGAACACTATCATCAATTCCGTAAAAAATAATAGAATTACCGTTATCAATGAGAACTTCAGAATAATTAAAAATATCTGTAAAAGGAATGATATTAATGCCTTTTGTAACCTCATGAAAGTTCCCTTCTACTTTATAACTGTGTCCTAAATATTCACTATTATGTTCTTCATATTCTTTAATAAATTCTTTATTTAGTATTATCAGGTTCGACCCATCTGTATCAAAAACTAATTCACCTACAGTTGTATTCTTAGGACTCCAATATTCATTTCCGTAATAATTTAGGGTAAATGATAGTCCTCCCAGATTATTTGCAAGATTATTAGAGAATACCGTATTAAATTGCTCAATGGCTTCTTTTTGCTTTTCTTCTATATATTTGAAATTATTCCATAAATGATGTTCGTAAAACTCATCGGATAATTTGGGTTTCAAATGATTAAAATGATAAAATCTGATAAATTCTTGAGTAGATTTAGTCCAGATTTCGGCCTTAACAAAATCATGGTTATCTATCAGCTTTTTAATATGGACTTGAATTGATTTCAAGGTTTTAACTAATTCAGATAATTCATCCTGCTGATAAAGTAAATCAATAACTGGAAAAATATCTTCAAAATACCAATCAAGCATTCCAATAGGGCAAATTGAAGTATTTTTTTTCCCATAACTAAATTTTGAAACATAAGTATATAAAATTAGCGGCAATATCCCATCAGTACTGTCAACATTAAGATAGGACTTTAGTTTTGGTGATCCCTCATGTTCAATTACCGTCCAAGAGTTGCTTCCGTATGTGTACAGAATCGTTATATATTCTGTTACAATTGCGTAGTTTCTATAAGAATTTGCATGTGATTCTCTATATGACAAACTTTTTGTTTCATCATGCCCCAGTTTTAGTTCATTATTGAAGAACTTTGAGTATTTGGGGTGATGTGGATTTTTTTGCTTACTATTAAACTCTTGAAATTGCTCAAAGAGTTTCTCACTTTCTTGAATAAATACAGGCCAGTTTTCCTTATCTTCTCCATAATGATCAATAAACTTTTGTTTTACTTCGTTATAGGTTGCTTGTTCATTTATTAGCCATTGGGGAACAGGGTCGCCTTCTTTCAAGTATGAGTTGTTGGACTGGGCCTGAAGTATTATTACAGAGAAGAAATAAACTATCAGAACTGGAATTGTTTTATTAAAAAAAGTCTTTTTCATTACAATTGGCTTTTATTATTAATGAGTTTATGCTTTTTCTTACAAACTGTATAATTCTTTTATTATGGGCCGTCTTTTACACATCTTACAGAAAGAAAATTATTCTCCTTAGCTCCACTTTTGTGTATGCAAGTATCACCTTTACTAAGTTGATAATAGGTAGCAGTGTTTCTACCAATATTGGAAGAAGTCCACCAATAACCGGTTTCACCATATTCTGACAAATGGTTAAGTAAATTTTCAGGAATAACAATTCCTCCCATTTCAGAATAGAAATTGATATCTGTATTAAATTGAGACAAAAATTCCAGATTACATTCTCCTCCAAAAAAATCAATCATCTTTAACCACTCATCATTACTTGGTATGTGCCAACCTTCAGGGCATAAACTGCCTTCAATTATTGCATAAAAGTTGTAATGGCTTCCATAATTATTTTTTAAACTGTCATTAATGACCATTCCCTCCCGATTGGGATTGCTTAAATTTTCATTAATTGTCGCATGTGTAATATGCTTTCCATTATTATACCTGGTGGTTCTCAGGTTCGATTGCATCCAAAGTTGATCTCCAATTTGAATTGTTGAATATGAATTACCATCAATGTCTTTTATTATAGAGTCAACAATACTTTGATTACTAGCAATACTTTTTTCTTTTGGAATAACCGGGACTTTAGATTTAATCTTGCAGCTAAAACACATAAATAGAAATGAAACAGTAAGAATTAAAAAATAGTAGTTGTTACTAGCGGATGTCTGGGTCTTCATATTCTTAAATTGTGTCTAGTTCAATTTTTTATTCATAAATAAAATCGCACAAAATATTGCACTAATATATTTAAAATATTAACAGGATCATTACAACACTTTTTTTCAATCACATATTGATTATACATACCCTTCAAAAAATAAAACAAAAAGCCTAATTCAATTGTTGTTTTGCTGACAACATTTATTAGAGTAAATAGATTTAATGAGGGTTATTTAGTTAGTACGCTTGATGATGGTTCGGTATTGGATATATTGAGGGAGTTAAAAGAAAATTTGGCAAATTTATGCCTGTTAAGAATAAGGTGAGCACGTATTGCAGATATTATAGTATTCTCGTTGTGATATGCTAAACGAGTACGAGGGGGGTTTTTAGTAAGGCACAAGATACTCTTTCGCACAGGCTTTGCTAGAAGCGCTAGATGGGGGTTATATTGTCACTGTACTTTTGTTCTAAGGCTGTTTAGGTAGTTGTTTAGTATTACGGTTTCGTCGCTTGTTCCTAATGCTTGACATAAATTGCTATCCCATAAAGAAGGATTAATACGACGGTTTGTTGATAGTTCCAGTCTGTTACCATCAATGGTAACACGCATGTAGATAGGCACCAGACCTTTTTTGTTAATCTTACTTTTTTTAATTTGAAACGAAATTTGCATAGAATGTTCCATGATACATTAGTTTTTTGAGACGTAAGGGGGTCTCGATTAGACAATAAATATACGAAGATGGAGGCAGATTAACAAGCAAAAAAAGCTATGTTTATCATTGTTTATCAACATATTATAACCAATCGAGACCCCCCTAGCATTTTTTACAAGGGGGTCTCGATTTAGACCCTTTTAGACTGCAATATTTGATATATTTTGGAAGGGTAAAAATAATAAACCGCTCATAAACAATGATTTAAGCGGTTTATGTTTTACAATATTTGTGTAAAAGTGATCCCGACGGGATTAATTTCATTGAACCCTAGGGGCTCCATTGTGAAAATGAAAAGTCCTTTCGCTACGCTCATTAGTCCTTTTTATTTTATATCAATCTTGCAAACAAGTTTGCGAATGCTATAAAACAAAAAGTCCAACCCACCTTTAGTGTAATCAGACTTTCCATTCACCTGTGATCCCGCCGAGATTCGAACTCGGATCATGAGAACCGGAATCTCACATTCTATCCATTGAACTACGGGACCTGATAGTTGCAGTAACCATCACATTTTTTGCGCTAATTTATTTGCGTAAAAAGTTGGCGCAAAAATAGTGTTTTTTACTATGTGTTATTGTATGATATTGGATGTGCAGTTATTAAATATTGCTTTCCTTCACAAAATAATAATGAGGTCCAAAGCGCTTAAAAGCATCTCTGTCAAGCGATTCCCTGTGATCGGGATGTGCTATACCTATTAGTAATTTCGATCTGTCCTGTAAAGTTTTGCCATATAAATTCACAGCCCCATATTCAGTTACAACCCAATGCATATTTGAACGTGTGGTAACTACACCTGCACCAAGATTTAATACTGATGCTATTTTGCTTACACCTCGAGGAGTTACTGATGGCATTGCAATTATTGGCTTTCCTCCTGGGCTCATCGATGCACCACGAATAAAATCAATTTGTCCACCCACACCTGAATAGAATTTAGTACCAATTGAATCGGAGCATACCTGGCCTGTTATGTCAACCTGGATAGCAGAATTAATGGCGGTAACCTTTGGATTTCTGCCAATCATATTAATATCGTTTGTGTAGCTAACATCTTTCATTACAACCCCTGGATTGTCGTCAACAAAGTCGTAAAGTTTTTTACTGCCCATTAAAAATGTCGAGGTCATTTTACCTACATCAATGCCTTTTTTACGCCCATTTACAACTCCACTTTCAACAAGTGGCAGTATTCCATCGGCAAACATCTCAGTATGGATTCCAAGGTTTTTATGATTGTTGAGCTGCGCAAGAACCGCATTAGGAATAGCTCCAATACCCATTTGTAAAGTAGCCCCATCTTCAATAAGTTCAGCAACATTTTTTCCTATTGCTACCTCAGTTTTATTGGGTTCTCCAAAAATCGCTTCAATAAGTGGAGTATTATCTTCACAAAAAATATGAATATGGCTCATGTTAAAGAGAGCATCACCAAAGGCACGGGGCATATTCGGGTTTATAACTGCAATTACAGTGTCAGCAGTTTGAACGGCTGCCAGAGTAGCATCTACGGAAGTGCCAAGTGAAACATACCCATGTCTGTCAGGAGGTGAAACCTGAACCATGGCCACATTAACTTTTGTGTAACCTTCACGAATTAAACGTTGTGTTTCCTGAAGAAAAACAGGGATGTAATCAGCATATCCGGCCTGTGTGTCTTTTCGTACATTTTGTCCAACGAAAAATGATTCAAGCTGAAATATACCTTCAAATTCAGGAGAAGAATATGGAGCGAGTCCTTCAATGTGCAAATGCTGAATGGTGACATTATTAAACTCCTTTTGTCTTCCACGTTCACACATGGCAGCTATAAGTTTTTGAGGCGCACATGCCACACTGTGTATATGAATTCTATCTCCCGATTTTATAACTTTAACAGCTTCTTCGGCAGAAACAATATTGATATTTTTGTTCATATTAGAAATATTTTCATAGATTACTATTCGCCAAAATTATTACTATAAACCGGTTTTACAATCCTGAAGTGTATGTATTTCTACAAGAATTGATAATTTGTATTGGTTCTACTCAAGGAGTATAAGTAGTGGGTGATTGGTATAAATCAGTGAGACTCTAATTTAAGAAGCGATAATTAACTAAAATTATTTAGTCGAACTCCTGCCTGCCTAAACTAGCAGTACAGGTAGGGATCCTGAGTGCAGTCGAAGGATATCAAGGGTCATAACTTGCCTGACGGCAGTCAGGTTCCCCGTCTCTTGGGGCGACATAATAAAAAATTCCTTCGTTGATACCCCAACCGCTTGAGGCGGGGTAGTTTATTGATTAATTTTGATAAATGAGTATTATTGAATATTAAAACCTAAAATTACCATTTTTCTAAAATTGCAGGACTAAAAGAAGTTTCATTAATTTCTGAAATTGTTTGCACGTTTGTAATCTGAATTTGAGATTTTCTTTTGTTTTTATGGTTTTCCATCATAATGTGTAATGCCAAATATTTTCCATTCAATTGTTTCTGGTAGTCTTCAATTAGAAGTGTTTTGAAATGATTATCATTATTATCGTAATATTCAACTTTGCAACATAGATTTGTCGACTTCTCAATCCAGCTAATTTGTTTTGAATATCCCAAATCATTATTTTCCAGAATAGAAATCGTCTCAATTTTCCAACATATTTTTCCATCATAATTTTCTGATGAAAGGAATTTGTAGTCAAAATCATTCATATTCGGTTTGCTCATATCGGCATTGGTAAATTCTGACCCCATAAAGTTATTGCTTTTTTCATTGCTTACAATGCGACGGGTTTTACCTAAAGCAGGCATATAAATCCACATCATATCTTCTTCATATTTCTGGTCAAAAATCAACATTGAAACACCTCTGACATCCGCAGGTGAAATAAATTTAATAATGGTCTTTTTAGTTTTACCAAACTGATTGCTTGCCATAACAATTTCACGAATACGCTCTCTGCCTTTAGCATTTATTATTTTTAAGGTGGAACTCATTTCGTGACTCTCAAAATCAGTTAACTCTCTGTAATTTTTGCAAATATCTTTTGCTGTTTGCGAACTTAACTGTGGGATAATTAAAGAAATACATAGTAGAAGTAGAATACTTTTTAGTTTCATGACTTTAGTTTTTAGTTTTAAGAAATTTTGGTTTGCCAAGAATGCAAATTGCCGGTACTAATATTAAGGCAGAAATCAAGCAGAAAAATATTGAAATAATTATAAGAAAGGCAAATGACTGAATTATGGGAAATGCCGAAAATAGGAGTATTGCAAAACCTACAATTACTGAAAGAGCATTTATGGTAATGCCCCTTCCCGTAGTCATTAAACTCGTAGTTATTGCTTCTGAATATGATTTCCCGATCTTCAATTCTGATTTTATTCTCCAAAAAATATGAATGGTGTAGTCAACACCCAGTCCAATGGAAATTGAAGAAAGCATTGCTGTTACTATGTTTAACTCAATACCCATCCATCCCATAAGGCCAAATATGCATATTAATGCAAAAAGAAGAGGAATACTTCCAATAAAGCCAGCAACTTTGCTTCTGAAAATAATCATAAGAATAATCAGAATGGCAAAAAATGCGAATAATAGCGAATGTTTTTGTCCTGTGGCAATTGCCTCACTTAGTTCTTTTTCAATCAGACTCATTCCACCAATTACTTCAATATTCTTGTCGTTTGAGGTAATAGTTTCAATTTTTCCTGTAATACGGTTCATGGTTTCAATGTCGATGGCCTGATATTGAATTTGTAAAATTCCCTTTGAATAATCGAAATCCACAAAATCTTCTAGATCTTCAGGATCTCCACTCATGGCATAGAGTTCAAGATATTGAGCAACCGCCTGACGTGAGTCGGGAATCTTATTATAAAATTTATCTCCTGGCTCATTAATTGCCTTACTCATTATTTTTATAATCGATGCAATGGAAGTAACACTTCCTATTTCAGGGGTTTTCTTAAGTTCTGATTCATAAAAATCCATCCTCTTTAGAATTTCCGGATTCTTCATATCTCCTTCAAAAACAATACTAATGGTTTTTGTTCCTCCAAAGTGTTCATTTGCAATATTTAATGCTTTATTGAATGAGTGCTTGCCGGGTAGAATATTATTGAAATCCGATGCTATTTTAAATCTGCTGATTCCAATGCCGGAGAGAACTAAAAAACAAGCAAAAATATAAATTACAATTCGTGGATATTTGGTAATTCTATTTGCCAGTAGGGCAAGTATTTTATTAAGCGGATTGTTGCCGTTTTTTTTAAATCCATTGTGGATCTTGCCCTTTTTTAAAACTGATGATAGTGCAGGAATAAAAGTAAGACTGAGTACTACGGCAACAGCAATACCTATTACCGAAACCACACCAACTTGTTTGGCGGGTAGCATAATATGTGTAATAAGCCCACCAATGCCTACAATGGTTGTTATTCCGGTAACCAAAACCGGTTTTTTAAGGTAAGTTATGGCTTTTTCTGAAATTTGCTTCATACTTAATTCAGGATGTTTCGCATTTAATTCCTGATATTTTATGATGAAATGAATTCCATAATCGTTGGCAATTGCAATCATCATTATGGGAATTAGAATTCCAATTATGCTCAATTGCCAGCCAAAAAGAGGTATTAATGCCATGGAAACTAAAATGGAAATAGTTACAACAAGAGTTGGGAGGAATACTCCTCTCTTTTCTTTAAACGAAACCCACAGAAAGAAAGCCATTACCAAAAGTCCAATTGGAAGAAGAATACCTAAGTCTCTTGTGATTTTGTCGCTGGCTTCGGCTCTCATAAATACTTGTCCGTTGATGTAAACTTCCTCATTGCCTGGATATTTGTTCAATACTTCATTTATTGCAGCCATCAATTCGCTGTCGGTTTTATTACTTATGGAATTCAATAAAATTAAAGTGTATTTAAAGTCTTCCGAAACAATGGTTTTGTAAATCAGATCATTTGCTTTTATTTCTTTCCTTAATAATTCTTTTTCTGTTTGAGATTCAGGAATCTTCTTAATTACTTTTTCCACAATCATGCTGCCCTGATTGCCAACAATATTTTTTGCATCGAAAAGCGACATTACATTGTCGAAGTCGGGCATTTGGTTGAATTCAGCACTAATCGATTTCAGTCTTTCCAAACTTGCTTTATTGAGAATATCAACTGTCTTAAAAACAATAATTAAAGGATCACTTTTTCCAAATGCTTGTTCTATTTTGTCGTTGTTTATTTTTGAAGGCATGCTCTCGGGCAGGTAACTAAGCAAATCGGGATTGATGGTAATATTTTTTAATGGAATAATGCTTACAATTACCAAAAGGGCAGTTAGGCCAATTATCAGCCATTTGTATTTTAATATGAATAATTCACTTTTCATTTAAATATTGTTTTAAAAGGAAGCCTTTAACTGGATGAAAATACCCGAGAGTATTGGACCTGAATAATGAAAAACCGATTTTTTGGGTCCTGTGAAATAATTTCCTCCAAGGGAAGCCTCAAGAGCGTCATTTATTTTCCATACTAATTTGGTGTTAATCATTATTTCTTCGGAAGTTAAATTGTAATAACCATTAAGTTCAATGTTCAAGGTATTGTATGCAAAACCTTTATTCAGCATCAGCGAAAGTGCATAATTATTTCTTTTTTGTTGATGGAATATTTTCCTGTTAAAGATTTCCGATTCATACAAAATCATATCTTCTGCATATTGTATTTGTTCAATCGCATTGCTTGGATCATAAATTATGGGAACTTGTAAATTTTTGAAATGAAGTGTATGAAAACCGATAAATTGCAGAATTGTCTGAATACCGAAAAATTTGTGTTCCAGTCCAAAAACATAATTAATATTGGGATTAGGAGTTTGCATGTTTTCGATGTAATTATTGGTTTTATTGTATGCAAACTCGGTTCTGATAATCCATGAACCTAACAATAGTGACATATCTCCACCAAAGGAACTTTTAAAATATGGAGTTGGGGAATTTGTTATTTGTAAATTATCCAAATCGATGGATTGAATATTAAAACCATAAAATGGATCCCAACCTCTAAAGTAGGACAGGGAAAAGCCAATTTGTGAGTATTCAAAGTTTAAGCGTGTAGCAATGGTAGAATTATTGAAAGTATTTTCAGGTAAAATAATAGGGCCAAAATCTACATAATCTCTAAAGTCAAAAAGATCGAAACGATATATTGATGGTGCGTAAATTGGTATTCCAATTAATTCAATGTCGATTTTGGAGTTGATGTGAATTTTTGTTCTCAGCATGAAATTGGCTAATTTCTGATCGTAATTATCGGCACTTAAAAAGAAATAATCGTTTGGAGTAATATTGTTGGTGGGATTGAAACCATCGGTTCGGCCCCAACTTATTATTTGATTTCCCAGATATAAATCGAGTTTGTTGGATTCATAGCCTGCAAAAACTTCCTTTATCTGAATTAGAGAATATCTTTCATCGAAATTTACTCCTGAGCGAAATCTTAAATCGGTAAACAGAAATGTATTTTTGTATGCTAGTTTAGCAACTAAACAAAATTCGGCGAAAACAGATGAGTAGTCGTATTGTTGGCTCAAACCAAATGCTGAAGCCCTTGTATATCCAGAAATCTCCAATCCTAATTTGTTATTTTCAGTGATTCCAATTTTACGTTCAAATAACGATTGTGAGTTTGAGAATGATGGAATCATCAATATTGGAATTATCAGATATGAAAATTGTTTTAACATAATAAGCTGAGAATATTGTCAGCAATGTTAAAACCATGCGATGTAATCAAGGTTTTGTTTTTAAAATTAGGACAAGAAAAATTTGTGCAGACTTTGTATTTGTTTTTTCTGGACTAATGGTAATTAGATAAAAGAGAAAATATTTTGTTAGGAATGGGAGTTTTTAAACTGCATTGGTGTTTGTCCGCTAATGTTTTTAAAAACCGAAAAAAATGACGATTTGCTGCTAAAACCACAATCGTAACCAATAGCTTCAAGTGAGAATTTATTGTTATTTGGATCTGCTAGTTTTTGCTTTATTGCTTCAACACGAAATTCGTTTACAAACTGAAAGAAATTTTTCCCGATTACGGTATTCAATACTTCTGTTATTTGATATTTTGGAATTCCCAGTTTTTCGCTTAAAGCTTGCATATTCAATTCTGAATTAAAAAATGGCTTTTGAGTTTCAAAATATTTAAGAAGGTCTTCTTTTATCTTTTCTTTTTTTTCATCAGAAAGCATTGATTGTTGGTATTTTTCATGTACTATTGGTTTTTCGATTTCGCGAGTGAAAATTTCATCCTGACGAATACCATAAAATCCCAGTACAAAAGTTAATATTAAGGTGGCAACATAATTGTAGATGCTTGAAATTTCAAGACTATTATTGAGAAATCCTAAAACACCAAGAACCGTTGCCGTAATAATGTAAACAGAATAGGAAATTACAATAAACAACAACCAACTCAACTTCTGATTTTTATCAATATTTGAAAATTCATTTTTCAGAAAAATACGATGTTTGTGTACTGCTACAATACTTAGTGTAGAATATGTAAGTAGAGAAATGATAAATGAAATTGCAAATAACAGCCTTAGCCAAAGCATGCTGTCTACTGCAAAAAAATTGTCAACTCTAACTGAAATACTAAAAAAGTGATTACATAAGTCGAAGAAAACATAAGGGAAAAGATGTAAAAGCTGGCTCCATTTAAGTTTGAATTTCTTATTTGTTAACGATTTTGAATACAAATAAAATGCAGGATTAAATAAAAAAAATGAAGATGGTATAACTGCAAAGTCAAGATACAAATTAGTAATACCAATATTCCCGTAGTCGAAGGCAAGCAAAAACAACCAGCCGGCAAGTAGCCTGTCTGACACGGTTATATTTTTTTTTGTTAAGGTTAAAAATCCGGCAAATATTGCAATCGACAATCCAATCCATACAACTGTATCCATTTCACAAAGATAAGAATTTGAATCAGTGAGACTATGATTTTACAAAACAAAATCATATAGCCGAACTAATCCCAAGCGTAAGCCGAGGGATCTTAAGGGTCTTATTCCACGCCCCTTGGGGCGAATTTGAAAATATTTTCCTATTGATAATCCGTCCGCTTGCGGCGGGGAGTTTTATTGTGGTTATTTCGAAAAACGAATTAATTAATTTCATTGATCCCAAAAGGGAGGGGGAGTAACAATAAGACTTATAATCGCTGTGCTCACTGTGCCAACAAGAAAGTTCTGTTTGAACAAACGAGTTTGACTAACAGTACTCTCTTATTGTCATACCCTATGGGTTTATGTGTTTTTATTGTGGAGCTGGAGGGATTAATTTCATTGATCCTATTTGGGGTGGGTACAATAAAAAACCTTACTCGCTATACTCGCTTGTCAACTCGTAAAAATATTTCATTTAAGCAAGCTTAATTTATATTTTTACTCATTGCCAAACACTTCGTGTTACGTTTTTTTATTGTGGAGCTGGAGGCTCACGAACCAACACCCTACATACACTATAAACAAAGTAAAGTAACAATATGCAAACATTCAGTCCACCGACTAAACCACCGTATTTACCGCATTACATTACACTTCAATGAACACTTTTGCAGTTGTAAAGATACAATATTTTTATTTAAATTGCAATTATTATTTCTAACAATATTTAGCATTTTGAATTATTCTAACGCATTCTAGAGCAACTGAAATGCTAATTTAGTATATTTGTGAAAAACGTTTCTATGTACCAGGAATTAAATGAAATTAAAAAACTGGTAGGCCAAGAGTATCTGGATAAAGAACTGCAGAAGTCAGGCAGCAGTACTAGATTATTCAGTAATACAGGTATGATAACTCTTAGCCCTATTCTAAAAAAACAATCAAATTACATTAGAATCTATGAAGGTTATAAAAGATTTTTTACTGCTGAATTAGCAAGAATAAAAGAATCTTTGCATGATCACATGATAGAAGATTCAAATGAAATATTTAACAAATACATAATCTATAATTATAGTGATTTACTCAAACTTTTTGACGAAACAATTGGTAGCAAACCTGAAAATGTTAGCAAGTATAATGAAGTTCAATTGTATGAATTGAATTTTAATAATTTTTATGAGGAAATTACTAAAAAGCAAATCCAATATGATCTCCAAAATGAATTAGTAAAACCTCTTATAGAATTCATGGAATCTGAGTTTAAAATGCATATTAGTAAGTTAACTGGTACTAAAAACAAAGTCAACAAAGAACCTGAAAAAGTAAAAGCATTTAAGTGGATATTAAAATCAGAACATACTATTTTACAAGAAGAAAAAAAAATTAGAATCAATAATGAGTTGGAAAAGCTATATAATAAAATGATGAGTAATAGTATCATAGATTGTGATTTAACTTCCTTCCAGTTGGCTTTCTCAGGTAATGAAATAACAGAACCTATCAATATAATTTGGCTTAATCCCTCATCTAGGAACAAAACAACACCTGATTACTCTTCCATATTCAATTTTCTGCATGCACTTGTTATAAATGAAAAATTAATTGTTGACTATAATTTTCAAAGCAGAAATACAAATAAATTAAGTAGTAAGTATTATCAACTGGTTAGGTTTGTTTTTTCGAACAAAGATGGAAAACAATTTGATAAGGATCATCTGGCTAGATTTTCTTATTCATCAAAAAGATATCCCCACAAAACAGAATATTTTTCAGTATTATTATCAGAGGCTCTTTAAAGAGATAAGCTACTCGCTTTTTTTTACAACTAAATATCTAACGAAAAACAAAAAGTATTTGTTTTATTTTTAGTAGCCCTCTTTTTTATATGACTTTCCCATTATTTCCTAAATCATCTATCATCATATTTAATTTTTAAAAGTGTATTATATGCCTGATATTTAGTTTGTTAAATTATGATAATAGTAGTGCATCTAATTTATTATCATCATTACAGTATTGCTTTGCATGTAGTTGCTGACGTAGTTTTGCATCATAATTATTTCGTTAACATCAAATTTTACAAACATGCAAGTCATAACAATTACAACCGAAGCCTACCAGCAATTAATCAATAAGATTGATGCAATTGAAGGTAGCATTAAAAGAATCTCAAAAATTAACCCATTAGAAGATACCTGGTTCGATATACAGGAAGTGTGCCAACTTCTTAAAATCTCCATAAGAACTCTTCAATCTTACAGGGACAACAAGATACTTCATTATAGCAAAATAGGTGGTAAAATCTATTTCAAAGCATCAGACATTGAACGGCATTTAGAAAAACATTACACAGGAAAATAGTGATAATTAATAGTATGTATTTATGGTTTTGGTGTAATTATAAAATTACAATTTCAAAATATTAGGATATGAAAAAGAATGAAAAAGCCCGTAAGCCGGTAAGCATAACGGGCAATAACTGCGTGAAAATTAATGAAAGCAAAGTTACAAAAAAACCCCGAATTAAACAATATAAATTAGCATATAAGTGGAAAACTCCATCAAATGTTATATGTATGGAAAGGAATGTATTATGATAAATGATAATTTCCTTAACGGCCTACAAGATCATATCAACGGTTTCTCCATTGAATCAATAATAAGTGAATTACCAAACATGCTTAAAAAGCCATGTGATTTCCTTGTTGACGAAACTGAAAAAGAAGTTTTCTTAATTGGTGCAATTGGTGTTATTAGTGGGTTACTCCCAAATATAAAAGCTTTATATTCTGGTAAATGGATTGCCCCCAATCTATTTGTATATGTATTGGCAGGCTATGGTGGTGGTAAAGGTAGTTTAGATTATGCCAGAGCACTTGGAAAACATATACACGAGGAAAAACGTGATGAAGCAAAAAGGCTTTTGGTTGAATACCTAAAGGATTTGGAAGAATACAAAAAGCATTTAAAGGAATATAATAAAAGTAAGGATGCTGATGCCATACCTCCTGAAAAACCTAATAAACCAGCTACTTTAATGCTTTTCATCCCTGCTAACAATTCAAAAAGTGGGGTTTATCAATTGCTTGAGGAAAACAATGGTAAAGGTATATTATTTGAAAGCGAAGGCGATACGCTTGCTGATGCATTAAAACAAGATTATGGTGGATTTTCTGACACATTACGGCAAGGATTTCACCACGAAACAATTAGCTTGTTCAGGCGAATGAACAACGAGCTAATCGAGATTAATAATCCCGAAATATCTGTTGTTTTATCCAGTACATTCAATCAGTTAAAAACCCTCATTCCTTCAATTGAAAACGGCCTATACAGTCGTTTCCTTTTCTACGAGTTAAAACAAAATAATAAATTCATTAATGTATTTGATGATAGAAAAAAAGAGTACCAACAGTATTTTGAAAATTCAGGTATCCTTTTTAATGATTTGTTTAATGAATTAAATCAATTGGAAACTCCAATTTGGTTCTGGTTAACTGATCAGCAACAGCAGAAATTTATTAAATTATTTGATGAAAGAAAAAGTAAACTGATTGCTGAAGTCGATATCTCCATGAGTGGTACAGCAAATAGGTTAGGGATTATTGCATTCAGAATAATGATGATTTTTACTGCACTTCGAGCTCATGAAAATGGTACTCTGAATAATTCAATCAAATGTAATGATACTGATTTTTATAATGCATTGAGAGTGGTTGATCGTCTCGAAAAACATGCAAAAACAGTTTATGATTACCTCGATGGCCAACCGGAGAAAAAAAGTCTGGCAGCGATGCTATTTAAAGAGGATAAAAGTTACGGTGAGATATCTAAAATAATCTTTGGTAATGAAAATCATAAAGGTACTATTCATAAATGGCTGAACAAAAAGAAGTAACAATTGATATTGGAAACGATGGAAACGGTAAAGATAATAGGTTATGTACCTGTATAACAGTATCATAAATCGTATATAACAGCGTTTCCTCCGTTTCCTAAACTATCTGCAATAAAAAAAATATGAACAAATACCAATACACATTACAGCCATATACAGGACGCAATTCACGTTATACGTGCCCTGCATGCAAAAAACCTTATCAATTCAGTAAATATGTATCAACTGAAACTGGTGAAGTATTGGATGATGAGGTAGGTAAATGTAACCGTGTAGATAAATGCGGCTACCACTTCACCCCAAAACAATACTTCCAACAAAACCTTTCTCTCCCCTCCCACGGAGATAGTGGGGTAATTCTCCCCAATTGGGGAGATGTCCGCCTCAGGCGGACAGAGGGGTCAAACTCACTACCAGAAATACTGAGCAAAGCTATAGAGCCAAGCTATATCTCCCATTCAATTTTTAAAGCATCCCTAAAAGAGTATAAAAATAACAACCTTCTGAAATTTCTATATTCCATACTTAGCACCGAACAGGTTGATCAGGCAATAAATACGTATAATATTGGAACTTCCTCTCGTTATAATGGTGGAACAACAATTTTTTGGCAGATTGATAGCAATTACAAAGTAAGAACAGGCAAACTAATCAAGTACGATAACAACGGCCACCGTATTAAAAACCATAATAACTGGGTTCATTCCGTATTAAATATTAATAATTTCAATCTCAAGCAATGTCTTTTTGGTGAGCATTTATTAAGCCAATTTCCAGGCAAAACGATTGGCATTGTCGAAAGCGAAAAAACAGCAATTATTGCAAGTGTTTTCCTTCCTGATTTACTTTGGTTGGCAACTGGTGGAGTCGAAAATTTAAATAAAGAAAAAGTGATACCTTTAAGAGGTAGAAATGTAATACTGTTCCCCGATGCTTCAAAAGACGGTAGTATTTATCTAAAATGGAAAGAAAAAGGCAATAAGTTTGGTTTTCAAACATCTGATTATCTTGAACAATACACTGATGAAGAACAAAAAGCCAAGGGAGTAGACATTGCCGATTTCCTAAAAAATGAAAACAAACCCCTAAAAGCACTCCAACCTCAATCTCCCTGCCCGCCGAAGCAAATGCGAAGGAGGGAACCTCAATCTACCCCTCAAATACCATACAACACTCCTTCCCCAGTTGCAATTATCGATAGCAAAATTGAAAATCCCCCAAAATTCAAAGGACCAGAATTAATTATAAAAAAACGAATATTTACATCACCCAACGGTGATAAAATTGAACTCGTTGGCATAAGAGACTTTGGCGATTGCGGCAACTGGAAAGCTCACGATAAACAAAACAGACCTTGCCGACCCTGCATGCTCAACTGCCTACACACAATTAAAATAAATGGAAAACTTCAGGAAAGAGAATATTCTCAACTAGAAATTTTATTAACTCAATAGAAAACAAAATAGAGTCCCAATCTAAATCAAAAAAATGGGGTTTATAAATATATATGAGAAATATATATCAGGGGTATGCACATAAAACATCTTATTAATGTATTTATTTATAGATTATTTAGAATCTTTCAAGTAAATTGAAATAGACTTGAAATTAATATCAGGTTCACAATGTGAAATTTATAAAATATTACTAATATTAAATCAGATTCATATTCCATATATAACACAGTTTCAGTATGATAATCTTGTGTGTTAAGTACATACTCCAGAAAAACTAATTTATAGAAGTTTCCTATAGTTAGAAATTTTCTTGGAATTATGAGAAATTCATAGGAATTGAAAACTATATTATTTAAATTTGAATTTTTAATGCCTAAAATATTATTTGCCATGATTTGCAAATTTACTACTACTTGGCGTCAAATTATCCTATTGTCTTTTGTATTATTCATAATCTTATTAAGTTATAATTCATTAGCACAGCATTTTCAGGTTATAACAGGAAACAACCCCTTCATGCCAATGAATATAATTGTTAATTCTACTTCTTTGGATGGACTATTATTACAGTCCAATGATGAAATTGCAGTTTTTGATGTTAATGGTTCAGGGCAAGAGATTTGTGTAGGGACGGTTACCATTATAAATGAATTTACTTCAGATACAAATTACATTATTACTGCAACTGCAGATGACCCAACTACAGAAATTCAGGATGGGTTTATTACTGGTAATGAAATAATTTTTCGGTACTGGGATTCAAATGAGACTATAGAAATCATCCTTATCTCTGATACATACAGTCCTACATATAATGATGATTATCAACCACAAGGTACTGCTTTGGTAGAAATGGAAGGGTTTAGCTACGAAACCTGGACAGGAACTGTAAGTACAGATTGGAATAATGTAGCAAACTGGAATTTTGGGCGTGTGCCAAGTTTATTGTTCGATGTACTGATACCTACTAACCCAGCCGGCAGTTATTTCCCAACAATAACAGATATGGATGCAAAATGTGAAAACCTTATAATAGAAGAAAATGCAATTATTACTATAACTGGTAAATTAACTTTAGGATATACAGGACCACCATCTAATTAGAAATAAAAATATTTATGATAAAAAATCAAAAGGTAGGAAATTTTGGTTTATCTGCTTATGTATTTGCAAAAGCAGTTTAGGCAACTAAGCCCTGACCGTTAGGAAGGGGCGCAGTAGCCATTCCTAGCAATTGACCATAGAAATAATAATAACCATTTGAAAATAGCAATACCATGAAAATATTATTCTACATATTTATTCTAATTTTATTAGGATCTAGTGTACTCGTTGCCCAATCCAACTTCAATAACGTACATTACCTCGATCCATACAACCCAGAATATGTTAAAGGTGAAGTACTAATTAAATTCAAGGATGAAGCACAAGTAAACAAAAGCATAAAAAGTGGTGTTGCAAAAACTGGCCTTTCTTCTGTAGATAAAGTTCTGGAACCTTATCAAACCGAAGCAATTGTAAAAGTTTTCAAAGAAACCCGTGAGCAACGACAAAGAAAAACCAATAAGACCATCCATGATTTTAAAGGAAACGAAATAGAAGTACCTGCATTATTCAATATATACAAGCTAAAATTCGATACAATATGGGATGTAAAACAATTGGTTGAAGAACTTAAAAAAGATACTACTGTGGATTTTGCAGAACCTAATTACTTAGTTTACACTATGGAAATATTGGAAAGTAGAATATTACCAAAACATTCTTCACTACCCAACCCTAATATTACTCCACAAAACAGTATCATCGTCCCGGACGATCCTTTATACAGCCAACAATACGGAATAATTACAACCCAGATCAATCAGGTATGGGATACTATTACAGGTGATTCAACTCAGGTCATTGCAATACTTGATACTGGTGTGGATTGGTTGCATCCTGACCTTTCCGAAAACATTTGGAATAATAATGATGAGATTGCCGGCAATGGAATTGATGATGACAATAACGGGAAAATAGATGATATACGCGGATGGGATTTTATCAATAACGATAACAACCCTATGGACAATAACAGCCATGGAACCCATGTAGCAGGAATTGCTGCAGCAAGAGGAAATAATGGAATAGGAATAGCCGGTGTAAATTGGTATGCCAAAATAATACCGATAAAAGTTTTTCCGGGAAGTGGCTCTTCAAATGCCGCTACAATTTCATCAGGTATTGTTTATGCATCAGATAATGGAGCTACAGTATTAAATATGAGCTTTGGGGGTTACGGAAGATCGTTTACAATGGAAAATGCTCTACAAAATGCATATTTAACTGCTGATCTTGTTGCCAGCGCAGGAAATAATAGTAATAGTATTTATTCAATCGACCCTTTTAATCCAACCACTTTTTACCCGTCTGCATTGTCTTATGTCTTAGGTGTTGAGGCTAGTGCAGGATTTTCAAACTATGATCCTGACGGACCTATTTTATCGACTTTTCCTGAAAACTTTAACTATGAATTAACTGCTCCAGGTTCAGGAATAATAAGTACTGCACTTAATGGAACATATAAATCAATGAGTGGGACTTCAATGTCCGCACCTTTGGTATCAGGAGCAGTTTCATTATATCGTGCCCATTTTCCCAATGTTTCAGATGAGAAACTATGGGGTGATTTTATTCATACTTCCATGAGTTATATACAAGTTTATGATGCTTTTAACCCAACCAATATGCATCCAGTTTTTGATTTGAGTGATTATACTATTGAGGATACATTGTCAGGAAATGATCAGGATGGACAGGCAGATGCGGGAGAACTTATCCAGATATATACGACCATCAGAAATACATGGGGATATGCAGACAGTGTTTATGCATTATTATCCCACAGTATCTATAGCGACACAAGCGATCTAAATTTAGTTCATGACTCAGTATTTTTTGGTAGCCTGAGCACTTATGGATCACTGTCGAATTTATCCGAACCTTTTTTAATCCGCATTGATTCAAATTGTTTTAATAACAGAAATATTACCATGAATGTAACAATGAGAAATGCGGGAGATGCAGTTTCTTATACTCAAGAAATAGATTTTGTAATTTATAATGGCGAAGAGTTATCAGGAATTTTAACCAGTGATACAACGCTTACGCCTGACAAACTTTGGCTCATTAACAATAGCGTAAGAGTAAGTACAGGTGTAACTCTTACTATTCTGCCGGGTACACATTTAGAAATAAATGCTCAAATAGATAATAGAGGGACTATCAATGCTGCCGGAACACTTGATAGTATTATTGTAATTAAAGGTACATTAAATGGAAATGGTATTTTTAAATACATTGATTTTGATTTAAATGAGGGATCTATGTCTGTTAATTCAAACATTGAGCGGTGTAATATAATAAATGGAGGCCGAATAGAGGCAAATAAAATATCATATAGCACTTTGAGAAATTGTGGAATTATTTGGGTTAATTATTTTTCATTTGGCAATACAGATTCTATTGTTTCTACAAGTGTTTATAATTCTTGCTCAGATGAACTAGGAGGAGGTTTTTTTGATCAATGTCTTTTTGATAATATTGTATGTGGTCTAGGTTCAGGGGTATATACCAATTGTGTGTTCAACGATTTTACTAATATTTATGTTTATCTTTATCCAAATTCCCCTAATTTATGGTCACCTAATTTTTTAATACAGTCAAATTATGATCTCCATCATAAGAATAGTTTTTTAAATAATAATCAAGAATTCATTTTTGTAAAGACTTCAGGTTCTGACAATTATCAAGATTTCTCAAATCATTATTGGGGAACAACCGATAGTGCTAAAATTACATCAAAGTATTATGATTTTTGGGATGATGCTACAATTCCTAAATTAGTTGTTAACCCAATATTGACAATGCCATCTGATTCTTGTCCAGGTCATGTGTGGAAGGTACTTGTAAATGGCAAGGATGCACAGGATGAAATAGTTGATCCGGTTGGAGTAGGTCTTCAAAAATTTGAAGTATTTTTTAATAGGGTAATGGACACCACTACCACACCTATGTTATCTTTTGGGGTTCGTAGCCCATTTCTTCAAAACATAGTTGATAATTCAGACTCATGGTCTATAGATAAGAAGTCTTGGACGGCTTACTATAATGTTGATTTGTTCACAGGAGATGGTGAACAAACTATTAGGGTTGCTGATGCTCAGGATTCAATTGGAAACGAGATTATTGTTGAAGATAAGAGGTTTACCTTTATAATTCAGGCAGCAGGAGTACAATCTGTAAATTTTATCGCTACAGCTGGAATTGGAAAAGTTGAACTGGAATGGAATAGTACAGGTCTGTTAGACTTTCTTGGATTTAATATGTACCGATACATGAATATAACAGATACTACATTTTCAAATCCTATTGTAATTAATACATCCTTAATAATTGATACGATTTACAATGATTTTAATATTATTCCTGATTCAACATACCATTATTACTATAAGATTGTTGATACAGATCTTCAGGAATCAGACTCTTCAAATATTGTAACAGCAACTCCATTCGATGCCGCCAATGGCGATGCCAATGGTGATTTAGCGGTAAACGTGTTAGATATAACAACTATTGTTTCCTATATGCTCAACCAAAGCCCTAATCCTTTCTTATTTGATGCAGCTGATGTAAACTACGATGATGAAATTAATGTACTGGATATTATTGGTTTGGTTCAATTAATAAACGGAAAGAAAAGCTCAACTACGCAACCTTTGCCTGAAATAAGTAATGAAAGAGCATACTATTATTTCGATGATAATAAGGTTGGGTTTGAAAGTAAGGGAAATGTTGCTGCGTTGCAGTTTAGGTTAAAAGTTAAAAGTAAAAAGTTAATGGTTAAAAGTAATCTTGATGATTTGAAGATATTTTCAATTGCAAAGGGATTTGAGTTTGCATATTGTGTAGTAGGGGATGAGATTATAGGCATTCTTTATAGTTTAAGTGGTAGAGAGATGCCTGAAGGATTAACAGACTTATTCAGATTTGAGGGTATTGATATAAATGATATTGAAATAACCGAAATATATGGAGGAGACCTGAGGGGTAATTATATACTGGTTCTTAAAAAAGGAACCAATTCAGTTGTGTTTGCGACGGATGCTGAATTACAAGTTAGTCCAAATCCATTTTCATACTCAACACAAATAAACTACACAGTACAAGAAAGTGGTATTGCAGAAATTAACTTGTTTGATTTGAACGGAACAGAGATTGGCAAGCTTCAAAACTCTTTCCAAAATGCAGGTAAACATAGCCTTAATTGGAATGGAACTAACGATAAAGGGCAGCTACTCAAATCAGGTATTTATTTGCTTCAGCTAAAAGTAAAATCGATATCGGGTAATTATTACAATAAGGAAATTAAAGTTGTACTAACAAAGTAAAGGGTTGTGAGAATAATTCGAGAAAATAGTAGACTGACGAAAAACAAGACTGTCATATTGAAGAAAGCTTTCCCGATTTTTCATCGGGATTGCAACGAAATATCTCCTGAGAACTGTCCTGCTGCTCTGGAGATTTCTCTCCGCCTTAGGCGGATTCGAAACGACAACAAGGTCTGTGGAGTTTCTACTTTCAGCCGAAATGACAACAAGAATTCTAAAACGACAACATATCAAATATTTAAAAAGAAAAATAATAGCCATTTGAGAATAACAATATCATGAAAACAATATTCCACGTATTTTTTTTATTTTTATTAGAATCTAGTGTTGTACTCAACGCCCAGTCCAACTTCCATAGCATACACTATCTAGATCCACATAACCCTGAATATGTTAAGGGTGAGGTGTTGGTTAAGTTTAAGGATGAGGTTAATGTTGAGAGCTCAATTAAAAGTGGTATTGCCAGAACGGGAATATCATCTGTTGACAAGATATTGGAGCCTTACCAAGCTGAAGCAGTTGAAAAAGTGTTTAAAGAAACCCGTGAACAACAAAACAGAAAAACTACTAAAACAATCCGTGATTTTAAAGGAAATGAAATAGAAGTACATGCATTATTCAATATTTACAAACTAAGTTTTGACACAATATGGGATATAGAACAGATTGTAGAAGAGCTGTCAAAAGATCGCAATGTTGAATTCGTAGAACCTAATTACATGGTTTATACCATGGAAGTATTGGAAAAAGGTGAAATCATAGATGTACAACCTAAATTATTACCAGTTCCTATTCCTGAAAATCCTCCAAATAGAAACACCATACCAAATGATCCATTATACGGTCAGCAATGGTATTTAAATGCAATAAACGCTCCTGCAGCATGGGACAGCGTAACAGGCGATACTACCCAAATAATAGCCATCATAGACACAGGTGTTGACTGGGATCACCCTGATCTTGATGATAACATCTGGACCAATTGGAATGAAATCCCCGACAATGGAATCGATGACGATAACAATGGTTATATCGATGACACACGCGGCTGGGACTACATAAACAACGATAACGATCCCAACGACGACAACTCACATGGAACTCATGTTGCAGGGATTGCAGCTGCTGAAGGAAACAATGAGATTGGTATTTGTGGAGTAGACTGGAATGCTAGAATTATGCCGGTAAAAATGTTACAAAGCTCAGGAGCCGGTAGCTCAAGCAATCTTGCCCTTGGTATCATGTATGCTTTTGAAAATGGCGCAACTGTAATTAACATGAGCCTGGGTAGCTATGCTGAATCACTTACTGTAAAATCTGCCCTTGAAAATGCATATTCAACTGCAGTTTTGGTTGCATCAGCGGGAAATGATGATAGATGCCTTTGTCCTGAATGTATTGGTTGCGGTAATATGTATCCTGCCTGTTATCCATTTGTCATAGGTGTGCAAGCTTCAAATGAAAGTGGTGGTTATACTAGTTTTACAAATGTGGATCTCTCTGGCCCCATAATATCTGAACACTCAGAAGGTTTTAATTATGAAATATTTGCACCTGGTCAAAACATCTTAAGTACTATACCTTTTGGTAGTTATCGGTCTTATAATGGTACATCTATGTCTTCAGCAGTTATTTCAGGTTCTGTGGCTTTAATTTTAGACTATTTACCTGATGTTCCAAATGAAGAAATATTTGCCAGACTCATTCAGGGATCAAATAATGGTAAAATTAATATATATGGAAGTTTAACTTGTACACTTGTTCCTGAACTTCACTTTATCAACTATACCTTATTGGATACAATTGCCGGTTGTGATAATGATGAAGTACCCGATGCTGGTGAAACAATTCAAATTTTCCCAACAGTAAAAAATACAGGGGGTGAGGTGTATAATGTTACTTGTGTTTTTAGATTAAGCAATTCTCTGGATTCTTCAAAGATAAATGTGATTGATAGCATTTCTGTTATTGGTAATATATCTACTTATGCTACTTTATCAGGTGACTCAGACCCAATATTTTTAGAAATTGATAGTGCAGTTGCCCATAATTGTAAAATTCCCTTTGAAATAAAAATATACGGGGACAATACTACACCTTTTTTCTACTCAGATTCCCTTGTAATTCAAAATGCTGAAGAACTCTCAGGTGTATTAGATTCTACTTATATTCTTAAAGCTGATAAACTATGGTTGGTTGCACAAAGTTTTAGAATTACAAATAATGGTGTTCTAAATATTAACCCAGGTGCAGAATTAATTCTCGAGCAACCTTTTGTAAATGATGGATTTATTAGTGGATTAGGTAAGAACGATAGTATAATTGAAATTTATGGACCAGGTGCAATAATTGGCAATGGAAACTTAATTTTTAATTATACTAATTTTGATGGGCAAACTAGTCAATTAAGTTGCTTTAAATTTACTACTGGTGAATTCAACCATTGTATTTTTGAAAATTTTAAAAATGCAAATTATGGATTATTAGAAGGTAACGTAGATATTAAGGATTGTATAATAAGAGATTGCAGGATAGCATGGATTAGGGTGTCAGGAAGTATATACAGATCCAATATATATAACATTGATATTTATTATCATCCTTATGAATTATTTACCTCTTCAAATGTAATATTTAAGTATAATAATTTTTCAGATATAACAGGTATCTTATTTAGTGCAATACCATCACCATATACTAATTTAATTGAAAATAATTTAATTTATCGTAATGATATACACCCCTACATTGGAAACTCATATTTATATAAAGCCACAAGTGATTTATATTTTGAATACTTACCCACCATGTATTGGGGAACCACAAAAGACGAAAAAATAAATACATATATATATGATTTTTGGAAAGATCCAAGTCTTGCTATGGTATATTTTAATCCCAAAATGAATCAACCATCTGACTCATCCCATGGAATTGTTTGGAAAGTTGAAATTAATGGCATTGATCCACAAGATGAACAGTTAGATCCGATTGGTTCTGGAATAGCTAAATTTGATGTTTATTTTAACCGCCCAATGGATACTGCTTATACTCCGCTTCTTACATTTGGAGCATGGGAACCTTATACTCAATGTATTGTTGAAGATTCTGCCTCTTGGAATTCTGATTCAACAATTTGGACCGCACATTATGATATTGTGCTCGAAACAGGAGATGGCATCAATGTTTTAACGGTAAGCGGAGCGAATGATACTGAAGGTTTTGAAATCCCACCTGAGAAAAATGGAAGATTCCAATTTATTATTCAGGCAGCATCCTCAGCATCCATAAATTTCATTGCAACTGCAGGCATAGAAAAAGTATCCGTTGAGTGGCCACCAGCCGATACACCCGATGTTTTAGGGTATAACCTCTATCGCTTTTATCACTTAACAGATTCCACTAATAGTGATACACTAAGAATTAATACAGAGTTAATTATAGATACAATATATACGGATTATAATATTGTTCCTGGTACTACTTATTATTACACATTTAAAATACTGGGCACTGATATGCAGGAAAGTGATTATTCCAAAATTGCCTCTGCCACACCATTCTCTACAGCAAATGGTGATGCAAATTGTGATCTATCAGTAAATGTATTAGACATCACTACCATTGTTTCATATATGCTCAACCAGAACCCTACTCCTTTCCTATTTACTGCCGCAGATGTCAATAATGATAACAAGATTAATATACTGGATATCATAGGATTGGTACAGCTTATTTCAGGAACAAAGTCATGTCCATTATCAGCATTAGTAGCTCTCAGTGATAGACCAGCTTATTATGAAATTAAAAATGATAAATTAGAAATTGCAAATGAGGGTAATGTTGCTGGATTACAGTTTGTTATAGAAGATAAAAAACAAAAGGACAAAGATAAAATTCGCACCACCAGCCACCAACCACCAATCACCAACATGCAAGCGTTAAGAATCTTCAGCCTACAAAAAGGCTTCGAATTTGCTTATGCAGTTTTGGATGATCACATTCTCGGAATCCTATACAGTTTTACGGCTAAAGAACTCCCTGCCGGCGATATCGAACTATTCCGCATCGAAGGAATGGATAGTAATAATTTGGAAATTACTGAGATATTCGGAGGGAACCTGGATGGTGATTATGTACCAATATTAAAGAAGGGAACTCAGCTCAATGTTCTGGCTACTGATGATAATATCCTGAGTGTTCAACCTAATCCTTTTACCGGGTCGACAATTATCGGTTGGCAGTTGACAGATGATGCTATTATGGATATTACAATATACAATTTTAAAGGTCATAAACTGAAGCAGATAACGAATGGTTATTATCAAAGCGGGAGTCATCAAATAAACTGGAATGGCAAGGATGAGAAAAATAATGAGCTTCCTGCAGGTATATATATATGTCATATAGAAGTGATAATGAATAATGGAAATATTGCAAAAACGCAAGATGTGAAAATAGTATTGGTTAAATAATAAAATCAAAGTGATGTGTAATGCGTGACTTTGATGTGAATTAGTCAAATAATATAACAATGAGATTATTAACTAAAATATTTTTGATAATAGTAATAATTAGTTCAACTATTTATTCCGCCTCCAGCCAAACTAATTCCATCAACCTTCATATCCTTGATCCATACTATCCCGAATATGTGAAAGGTGAAGTATTGGTGAAGTTTAAAGATGAGGTTTACATTGAAGCTAAGGTTGTAGAAAAGGCTGAAGGAGAGATTGAGGTTACAACCGGACTTAATAGCATAGATAACTTTTTAATAGATTACAAAACCATAGAAATAGAAAAAGTATTTAAAGAAACCAGAGAGTCATCCAGGGCAAAGTCGAGGGACACAACCCGATATCTTACTGACTTCAAAGGCCAAAGACATAAAGTACCCAAACTTTATAACATTTATAAACTCAAATTTGATGAAGTTTATGATGCCAAAGAATTAGCAGAGTTAATTTCCAAAAATGCTGAAGTGGACTATGCCGAGCCCAATTATTTTATTTATTCAATGAATACATATCCAAACGATGCTTTGTACCAAAGCGGGGAACAGTGGTATATTGATGCTGTTAATGCACCTGCCGCATGGGATTCAGTAACGTGTGACACCTCTCAGATTATTGGGATTATCGATACCGGGGTTGACTGGGATCATCCTGATCTGGATGGAAATATCTGGAAGAACTGGGGAGAGATACCGGATAATGGTCTCGATGATGATGGCAATGGATTTATTGATGATGTGAGAGGCTGGGATTTTACTTCTAACTCCAATGATCCGGATGACGACAATGGACATGGCACACATGTGGCAGGGGTAGTTGCGGCCGAGACTAATAATTATGTGGGTATTTCTGGCATTGCATGGAATGCAAGGATAATGCCTATTAAAGTCTTAACTGGAACAGGATCTGGTAATACGGCCTGGCTTGCTTCAGCAATATACTATGCAGCTAATAATGGAGCAACCATCATTAATATGAGTCTTGGAACTTATGGTGAATCACAGGCAGTTAAAGATGCTCTCTTGTTTGCTTATGATACTCTGACCATTGTCGGCGCTGCCGGAAATGATAATTTGAAAGTGGACACCATTTCACCCCCTAACCAGGCTTACGGACCCATGTTCCCAGGTTGTTATCATTTTGTAATTGGAGTTGAAGCAGCAACACAAACAGGAACGCTGGCAGGTTTTTCCAACTTTGATCCCAGCGGGTTCAGCGAAACAGCCAATCCAGATGGTTTCAATTATGAAATAATTGCTCCTGGAGTAAACATTTTCAGTACTTTTCCAGGGGGGGGATACCGTTTTCTTTCCGGAACATCCATGGCATCACCTATTGTTGCAGGCGCAGTGGCATTGATAAAAGATTTTAAACCAGGGATTTCGAATGAAGAAATTTTTGCCAGACTAATACAGTTTGCCCAGGCAGGACACCTGAAAATCCCTAATATACTCCATGGCACACTCGGATCGGATGTTTTTTATGTGAGTCAAACCTTGATTGACACTGTGGGCAATGCCGACAATGACGGCAAAGCAGATAGTGATGAGGCATTCGATATGTGGTTCACTATAAAAAATGCCGGAGGATATGCAGATAGTGTATGGGCAAAACTACGATTAGATTATTCTGGTGACACCACACTGGTAAGCATTATTGACAGCACAAGTTATATTGGTAACCTGGACAGTGCAGGGTTCCATAATGAGATTCCAGCTTACACAACCCTTACAGGGGAATCCGATCCTTTTCGGGTTTATATCAAACCGGGTGTTATCAATGAAAAAGATATTGTTTTTAAATATGAAATAGGAACTAAAAATGGCAGTTCCGAAACTGGTAATTTTTACCTTACTATACAGAATGGAGAGGAACTAAAAGGAATACTTGACTCAACATTTACACTTACTCCTGATAAACTATGGCTTATCAATCAAAGTTTTAAGATTATTGAATCGGGCAAATTAATTATAAAACCAGGCACACATCTTAAAATTGACAAAAAATTTGTTATAAAAGGTGAGATTGAAGGGCACGGAACAAAAGATAGTTTAATTTATATTCAAGGGCCAGAGATTTTCGACGGTCCTAATATAATTTCTGCATCTTTTAAGCATACTAAATTCTACGATTTTGATCAATATTTTGAAGGTACTTTGCATTTCGATCACTGCATTTTCGAAGATTTTCGAAGCAATTTTATGTTCTATTCGGCAGGTTATTCAGCTTTCGACTGCCAGTTTAGGGAACTAAATGTTGATGCCGTGTTTAAATATGGAGGAGGCAACATCATTCGCTGTAATTTTGATAATATAAACTCTAACGAGGACCACCAGTATGGGGGCATATTTATACAGAGTCCTGCCACAGCAAAATTTAACAACTTTATAAATCGTTATAGCCCGGCTTCAGCCAGGAGCTCATCAAATTATAGTGAGAATAATTTTGTTACAAGCAGCAATAATGAGGTTTATTGTGCATACATCAATGACCCTTCTATTGATACTATAACTCATCAATACTGGGGGACAACCGATACGGATAAAATAGATGATATGATCTGGGATTTCTGGGAAGATGCTAGGTATCCAATTATGATATATAAGCCGTTTCTTACATCTCCTTCTGATTCAGCACATGGAATGGTATGGAAAATTTTATTGAATGGTACCGACCCTCATGATGAATACCTCGATCCTATTGGTTTTGGTAAACTTAGATTTGATGTTTATTTCAACAAATGCATGGATACAAGCTTTATTCCAATGCTTACTTTTGGGGTTCGCGACCCTCTTACCCAGCATGTAGTAGAGGATAGTGCATCATGGAGCAGTGATTCCACGATATGGACGGCTTATTATGATGTAGGAGCGGAAACAGGTGATGGCATGAATTACATACGCGTCGCATATGCTGTCGATACCGCCGGATTTAAAATCCCTACAGAGAATAGCATGAGATTTGGCTTTAACATTCAGGCTGCATCTTCAACATCAATTCAGTTTCTGGCAACCCCTGGGATTGGTAAAGTTTATCTCGACTGGCCATTTAATTATACAGAAGACTTTCTTGGATATAATATGTATCGTTTTACGAAGATTGATAGTACTACAAACTCTGATACATTGGTGATTAATAGTAAATTGATTCAGGATTCGGTGTTTACAGATTTTGATGTCTTACCTGATAGTACTTATTATTATTGTTATAAAATTGTTGGAACCGACCTTAATGAATGTGATTACTCAAAAGTTATTTCAGCAATTCCATTATCTACTGCCAATGGGGATGCAAATGGTGATTTGTCTGTTACAGTGCTAGATATTACCTGTATTATTTCTTATATTCTTGAACATGATCCTCAACCTTTCCTATTTGAAGCAGCTGACGTAAATTACGATGGGAATATTAATGTCCTGGATTTGATGCTGGTTGTACAAATCATCCTCAATCAAAAAAACGTGCCTCTAAACTATAATGATATTATTCCTGAATATATTAAACTATCACCTGAAGTGATATCTCTTGAAAGCAAAGGACAAATTACTGCTTTTCAATTTGAAATTTTTGGAGATTTTACCCAGTCACAACGGCTTTTCTGTAATACGGAGGGGCTTGAGTTGGTATATTCAATTTATGACAACAGGATTATCGGAATTATGTTTTCATACATCAATAATCCTTTTCCTGTTGGTGATTTGGAATTAATCAAATTTTATCCTACAGCCAAAAGTATTTCTTGGGGACAAATCATAGCATCTAACAGGATTGGTAATCCAGTACCGTTGAAGACAATTAAGGAACCTAAGTTAAACTTTATTCAAAGTGAATTATTATGTTACCCTAATCCTTTTTCCGAGTCTATAAAGATTCAATTCTTTGCGCCATCCAACTCAGTTTATAAATTCGTAGTTTATAATGAAAATGGTAAGGTCGTTCTACGGAAGTTTGGATATCAAGGTTTGGAAAGAGATATCTTAATACTATGGAATGGAATATCGGGAACAGGCGAAAAATTGTCCGCTGGAATTTATTTTGGTAGTTTGGAAATAGTAGATTTTCAAACAAATAAAATTTTATCAAAAAAATCAAAAAAATTAATTTTAATGAATTAGCATGAAAAAATGTGTTTTAATATTAGCATTTTTAATTATCTGCATAAATAGCTTTACGCAGCATCAATATGATATGTCTTCCGCTCATAATAGAGATCCGAAAAATCCTGAATATGTTGATGATGAGGTTCTTGTTAAATTCAAAGACAAAGTCGAGGTAAATTTGGAATTAAATAATTCAAAAAAACTCACTAATATCATCGAGATTAATAGTTTACTTGAAAATTTTTACGTGATTTCTATTTCAAAAGTATTTTCTGTCTCTAATGATATTAATCGGAAAGACTCAATTAATATTCAAGGAAAGATTAGATCAATCCCTGCTTTAAACAATATATATAAATTGAAAGTTAAACAAGAAAATGACATCCTTAATATAGTTAGTGCATTAACATTGGATCCGCTTGTAGAATATGCGGAACCTAATTACATTATTTACTCGATTGGAACATATCCTGATGATCCCATATATTTGACAGGTGCCCAGTGGCATATAGATACGGTAAAGGCTCCACAGGCATGGGACATTAACATAAGCGATACGAGCCAGATTATTGGTATTATTGATACCGGTGTTGACTGGGATCATCCCGACCTTGATGATAACATCTGGACTAATTGGGATGATATCCCTGGTAATGGTATAGATGATGACAACAATGGATATATTGACGATATAAGGGGTTGGGACTTTGTAAACAACGACAACAACCCCACTGATGATAACAGCCATGGAACTCATGTTGCAGGAATTGCAGCAGCCGAAACCAATAATGGTATTGGCATTGCCGGCATTGCATGGAATGCAAGAATAATGCCGGTAAAGATGTTACAGAGCTCAGGACAGGGTAACTCTTCAGATTTCGCAGCAGCCATTGCCTATGCTTCTGAAAACGGAGCAACAGTTATCAACATGAGTGTTGGCAGTTATGCAGAATCATTAACTGTTAAAACCGCATTAGAGTATGCATATTCTTCTTCCCTACTGATTGCTGCTGC
Organism: uncultured Lentimicrobiaceae bacterium; assembly: GCA_964460905.1. Taxonomy (GTDB): domain Bacteria; phylum Bacteroidota; class Bacteroidia; order Bacteroidales; family F082. Next base: position 33,831 of record CAYWRM010000018.1, read on the forward strand.
CGGTAACGATGGTTTTCTCATCAATTTTGCACCCATGTACCCGGCCTGCTATTCATTTGTTATTGGTGTGGAAGCCTCAAACTTCTATAACGAAATTACAGATTTCTCCAATTTTGATGCTGATGGTCCAACAAATAGTGTTCATTTTGACCTTAGAAATTATGAGATCCGGGCACCTGGCTATGGCATTTACAGCACTTTTCCAAATGGTAATTATTATGCATTGAGTGGTACTTCAATGTCCGCTCCTATCGTCTCAGGAGCAGCTGCTATTCTAAAAAATTATCATGCCGGTATATCACATGAACAAATGTTTGTAAGGTTTATACAAGGGGCAGATAGCCTGCGACTTGATATTTATAAATCCCTTACCATGACACCTGAGCCTGATCTCATGTTTTTGGAATACACAATCTATGATACCCTTCCCGGATGCGATGGGGATGGCCTGCCCGATGCAGGGGAATCAATTGTATTGAATATCAAAGTGCGAAATGTTGGCAGTTATTCCGATTCCACATGGTCGCACTTCAAACTTGGCACTTTTGAAGATACTACTGTTGCCGTGGTCTCAGACAGCCTTTCGACCCTGGGAAACATTTCAGCTTACGCAACCCTTAGTAATTACATAGAACCATTCATAATTCAGATTGATTCCGGGTTAGCACATAACAGGGACATTGTTTTCGACTGCATAATATCAAGCAAAAATACCGACACGGTCCATCAGGAGATTATCCTGACTATTCAAAATGCTGAAGAACTTGTAGGTGTTATGGACTCAACAATGTACTTGACTCCGGATAAATTGTGGGTGGTTAACGGTAGTTTCAGGGTTGAACCCTCCGGACATTTGATAATATTACCAGGAGCATCTATCATTCTTGAAAAACCGGTTATAAACAATGGATTAATCGAGGGATTGGGTACAGCTGATAGCATGATTATAGTATATGGGCCCGAAAAATTTGAAAGAGGAGAACATTATAATTTTTGGTATACACATTTTTTACCGGGCGATAAACCTATGAAAAGGAGATATGAATCATTTCCCGTTATAACTAAAGAGAATGATCAAGGAATCAATAAAGAAAAGGATAGAGGTACCAATATGGATCATTGCATATTTGATGGTGCATTGAATATAGATTTATGGTGGGGTAATATTACCGATTGCATATTTAAAAATTGTGAAGTTTGGGATTTGTCTCTGGACTCTATTTATAATTGTAATTTCTATAATACTGTGGGTAATACATTATTTAATAGTGGGGCGACAAATTTTTATATTGGCTATTGTAACTTTTCTCATATTGGAAATTCCCGGATTTTCTATGGAGGAAATAATATCCATAGAAATAACTTCATAACAAACCTCAGCACAACCACCTATCATTTCTGGAGGGGCGATCTGTATTTTCCATTTCCTCCAAACTACTGGGGAACAACAGATACAATCATAATAGACCAGATGATCTATGATTTCCACGAGGACCCAAACCTTGGAATTGTAATGTACCAACCTATTCTTGAAGTCCCGTCAGATTCAGCCCATGGCTTCCCCTGGAAAGTTCATATCAATGATGTGAACCCACAGGATAGTACACTTGACCCATTCGGTCCTGAAACGATAAAGTTTGATGTGTTTTTCAATCGCCCGATGGATACAGCATATACACCAAAATTAAGTTTTGGGGTTAGAGAGCCATACACTCAGCATATTATTACCAATAATGCATCATGGTCCAATGATTCTGCAATATGGACAGCATATTACACTATTGCTTTGGAAACGGGTGACGGTATTAATTATATCCGTATTGCCGAAGCCGTGGACAATGAAGGATTTGAAATCCCAATCGAAGATAATAAACGATTCTTTTTTACAATCCAGGCGGCTGGTGCTCTAAGTATTACATTTACAGCCAATCCCGGTATTGGACGAACCCTACTTAATTGGGAAAAGGCTACAAGCACTGATGTGCTTGGGTATAATATGTATCGATTTTATAATATAACAGATACAACATATAGCGATACTATTCTCATCAATAATGCATTAATAACAGACACAAATTACGTGGATTTTGCAGTTATTCCTGATACAACATACAATTATCTTTATAAAGTAGTTGGCACCGATATGATTGAAAGTGATTTCTCAAAGAAAGCAAGCTGTGTCCCTTTACCCACTTCAGTAGGTGATTGCAATGCTGACGGAGAGATTAACGTACTTGACATCACTACTATAGTCTCATACATGCTTAACCAAAGCCCAACACCTTTTTTGTTTGATGCAGCGGATGTAAACTACGATGATGAGATAAATGTATTGGATATTATAGGCTTAGTACAGTTAATTAATGGTAAAAAAAGCTCAACTACGCAACCCTTACCTGAGATAAGCAATGAAACAGCATATTATTATTTTGATGAAGATAAGCTGGGATTTGAGAGTAAGGGGAATGTAGCTGCTATGCAGTTTAAATTAAAAGTGAAAAATGAAAAGTTAAAAATGAAAAGTAACCTTGACAAGTTAAGGATATTTTCAATTGTACAGGGTTTTGAGTTTGCTTATGCAGTTGTTGATGATTATATAATAGGAATCCTTTACAGTTTAAGTGGTAGAGAGATTCCAGAAGGCATAACAAACTTGTTTAGATTTGAAGGAGTTGATATTAGTAATGTTGAAATAACAGAAATATTTGGTGGAGACCTGAGTGGTAATTATGTACCAATTCTTAAAAAAGGTACAAACTCAGTTGTATTTTCTTCAGATGCTGAACTTCAGGTAAGTCCTAATCCATTCACATACTCAACACAAATAAACTACACAGTACAAGAAAACGGATTAGTAGAAATTAGAATATACAATATGAATGGAGCTGAGATTAATTTGTTGCAAAACCGTTTCCAAACAGCGGGTAAACATAGCATTAATTGGAATGGAACAAATGAAGTTGGTCAACAGATGAAATCAGGTATTTATTTAATACAACTTAAGGTAAAATCAGTTTCGGGTAATAGTTACAATAAAGAAATTAAGATAGTTCTTACAAAGTAATATGAGTCGAAAAAATAAAATAACACAGTGTTTGATTATTTGTCATTCTGAACGCAGTGAAGAATCTCTATCTTCGATTAAGTATAACGATAGGAGATTCTTCGTTTCACTCAGAATGACAAAACCCCTGCAATGTCATTTCGACCGAAGCGCAGCGGAGTGGAGAAATCTCCTGAGAACCGACCTTCTACTCAGGAGATTTCTCTCCGACTAAGTCGGAATCGAAATGACAGTAAAGTTTATAACGAATTGAAAAAATTAACACCATGAAAAAATTAACCTTCATATTTGCACTAATTCTGTTGGGAACAGGAGTTTTAGTTGCCCAATCCAATTTCCACAACATCCACTATCTTGATCCTTATAACCCAGAATATGTGAAAGGAGAGGTGTTAGTTAAGTTTAATGATGAGGTTAAGGTTGAGAGCTCGATGAAAAGTGGTGTGGCTAAAACGGGGATTTCTTCTGTAGATGCTATACTTGAGCCATACCAAGCAGAGGCATTTACAAAAGTATTTAAAGAAACCCGTGAGCAGCGTAGTAGAAAAACTGTAAGGACAATTCGTGATTTTAAAGGAAACGAAATAGAAGTCCCGGCATTATTCAATATCTACAAACTAAAGGTTGACACAATTTGGGATGCAAAACAGATTATTGAAGAATTACAAAAGGACGAGAATATTGAATTTGCAGAACCTAACTATTTGGTTTATTCCAATGAGATAATGGAAAATGGAATATTACCAGATTTCCCACCAAAATTTACACCACTTCCATCCAATAAAGGAAACAGAGACCCTTATCCCAACGACCCCCTTTACCAGGACGGCAGCCAATGGTATTTAGATGCTATAGATGCCCCAGCAGTATGGGATAGCGTAACAGGCGACACAACCCAAATAATAGCCATTATTGACACAGGAGTTGATTGGGATCACCCCGATTTGGATGACAACATATGGACAAATTGGAATGAAATCCCAGACAATGGCATTGATGATGACAACAATGGTTACATAGACGACACAAGAGGATGGGACTACATCAACAATGATAACGATCCAAATGATGACAACTCCCACGGAACACATGTAGCAGGAATTGCTGCTGCTGAGGGAAATAATGAAATTGGCATTTGTGGGGTAGCATTTAATTCTAGAATTATGCCTGTAAAAATGTTACAAAGTTCTGGATCAGGTAACTCATCTGATCTTGCCATTGCTATAGAATATGCTAGTGATAATGGGGCAACGGTAATTAATATGAGTTTGGGGAGTTATGGAGAATCACTAACTGTAAAATCAGTTCTGGAAAATGCCTATGCAGGAACAGGAAGTGGAGGAGGAAGCATGTTGGTTGCAGCTGCAGGGAATGATAGAAAAAAATTAGTACAGGAAGGGATGCCAGCTGGGAATATGTTTCCTGCTTGCTATTCATTTATTATTGGTGTACAGGCTACTGGGCAAAGTGGAGGCCTCGCAGATTTTTCTAATGTTGACCCATCAGGTCCGATTGAATATCGCAATCAATGGGGATATCAATATGAGATGAGAGCTCCTGGTACAACGATTATTAGTTGTAAACCAAGTGGAAGTTATTGGAGTAAAAATGGAACATCTATGGCTTCACCGGAGATTACCGGAGCAGTAGCATTAATACGTCAGCATAGTCCAGGTGACAGTGGAGAAGAGATTTTCGCTAAATTAATACAAGGCTCTAACAGCGGATTAGTTAATATATCTAATAGTCTTGGTATAACATTAGTTCCCAATTTAGTTTATGTTGATTATGTTATTGTTGATACGTTACCCGGTTGTGATGGTGATGGAGTTGTTGATGCGGGTGAAAACATTCAAGTTTATTTTATAGTTAAAAATGCTGGAGGTTTGGTAGATAGTGTTTGGTCGAAAATCCGCTTTGCACCGTTTGAAGACACAGCTGTTGCTACAATTATTGACAGTACAAGTTACATTGGGGATATCTCTACTTATGCCACAATGACCGGTTTACTTGATCCTTTAGAAATACATATCGATCCTACGACCGTAAACAACAGGGATATTATGTTTCAGTTGGAGATAGGAGCAAAAAATACGATGCAAATAATACAGGTTTTGATTAGATTGACAGTTACTCATGGTGAAAAACTATATGGGATAATTCCTGGGTTAAAAACTCTTTCTAATGAAAAACATTACATAGTGACCGATAATGTAGTTTTTGATTCATTAATAATAAACCCTGGAGTAGAAATTAGTATTAGCCCTCAGAAAACAATGATAATAAACACTTTTCTATTAGCGGAAGGCAAATATGACTCATTAATTTCTTTCAAAAGTAATGGATTATCTGGATGGTATGGAATGCGTTATTTTGGCACACCTTTTTCAACCATTAAGTATTCTGAATTTCATTCTTTTACAGATAATTTCCTACAAGGGAATATTAATATTGAAAATTGTATTTTTATTGAAGGAAACGGGGCATATTTAAATTATTTATTATCCGGTTATACAAGAGAATCAACATTTACTAATAATGTTGATTTTTCGTACGATATATATGGGGAGGATTATTTTGAAAATAATATTTGCACAAATAATCATTTCATATATGGTAATAATAGCGGCACAGGGCTTTATACTAGTTTTTATTATTATCAATTTGTTAGGCAGAATGTATCGTTTCATAACCTGAATGGGCAAAGAGAAGAGAGTTTTTCTGCCTCCACCTGGAATTGGGGTATATATAAATTTGCACCAAACTATTATGGCACTATTGATTCAACACAAATCGAAAATCAACTAATTGATTTTTTTGAATATAATGCACTTGCGGTAACTTCTTGTTTTGATAGTGCTCTCATTCAACCTCCTTCTCAATGTCATGGTATTGTATGGAAAATCCTTATTAACTCAATTGAAATCAATAAATACGACCATCCATACAATTCAACAATAGGTCTTGGAGTAATAGGAGCTCAAACCCTCAAATTCGATGTGTGTTTTAATAGATCAATGGACACTACTTACACTCCACTTTTAACATTTGGAGTTAGAGAACCTTATACTCAACATATTGTTGCAGATTCAGCATCATGGAGTTCCGATTCAACAATCTGGACAGCCTACAAAACTACAGATATGACTACAGGTGATGGTATACAACATGTTAGGGTGGCCAATGCCAGAGATGATGAATATTTTGAAATACCAATTGAAAATTCTAGGTTTGAGTTTGTAATCCAAGCTGCTGCCGCAGCGAGTATTGAGTTTTATGCAACCCCCGGCATCGGCAAGGTTGAACTGGAATGGCCACCAACCCCATCAGATGATGCTTTGGGCTATAACTTATACCGTTCTTATAATTTAACAGATTCTACTTATAGTGATACATTAATGATTAATACAGAACTCATATTGGATACTGTTCATACTGATTATAATGTAATCCCCGATACTACCTATCACTACTTCTATAAAACTTTGGGAACAGATATGCTGGAAACAGATTACTCTAAAAAAGTAACTGCCACCCCATTCAATGCAGCCAATGGAGACGCCAACGGCGATTTAGAAGTAAATGTCCTCGATATTACCACAGTTGTTGCTTATATGCTCAACCAAAGCCCTAATCCGTTCTTATTTGATGCCGCAGATGTTAACTATGATAATGAAATTAATGTGCTGGATATAATTGGTCTAGTGGGTCTGATAAATGGAAAGAAGAGCATGTCGACTCAGCCATTACCTGAAATAAGCAAAGAATCAGCATATTATTATTTTAATGATAATAAGGTTGGCTTTGAAAGTAAGGGAAATGTTGCTGCGCTACAATTTAAGTTAAAAGTTAGAAGTGAAAAGTTAAAAATGAAAAAGAACCTTGACAAGTTCAGGATATTTTCAATTGCACAAGGTTTTGAATTTGCATACAGTGTTGTAGGGGATGAGATTATAGGCATCCTTTATAGTTTAAGTGGTAGAGAGTTACATGAAGGAATAACAAACTTATTCAGATTTGAAGGCGTTGATGTTGACAAAATTGAAATAACTGAAATATTTGGTGGTGACCTAAGTGGTAATTATGTGCCTATTCTGAAAAAAGGAACCAGTTCAAATGTATTTTCTACAGATGCTGAACTACAAGCAAGTCCAAATCCATTCACTTTTTCAACTCAAATAAACTATACAGTTCCCGAGAACGGAATAGTTGAAATTAGGTTGTTTGATTTGAAAGGCACTGAGATTAATAAACTTGAAAGCGCTTTCCAAAATGCAGGTAAACATAGTATTAATTGGAATGGAACAAATGATAATGGACAACAACTCAAATCAGGTATTTATCTGTTACAGCTAAAAGTAAAATCTGTTTCGGGTAATAGTTACAATAAGGAGACTAAGGTTGTATTAATAAAGTAATTGGTTATGAGAATGAATATAGAAAGTAAAATAGAAGACCATTTCAGCATCCTACATGAAGTATTTGTCATTCTGAGTGTAAGCGAAGAATCTCTACAAGTACTAATTAATCTCCTACGGAGATTCTTCACTGCGTTCAGAATGACAATAACTCGGCTTTGTCATTTCGACAGCATGGAGAAATCTCCTGAGATTATGGTTCTTGCACAGGAGATTTCTCCTTATAGTCGAAATGACAACAAGGCTTATGGTAATGACAACCATATTTTTTGTATTCAACCATCGTTTTCTAGTATCTCTAGATTAACCCTAATTCTTTGCTTATCAGCACTTAGCGTAGTTATTTCAGCTCAAAATATCATGCAAATTAAAAATGCTCAGGGTGTTATAAACAGTAGTGTTGTAATACCAATTTCAATTACAAACGATGAGGAATTTATTTCATTTCAGTGCGATGTGTTATTGCCCGATGGTTTTACCTATATCCCCAATAGCATTACATTAACCACACGAAGTGTTGATCATGTTGTTAATGTAACGAACATTGAAAATAATGCAATAAGAATATTATCGTATTCATTAAATAATACAGCATTCCTTGCCGATTCGGGTGATGTTGCAACTATTGGACTTACCACTCCTCAAAATGAAGGTGAATTTACAATTGGGATAAACAATGGTATTATTGGTAATTCGGAATCGGTTAATATACTAGATAGTATTGTTAACGGGGATATTGCCATTGGGCCAATTGGAATTAATGACAATACCTTTGAAGAAGGAAAAATTATATGTTTTCCAAACCCCTTTACTGATTTTATTACAATACAATTAAACTCTGATAATATTCAAGCTCTCAAATTACAAGTGGTTGATACTAAAGGAGTGCTATTAAGTACACATGATATTGCGAAATATGAGAACGAATCAAATAGTTTTAGTTTTAGTAGTCGCAACTTATTAGGCAATAACCCATCAAACGGATCCTACTTTGTTCAGGTTGCGTTTAATGATGGAACAAGAGAATATTCAACAGTTACAATAATTCAATTTAAAAAGGACTGACATGAAACGACATATATTATTTTCAATTGTGCTTTTTGTTGTTATACTCCTATCAGCAAAAGGTATATTTGCGACGAACACACTTGAACTTATAGGAGGGCAAGTGGTCGTAAACTCTACTGCTTCAATTTCTGTGATTATGGCAAACAATGATGATATTGTTGCCTTTCAAATAGATATTCCTATTCCAGCAGAGTTAAGCTATATTGCAGGTACAGCCACATACGATTCAGCAAGAATAACTGACCATAGACTTAGCGATACATTACTTCCTACCGGAGTGCTAAGAATAATTGGTTATTCAATGTCAAATGACCCGTTTATTGGAAGTACAGGAGAATTGGTTTCTTTTCAGCTTCAGGCAAGCTCATTACCCGGTACATATTCGTTAAATTTTACAACTGCAGTACTAGGAAACGATCAGTCAATAAATGTACTTACAGGCACTCAAAATGGATCATTAACCGTCATGGGTCCAGATATTTCAACTAGTAGTTCATCAGTTGATTTTGGCAGAGTTCCTTTACTTGGAACTAACGACAGGTATGTAACAATTTATAATACAGGAAATACAGATTTAGATATTACACAAATAGCTTCTTCGAGTCAATATTTTACAGTTATAGGATCAACTGCAACTACAATCAGTGGAGGATCTAATTCAAGCCTTCACCTTCATTTTAGTTCGGAAGTAAAGAATACTTATGATGATACTTTGACAATTCACTCAGATGATGCTGATCAGGGTAAAATAGAAATTTACTTGTCGGCAGTTGCTTTTGCTGTAAATGAATTACATACCGGAAATATGTCAGCATTTTCTGGCGATTACACAACACTTGAGTTTGCAATAAATAACATGGAACCAATAGTTGGTTTTCAATTTGATTTAAATTTGCCCTCATCTTTAAGTTTTGCTGAGGATTCAGCCTTTTTGTCTGACAGAAAAGCTAATCACAAAATATCAGCTAACATGATTAATAATAACACCTTGAGAGTAGTTGCTTATTCAGAAGATAACCAAAAATTAATTGGCTATGATGGGGCGGTTCTTGAGCTTGGTTTCAATATTGAAGGTATTGGCGGTTATTATGGAATAAGTATCAGTAACGTTGTTGTTGGCGACACATTGGGTTTAAATGCTGTTTCTGACTTTACAGGAGGGAGTTTGCAAATAGGAGCAGCAGATATATCCGTAACAAGTTCAGTGAATTTTGGTGACGTGTCAATATTGGGTTCTTCCACAGAAAGCCTTACAATTAATAATTATGGTAATGATACATTGGAAGTTGGATCATTACAATTTTCCAATTCAAGTTTTTCATCAACCCAAGCATTGCCATTGTTAATTAATCCAAGTAGTTCATCACCCATAAATATAACATTTAGTAATGCAACAGAAACAGCTGTTACAGGCACAGTAAGACTTTTTAGTAATGACCCGGATGAAAACCCTACTACAGTAAATCTATCAGGCAATGCTTACATACCAAATTACATAAGTGTTAAGGATTCGATGTATAGTTATGGCGACACAATGTATGTTGATATTAATGTAGATAATTTGGAGTCGTTTACAGGATTTCAATTCGATTTAAACTATTCAGATTCGCTTACGTTTTTAGCCAATCTTACACAACTTGGACAGCGAGCCACCAATCATGCGATTCAGGTAAATGAAGTAGATTCAAATACTGTCAGGCTATTTGCCTATAGTTTATCACAAACAGAAATTTCAGGAAATAGTGGATCAATTGTAAGACTTCCATTTGTTGGCGATTCGGCAGTTTATGGTTCTATACTCATTACTTTGGATAGCGCACTTTTAGGAAACGCACAATCACAAGATATTCTTTGGGGAATGAATAATAATTCCATTATTATCGCAAGACCACAGGAAATTGTATTGCAAGCAGGGTGGAATATTTTCTCCACAAACGTTTCACCATATTACATGAATATAGACTCCATACTTTATCAACAAATGAGTGATGGTAATCTGGTAAAAGTTATGGATGAAGAAGGTGGTTTTCTTCAAAACATTGAAGTTATTGGTTGGATGAACACAATTGGTGACCTTAAAATAACAGATGGTTATTATCTAAAGGTAGTTGATACAGACACAATCGCCTGTGAAGGAGATCCAGTTATTGCTCCAGTTACAATTCCCTTATCGTCAGGGTGGAATATAATGGGGTATCCATTGATAAGTGAGCAGGATGCATTACAAGCATTACAATCCCTGATTAATAACGGAACATTATATAAAATAATGGATGAACAAGGAGGGTTTATACAAAGCATTGAAGGTTTGGGATGGCTAAATACCATTGGCGATTTTGAACCAGGAGAAGGGTATTATTTGAAGGTTAATTCAAGTACAAATCTCACTTTGGATGAATCTGCGTCTAAAAGTAAACTACAATTAAATGAAAACATTCCATTAACCTATTTTAGTCCAATTCAGGGGGAAGCTATTTATAATCCCATGAATTTTGTGCTGAAGCTCGAAAATGAAACAAGCAGTATAATAACCATTGGAGATGAAATAGCAATATTTGATGGTGAGTTTTGTGTGGGAGCAGCAGTAATTTCAGAAAATAGTCAAGAATATATTTCAATTGTTACTTCCATGAATGACAATGACTTAGATGGGAAAGATGGTTTTGCAAGTGGTAATGAGTTTAATTTTCGATTCTGGAATAATGAAACAAACGAACTTTATGCAAATGTTACTCCTGATAATCAGAATAGCACAACTATTTTTCAACCACTTGAAACATATGTAGGAAACCTGTCAACAAACGCTATAGGAATTAAAGAATCAGATGACAATAAGAATGGCATTCTAAATATCATTGTTGCACCAAATCCTGTTAAAAATAAGTTGAAACTTTACTGTTTGTTATTGGATGAGGGCTATGCGTGGGTACATATTTATGATGCGTCAGGAAAGGAATTACTATCAAATAAGTATGAGGAACAAAAGATTGGTTGGAATTCAATAATAATTAACACTGATGTTTTAAGATCAGGACTTTTTGTTGGTAAAATAGTATTTACAACCCATGATAATAAAATAAGTACAGGTCATTTTAAATTTGTTAAGATGTGAGTACCGGAATGAAGAGCACTTGCGAACAAGGAATGAAGGAAAATCGATATTGAAAGAACGACATTGGAGAATTTTCAAAGACTGCAGAAGCAAAACAAAGAACAAAATCTGTAAGACAATAATAAGACGGTAATAAATCTTATACTTCTTACACTTTTTAAGGCACTATCCTGCTAAGCGTGTAAAATTACAATCGTAGTAGTACTTTTTTTATTTAAACATATATCATTGAATATCTGCTGATACAATTCGCACGATTACGGTAAAATAACTCAATCATCATAGTCTTGCGTTATTTGTAACCTTCACATTTTAGAATTTTCCCCACCATTCACCCAATAAAATGAATAGGAGTAAAACAAAATCCAGTTCTTTTGCTTTCGATATTATTTTATGTTGACACAACAATAAAAAAAAAGACCCCCTAAATTACATAATATGAGTTATAGTCCAACAACCCTGCAAGCCCCCTGACGGCAATTGGCCTATAACAATATTATGTAAAATAGCCACCGACCCACCACACCGGCTTACCCTGACCCTACAAAAAAACATCCCACCGCTCGCAGCTCCAACCCAATATGTTTTATTGCCTTCACACCAAGAAGACGCATTAGTAACGCTCAACTTCTCCGCCTTGCTCCGTTCCAGCTTTGCAACATTCCGCTCCCCGAAAAGCCAAACCCTCACATTAAACTTTTTAAACGCTTTAAACAGCTTTGAAAATTAAAGCAGTTTAACTGCAAGCAGACGCTAAAAGTATAATGTTCTCCATGCTCCATTATAGCAAAGCCAGTACTCACAAGCCAAGCCGTTCGCTTTTAGAATCATTAGCGAAAAATATCCAACCCTGACCCCTTTTTAAAATGTGAACTAAAACAAATATATTGATATCAAACCATACAGTACAGCCTCATTCACTCCGCTACATTTCACTATACATTCGTTATTCCTTAGCTTATAAGTTTATTTCACCCACCACAAAAAACCTCCGTTCCTAATGCTCTGACAATTCACTCATTAACTCCTTAACACGAAACCACAAACCATTGAACCAATTTATTCATTGCCAGTACATTACTCACCCCACAATAAACACATAATCACGTCAACCTCATGTAACCTTTCATTCCGCTACATTCATTTCACCAGTACAGTATTCCACCATGTTCCAAAACATATTCAGTCACAGAAAGTATGATTAAGTCAACACAAAAATAAAATGCCACCTCACAAAAAAATAGTCTGGTTAAACAAACTGCATTGCCAACATTCCCACATAATACAGTAGCTTAACCAAACTATTTACTTCACAATAATTTTATTTCCGTATTGCCCTACACATACGCCATCCCCATAGCCATCTATTCCCACCCAACCACCCCCAAAAACAATATATTTCATATCTTAGAATACACATTTTAAATGAGAAGAATTAGAAATTTGGCTATTAAGTAATAGAATAAAAACCTATGATGAAATTGACACAAAGGCATTAAATTACATAATGAGGAATCGGTTCAGGTTTTAATTAATATAATCTACACATATTTTTTTGGCTATCCTTACTTCTCCTTAAAATAAGGTGCAAGTATTATTCCATTAATCATTGCATTTCAAATATACATTCTGCAATTAATAATTGTTTAATAGTATTTTATTGTGTTTTTTATATTGCTGGTTATTAACAATATAAGGTGTCATGTTGTTTGTTTTAATTATTCTTATAGCAGATTATATAATCACATACATTTTAGCAATTACTAAAATTAGCCTGTTAATTGGGTGTGCTATTTGGCAAAACAATAATTGTATCAGCATCTATGCTTAAACTATTATCAACGCGATTTAACTTTGGCATAAAAAAGTCTAATAAACTAACTATTATTCGTAATCTTTCACCTGGTTCAAGTTTCATCAAGTCATCATTCATCTGCTCTATTGAATAGTTATCTAAGAGCTGTTGCAATTTTGCTTTTACATTATTACTTATTTTGTTTCCGGTTCCTTTTTTTCTTCCAGCTGGTCTTTGCCCTGGTAAGAACTTGCCTTTTCTGTCCCTGTGTATATTTTTCATTTTTGTTGGATTAAAGAATCAAATATACAAATAAACCTTGTCTAATACTAGCTTAGTATTCATTTTCTATGGCCATTTGCTTAAATATAATTGCTTTGCTTTTGTTTGCTATAATCATCTTGTAATAGCATTCCGCATGCATATTGCAAACTCATAAATCTTTCCAAGCTTTATTTCGCTACGGCAATATTGCGCTCCATTATCAAATTCAATATTCAATTCGATAGGATTTTTTGCTTGTTTTGTGTTGAATTTCATATAACACAATCATAAATAATGCAAAAAAACATGAAATATTTAAGATTATTTGAAAGAAAAAATTGGCTGCCCAAATCGAAACAGATAATAGTATTTAGTTGATTATTGCTGCATCATATTTACCGAATACTTTCTGCATATCTCTATTGATTAAATCATCGACAACCCTTGCATATTTTTTTGTCATGTTAATACTCGAATGTCCAAGCATTTTAGAAACTACTTCTATGGAAATTTGATTTGATAACGTGACAGTTGTAGCAAATGTATGCCTGGCAGTATGTGTGCTTAGATGTTTATTTATCTTACACAAATCGGCTATTTCCTTTAGATAAGCATTCATTTTTTGATTGCTCAAGACTGGAAAGACAGTATTGTTTTTCTGACAAACAGGATGATTCTTGTATTTTATCATTAATTGAACAGCAGGTCCCAATAATGGTATATTACACCAATTATTTGTTTTTTGTCTTCTCTTTTTAATCCACTGTTTACCATCCTTTTCTTCAATATCAGAATAATTCAGACTTTTGACATCAACAAACGCTAACCCGGTAAAACAACAAAACAAATACACATCCTTTACTTGTTGTAATCTTTCAATATCAAATTTCTTAACCATCATTGTTTTAAGTTCTTCTTTCGTTAGGAAATCCATATCCACCTCAACCAAATGAAATTTGGTATTTGAAAAGGGATCTACTTTCATCCAACCATTTGATAAAGCAATCCTGGTAATTTTCTTTAAATTCTTAAGATATTTAGTCGCAGTATTATGAGAACAAGTTCTCTCAGTTTTCAAGTAAAAATCAAAATCTTTGACAAATTTTGGAGACATTTCATTTAGTGGCATATCCTTTTTTTGATACATGAAGCCCAAAAACTTTTCAACATGATGATAACAAGTTTTGTATCTTTCATATGTACCAGGAGCAAAGTCAATATTGATTAAACTCTTGCACCTTTCATTGTGCTCTCTAAAAATCTCTAAAATAGTTCTATCACCATTCTCAATTCCAAGATAAAAATTTTTTAAACTGATAGCAGATACTTTTTTTCCAAGTTCCTCATGCTCCATTTTAATATCATGAAGCCTTCGCTTTACCACATCAAAAGACGAGTTAAGCAGTTTTGCTGTTTTAGAATATCCACGAACACAACCCTTTTCTTTGTTCCATTGATCCTCAGGAATGCTTTGTTGTAAGCCAAACTCAGCCCTTTGACTATTGACCGTAATCCTTGCATAAATGGGAGAAGTCCCATCTTTTAGCTTCTTTGTCCTTTTAATATAAAACAGGACAGTAAATGTTGCTCTTTTCATAGCGTTAATTTAAGTTAACAAAACTAGTTAATTTGAGCAAAAGAATGAAATGTAAAATACTGTAATACAGTGCATAATAACCAAATAGGTGGACTAAGCAAATAATTTTTTAGTCCACCGAATAAGCCACAAAATATCTGCATTTACTTGCTTTTTACTGCAATTCTAAAAAACAAAAACCACCGTAAACATTAAGGTTTACAGTGGTTTGCCATTATTTTCACTTTGAATAAGTGGAGCTGGAGGGATTCGAACCCTCGTCCAAACAAGGAACCGATAAGCTTTCTACACGCTTATTTTGTTATTGATTTTCGAGAATTGCAAGGAAACAAACACCCTAAACAGTACCTTAGTTTCTTAATTTCGCCCAAACTCCGAAACATAGTTTGAACTAACTCAAAGTTGCGTGCGACTCGTGATCAGGCCGGAATTGAGTATCTCCACCTGCGAACCGTCTTGTCCCGTCACCTAGTGTCGGGATTAAGCTAATCTACTAAACTTCGATTAAGCTGCAAGAGCAAAATTATTTTCGCCAATTAAAAATGTTGTGACAAGGTTTAACGAGCTTGAACACATGGCTCGACATGCTTACTTACCCTTTCAACTTGCTGTCAAAACCGGTCAGCCCCAGATGTCAAAGAACTTCTCTTAAAAGAGAATCGACTGCAAATATACAGCTTTTTTGCATGCCGCGATGGTTTACATATCACAATAGGCTTACCCCAACAGTGCTAGTTCATCAGTGGTTTAGCGTAAAAACGAACATCATCTTCTGTAATTACTTCGCTACAAAGTATAATCATACGTTCAACAACATTATGTAATTCGCGTACATTACCCGACCAGTTAAGATTTTGTAATTCTATCAAAGCCTCTTCAGTAATTGAAACAGGAGTACGACCCTGTGATGAGCAGATATCTTCAATAAATTTATAAACCAACAAAGGGATATCATCTTTACGATCACGTAAAGGAGGAACTTCAATTAAGATTACACTTAATCTATGATATAAATCTTCCCGAAACTTTCCTTTATCAATTTCATTTTTAATATTTTTATTGGTAGCAGCAATAATTCGTACATCAACAACTATTTCTTTTTCACCGCCTACTCTGATAATTTTATTTTCCTGTAGAGCTCGTAGTACCTTTGCTTGAGCATTTAAACTCATGTCGCCAATTTCATCGAGGAATAGTGTGCCACCATTTGCTAATTCAAAATCTCCTTTTCGTTGTTTAATAGCTGAAGTAAATGATCCCTTTTCGTGTCCAAATAATTGACTCTCAATCAACTCAGTTGGAATAGCGGCGCAATTAACTTCAATAAATGGTGATTTGGTACGCGTGCTTTGTTCATGTATTTGTCTTGCAACAAGTTCCTTGCCCGACCCATTTTCACCTGTTATAAGAACTCTGGCAGTAGTGGGAGCTACTTTCGTTATCAGTTGGTTTAATGAAATCATTAAATCGGATTCACCCACGATTTCATATTTGTTGTTAACTTCCTTTTTAAGTTGTTTTGTTTGTGAGACCAGTTCTTTTTTGTCAACTGCATTTCTTACAGAGATTAATAATCGGTTTAAATCGGGTGGTTTCACAATAAAATCGTAAGCACCTTTCTTTATTGCTTCTACAGCTGTTTCAATAGTTCCATGCCCGGAAATCATAATTACAGGAACGTCACTAAATTCCATAAGTTTATCAAGTACTTCCATACCGTCCATTTCAGGCATTTTAATATCAAGTAATACTGCATCATAGCTAATCTCCTTAGCCATATCAATTGCTTCTATGCCATTGGCGGCAATGTCAACATCGTGCTTCTCAAATTCCAATATTTCTTTTAATGTACGCCTAATGCTGCTTTCATCATCTACAACGAGTATTTTTGTCATAATAATAGTGTTGTTAATTATTGTACAAAAGTATAATCTATTCGAATAAGGAACAAACAAGCGTATTTATTGTACATATTTATGATTACTCTATATGTTAAATGCGTAATTTTGGGAAAATATTATTTAATATTTATAAATATTATGAAATGAGCATAAACTTTTTTAAACATACCATACAAAAAATGATTAAAATAAGTTTATGCGAAAGCGAAGCGTTTGCAGATGTGCACAAATTTTTAATTAGTATAAATTCAGACAATTAATAAATTTTAAACAGATGAAAGAAATTACAATTAGAATTGTTCAAATTATAAGTATATTACTTATTGTTTATAGTGAATTATTTTCACAATCTGTTTATAATAAGCTAGATAATGATGGATTTAACGAATCGCTCTTATTTCCTTGGGCAGGCGGAATGGATGCAATACAGTATTGTGATGTGGATTTGAATATGGATGGAAGAAAAGATTTATTAGCATTTGACAGAAGGGGTAACAGGAAAATGTGCTTTATAAATAATGAAACTGAAAATGAAATTGATTATAGTTTTGCTCCTCAATATTCTGATCAGATACCTGATTTTTATGAGTGGGTGATATTTGCTGACTATAATATGGATGGAAAAAATGATATATTCACATACTCACCGGGGTATGGTAGTATGATGGTTTATAAAAATATTTCTGATACTCAATTGAAATTCGAATTAGTGGTTTATCCATATTTAAAAACCTTATTACCTGGTGGTTATGTGAACTTGTTTGTTACTAGTGCCGATTATCCGGGAATTTATGATGTGGACAACGATGGTGACCTTGATATACTAACATTTGGAGTATTAGGATCATTTTTAGGTATGCATAAAAATTTATCGATGGAGAAATATGGTAACGCTGATTCGCTTGATTATGAGCATACTACTTATTGTTGGGGGCATTTTGCAGAAAGCGATGAATCGAATATATTATATTTTGATACATGTATGCCGGGTACATATCATGCAAATCCTAATATCGTGAGGAATGAAAGACATACAGGATCAACTCTCCTGCTTCATGATTTTGATGACAACGGTCAAGTTGATTTGCTGCTAGGTGATGTTGATTATCCTGAATTGTTTGCTTTGTTTAATAATGGAACAACAGATGATGCATTTATTTCATATGCTGATACTCTTTTTCCGCAAGGAACCAGTATGGTAAAATTATTTTCGATGCCGTTGGCTGCCTATACTGATGTAAATAATGATAATATTAAGGATTTATTAGTTTCTCCTTTTGATCCCGGGATTATTACCTCCAGAAATAAAAATAGTAGCTGGTACTATAGTAATTCGGGTACCGATACAAGCCCTGTTTTTGAACTTGCACAAACAAATTTTCTTCAGTCGGATATGATTGATGTTGGCTCGGGGGCATATCCGGTAATTTATGACTGGGATGGAGATGGGTTAGAAGATTTGTTCATAGGTAATTATGGGTATTATAGTTACTCGTATTATGTTAATTACTTTTTATATTCTGTTTATTACTCACATATAGCCTATTACAAGAATATAGGAACTGTTCATAATCCAAAATTTCAGCTTTGGGATCGGGATTTTGCCAGACTAAGTAGTTTAAAAAAAACTGGATTGATACCTGCATTTGATGATATTGATGGAGATGGGAATGCTGATATGCTTATTGGAGAAAGTGATGGTAGTATCATATATGCCCGATATAATGAAGCTAGTGATGATTTTGAGATTGTTACAGAGGATTATTTGAATATTGATGTTGGCGATTATAGTGCACCTCAATTGTTTGATCTTAATAAAAATGGTATTAAAGATTTAATAATAGGTGAAAAAGCAGGTAATATTAGTTTTTATGAAAATAATGGTAGCATCGGATTTCCTGATTTTACATATGTTACCGACAGTTTGGGGAAAATAAATGTTACCGATTATTCAGTTTCCTGGAATGGTTATAGCACACCTTCCTTTTTTAGGGATGACAATCAGAATACAGGGTTGGTAGTAGGCTCGGAACAGGGAGTGATTTATTATTATATAGATATTGATAATAATATTGATGGAAAATTTACTGAGTCAAATCAATTAAATTCATTATTGGATACAAATAACATTAATTTTGACAGGGGAATGCGAACTGGAGCTGCAATTTGTAATTTATATTCAGAATCTAATTTGGAGATGATTGTGGGGAACTATTCGGGAGGACTTGAGTACTTTAATGGGGTTGCAAATGTACTGTCGGATATTAGGGATAATAAAATAGATGAACTTAAGATTTACCCAAATCCTGCAAAAAATAATATAATCATTAATATTCCCGAAACAACAGGAGTTGTTAAAATTACTCTATACGATATTGTTGGTACAGAAATTTTATCGAAGGAGTTTAATTGTAGCCTTAAAGAAGTCACTCTTAACCTTTCAACCCTGGATAATGGAATTTATTTTATCAAGACAACAATAGGAGAGGATAAGGTTTATAAGAATAAAATTGTTGTTGTTAAGTAATAGGGTTAAGTCATATGTCCTTTAGTATTGAGGCTGCTTCGTCATACTTCCTCGCAAAGACGTTCATTTCTGAACTTCATTTCTCAACTAATTGGCATTGGCTCATCCGGCAGGCATGTTGCTATTTCAACGAAATATATTTTTAATAAAAATACTATTTTGTTAATATAACCTATTACAAAGCGCTGTCATTGGTAACAAAGTGAAGAAGCTCTTAACAATCTAAAATAGAGACTCTTCACTTTGTTCAGAATGACAAAAAGAAGTTTTGGTAATTATTTCACGAATATTCGCTTTACTTTCCCATACTCATATGACCCTAACCTGATAATGTAAGCACCGGGTTTTGCATATGACATATCAAGATTATAAACATATCTTCCATTGATATTTTCTACTCTGTTTTCAACTAATTTCTGCCCAAGTACATTATGAAGGTTAATAATAAGGGTTTCTGTTACTTCAGTAGATTCCAAGGAAATTTCAAATTTATTATTTCCTAAAGTTTTGATAACCATATCGGTACTAGCTAATGGGATTTCGTTAACACCAATATTTACAGTAATATCAACCATATAATCCTCGGTTTCACCGTATTCAGTCCTCTGACATGCGTCAGCAGGTACTGGTGCACGCCAGTTGGATTTAGCTCTTAATAAATGTTGACCTAAATTTTCGCTATACGGAATAACAATTGGTACAGTCTTTGAGAAAACACCACTTCCTGAACCAAGAGCTATTATATTGTTGTTAATTATAACTTCATCTTCTTCAAAAACAAAGTTGTCATTAAAATCTATCCAAACTTTAAAAAATTGATCGCCATAGTGTGTAACAACAGTTAATTCATTTACGGTATTGTTTACAAGTTCAGTTGATAGATTAGTGTAATCACCATACCCATTTGGTGAGCATTCGGTTACGTTATTAATTGTTCCCAATTCAAACAAGTAAAAACCATCACCTCTTGAACAATCAGATTCAGGCTGACACATGCTAACTGTAATTTCTGTTGTTGTAGTGTCATTGAAAAGATCTGTATCACCTGGGAGTGATGTGTAAGAAGATAGTAAGTATGTTCCGAATTCTAAAAAATCGCCGGTTTGAGTAAATGTATAGCTAATAGGAGTACCTAATGTAAGAGGACCTGGAACCTGTTCGGTAACAATTAGTTCATCGAGGTTGTAAGTTACATCAAAGTTACTTTGTTCGTTTGCACCAAAATTCTCAATTGTTACAATTATTTCTTCTTCGCGTGATAAGTTGCCTCCTGAAACAGGAGATGTAATTGCAACAACTCCAATATCATTACCAGAAATATAAGTTACATCTTTTCTAATGGTGTCGTTTGACATATCTTCATCCCCAACGAGGGCTGTATAAGCTGTAATTTGATATGTTTGGCCTAAAGTACCTAGGTTGGCTGTTGCTACAAAGGTATATTGTACTGATTCTCCTGAAGCAATTGGTCCTGCCATGATTTCATTAACAGGATCACTCTGATCAACTTGAAAGCTAACGGGAATATCAGTCTGCTCATCTTCACCATAGTTAAAAACTGTAATTGTTACAGTCTCTGTATCTGATAATTCTCCATCCATAGGTTCGTCAATATTTGCAACACCTACATCATTAATAAAATTAGAAGCTATTTGAAAAACACCAACTACATCAGTTCTTTGATTGTTAACAAAGTATTCGGCAATATGCCAAAAAGTTTTATCATTTACAGGATCAACGGATAATTGAACATAATCAGCAAGTCTGTTTGAATTATTATTGGATGTGCTTTGAGCAATAAGCGTTTCATCTATAGTCATGGTTCCCAATGGGTCAGCAGCATATCTGCCAGTATAGTTGATTGCTATTTTTTCATTTTGGTTACATGTTGTATAACCCATACCAATATTACCTTGACCATCCATTACCATTGAACCTGAAAAGGCATGTTTGTCATTGTAAGGAGAAATATAGGTTCCTTCCTGATATATTTCCCAAGGATCTCCATCATTATCCTGACGTAGTTCGAACCAGCGAATACCTGCAAGTTCAGCCCCTGTTCCATCTGTATCAACAACAAAATTAAATATTGCAGAATTATAGTCGGTAAACTTTCTAAATTGAGCTTGATTCATTATTGTGGCTTGAAGAACATCCTGGTTGGGTCCACTAGGTTGGGGAACATTAGAAAAAGACCCACCATCAAATACAGAAATAAATGGTGTTGTAATTATTTCCTGTGCACCTGATATAGTGGAATTAGCAATATCATCCCAGTCCACATTTACTGTCCATATTTTTAAATGATCAGTTGAAACACCACTCCAGGCATCATCTTGCATATAAACAACTGATGCATTTCCTGCAGAAGGCAAGTCATCATTTGTTACATTGAAAAACTGTGGGCTATAAAACCCTGAGGTTCTGATTCCTGTTAAGGGAAATCCTACAAATTGTGTCGAACCACCAACTAACATAGAATCACGCTCAACTGCGAACACTCTGTTTGATGCACCAATATTTGCAGTAACATAATAACCATCCGACCATACCGAGAATTTTGTATAATCAGGAAATGAGCCTGTACCAAAACCTGTTGTGTAAATATACCATCCATCGTTAACAGGATCGGAACCCTGACAAATAGCCATGTTAAATCCATTCGGGTTACTATCAAATTCAGTAATAACAAAACGATCAGCTTCAGCATCATAAAAAACGATTGGGTCGCCTATGGTATTTCCTGGAAATAAAGTTCCTAGTGAAGCAGCAGGAGCTAAAGGATTGCCTTCTTTGTCAAAAATTCGAAACCCGGTATTCCATCCACCAATAAAATGGTTTGGGCCAACTGCACCAGTTGGATCAGATGGCGTGTAAACAGATATATTGGCATCAAAAACTAATGATGGATCCTTACCCAAATGGCTTACTGCAGACTTTTGGTTATTTACTAAAGCATCGTTACCAATTGGTAACCCTTTACCTGGCACATTTATATTTGCTCCTCTTCGTTTTGGTGCACCTGCTTTTGGTTCTTCATCAGGATCAATTCCAATAAAAGTACCATCTTTAATTTGTTGTGCTATACTTGGAACGAGAATAGGTTTAGTTAGTTTTCCGTAACTACTGGCTTTCTCGGTAGTAACATTTTGAGAATACAAGTTTGGTGTATAAGATAGTAAGTTGAAGAAAACGAGTAATAATAAAGTTTTTTTAATCATTATAAAAAAATATTTGTTGATTGTTAGACTAATAATACAAAAAGGTGCGCAAAGTAGCTTATTAATTGATTTCCAATCTATAATTGTTAAAGATTAACCAATATTTAACAAAATTAATATTTTTTTGTAAATATATTTGTTAGTAGCAATTAATTAATCGAAGACAATCTTAGCATTTAATAAATAGAATATTCATTAAGTGCCAGCGAATAGTAAAATGAGTTGCAACTGTGAAATTATAAACAACAAATTAGTATTTTTGCCCCCCTTAAAAAATGACTTATTATGAATAGAGTATCCTTACTATTATACGTTTTTATATTGATTTTTTTAGTTTCATGTAGTGAACAAAATAAGGAACAAGTAGATAGGGGTTATCATATTAAGGTTGGTGATATTGTTGACAATATTCATTTTACTTTAACTGATAGTACAAAATTAAGTCTTGATAAGCTAGAGGGGAAGGTTGTAGTACTTCAGTTTACAGCAAGCTGGTGTTCTGTATGTAGAAAAGAAATGCCGTTTCTTGAAGAGGAAGTTTGGCAAAAATATAAAGATGATGATTTTGTACTAATTGGTGTTGATTACGATGAACCAATTGAAAAAGTGCGTGCTTTTGCTGAAAAAATGAAAATTACTTACCCGATGGCTCTTGATCCTGGTGGAGATATATTTCTGAAGTTTTCATACAAAAATAGCGGCGTTACCCGTAATGTTGTTATTGATAAAGAAAGGAAAATAGCATATCTTACACGCTTATTTGATAGGGAGGAATTTGATAAGATGAAGGAAAAAATTGAGGAACTTATGAAGAAGTAGGGTTCGTAATTGTTGTGTTGGGAGGTGATGAATTAATGCAGAGATAATTAGTTGTGAGTGAATTATTCAGGATCAAATTTCTTTAAGAATAAAGTTTCGTTCGTAATAATAGAATAATGATTGCGGCATTCACCATCATTAAAGAAATCAACCGATGCATTATAAATAAATCCGGGTAGTTCAATTTCAGCTGTACCACCTTTAATCCATGGACATGAGTAATAAACTAATAAGTTGTTTGTGTCTTGAGTTGAGCTGGTAAATGAATTATTGTTTCGGGCTATTCCAGTCATGTTTCCTGAAATCCTAAAATAGTCATCGTTTGTATGGTAAGGTGTTGAAGGATTTTTAACTCTTAAGTAATTTTGTTCAACCTGATAACTAATATTGCCGGTTGAATCATGATATTTTATAAGAATGTCTGTTGCCTCAACTTTAAATAAATAATTATTGTTTGTTGTAGTACCCATATTTTCAATTGAGAAATTTCCAACGCTAATTGCACTACTATCATAAAAGAAGTTGCTAAAATTAATGTTTATAATAGCTAACGAATCAAAAAAGCTTGATTCAGTGCTTGCTTCATACTTGCCCTTTCTTAAGTGGCCATAACTATCATATTTTGCCCAAGAGTATAGTATAGTGATTATTGCAGGGTCAGCTGAGTAGTTAACATCTGCTCCGTCAATTTCTGCAATTCCATCTGTAATTAAAGTAGAATCTGTAATTGATTTAAAGTATGTATTAAGCAACAAGTTAGTCATTTGTTGTGTGTCAACATAATCCGAAACAGTTTCAATAGCCATATTGTAATCAAATGATGTATTTTCTTTATGACATGATGCAATAAAGAGAGAAATTGATAGTATGAATAATAAACTACCTTTTAGTTTGTGCTTCATAATTATATTCTACTGTAAATTTCAAATGTGTAAAAAAAGTTGTTTTGAGGATCATCAGTGATATTTTCCTGAGATATTAATTCCCATTCATTTAACGAAATATCAGGAAAAAAAGTATCAGCTTCAAAGTCTTTATGAACACGTGTAATGTATAGTTTGTTTGCAAGAGGCATAAACTGTTTATAGATTGACCCACCACCAATTATAAAATTCTCATTTGATGTATCCATCTTATTTACAGCATCTTCAATGGAGTATGCCATTAAGCAATTGTCAATTACTTCATTTGCTATATCTGTAATAATCAAACTTGTACGATTTGGTAAAGGCCTGACAGGAAGCGAATAATAAGTTCGTTTTCCCATAACAATGTAGTGGCCTTTTGTTATTTCCTTAAATCTAAGTAAATCTTTCGAAATATGCCACAGTAGGTCATTGTCTTTTCCAATTGCATTGTTGGATGCTATGGCAACTATTATTGATATGTCTTTATTCATTTTTATTATACGTTTTCTTTTTTTGTCATTCTGAGCATAGCGAAGAATCTCTTATTTAATACAATAATATTATTTTAGATTCTTCGCTATGCTCAAAATAACAGAACATTATAAATTATTGTCAACTCATCAGACGCTTATCTCGCCTTTAATTCCCGGATGTGGATCATAATCAACAATTTCAAAATCCTCAAACTTAAAATCAAAAATATTCTTTACCAATGGATTAATTTCCATAATTGGTAGTTTTTTTGGTTTACGACTAAGTTGTAGGTTAACTTGATCCATGTGATTCAGATAAATATGTGCATCACCAAAGGTGTGTACAAATTCGCCTGGTTTAAGGTTTGTAATTTGGGCTACCATTAAATTTAATAATGCATATGATGCTATGTTAAAGGGTACTCCCAAAAATATATCTGCACTTCGCTGATATAACTGGCATGATAATTTGCCATCAGCAACATAAAACTGAAACCACGCATGGCAGGGTGGGAGTGCAGCTTTTCCTTTGGCTACATTGTCTGAAAACGAAATGCTGGTGTCGGGCAATACACTCGGGTTCCATGCTGCTACAATATGACGGCGGCTATCAGGATTAGTTTTTATTTGCTCAATAACTTCTTGAATTTGATCAATACCATCATTGTTCCAGTTTCTCCATTGAGCTCCATATACAGGTCCAAGGTCACCGTTCTCATCTGCCCAGTCGTTCCAAATCCTAACTCCATTTTCTTTAAGATAGTTAATATTTGTATCGCCGGTTAAGAACCATAATAATTCATATATTATTGATTTTAGATGGAGTTTTTTAGTTGTAACCATTGGAAATCCATCCTCTAGGTTAAACCTTAATTGAG
Source organism: uncultured Lentimicrobiaceae bacterium (assembly GCA_964460905.1). Lineage (GTDB taxonomy): Bacteria > Bacteroidota > Bacteroidia > Bacteroidales > F082. Next base: position 59,876 of record CAYWRM010000018.1, read on the forward strand.
CTCCAAAAATACTCTTGGTTCCTGTGCCTGTTCTGTCGGTTTTTTCAACTCCTTTATCAAGTACTAAATCAAGAAGATCGAGATATTGTTTCATTTTATAGTATTTTTTTTGATCTAATATTATTAGAGTCAAGAAACGGAATTATGTATATAGATTTCGGGTTCAAAGTTATTAACATAATCTAATCTAAAAACAGAAAAACTGATCAAATAAAACTGCAATTGATATTATGTTCATTATCAATTATTTACAATCTAAATTTTGTAGAACACATAAAATATACTACTAAATAAATGTATAATTTGAATTAGTAAAACAAGTTGGCTGTATTTGAAATAGAAGTATAAAAGTTTACATTTGCCAATTCGATTTTTTCAAAAAACTGTTTAAACAAACATAAGATGGGTATAAAGTTTCGGATTACAGTAATGAACTTTTTACAGTTCTTTATTTGGGGTGCATGGCTCATTACTATTGGAGGATATTGGTTTCAGAATAGAGAATGGAGTGGGACAGATTTCGGTATAATTTTCTCTACCATGGGTATTGCCTCTTTATTTATGCCAGCCATAGCCGGTATAATTGCCGATAGGTGGGTAAATGCTGAAAAACTATTGGGCATATTTCACATAATAGGTGCTATTGTACTTTTTATGTTACCCGAAGTAAATAATCCCACAGCCTTCTTTTGGGTGATGTTGCTAAATATGATTTTTTATATGCCAACTATTTCCCTCTCAATAACTGTAGCTTATTCGGCTTTGAATGGTGCTGGATTAGAGGTAATTAAGCACTATCCACCCATCAGAGTATTTGGCACTATTGGGTTTATTGTTGCTATGTGGACAGTAAGTTTGCTAAAAATTGAGACATCATCAATGCAATTTTACGTGGCTTCTGCTGCTTCGCTGGCGCTCGGTTTTTTCTCATTTACACTTCCTAAATGTGCCGTAAATAAGGGGGCTAAAAGCAAATCATTTGTAGAGTCATTAGGACTTAAAGCATTTACTTTATTCAAGAATCGTAAGATGGCATTGTTCTTTATTTTTTCTATGTTATTGGGCGCTTCGTTGCAATTAACAAATGCTTATGGAGATACTTTTTTACACGATTTTGCAAGAGTACCCGAATATACAGATTTACTAACAATTGAATATCCGGCTATTATTATGTCGATTTCTCAAATGTCGGAGACTTTATTTATTCTGGCAATTCCTTTTTTCTTGTTACGTTTTGGAATTAAGAAAGTAATGTTAATCAGCATGTTTGCATGGGTATTACGGTTTGCTTTTTTTGGTTTTGGAAATCCTGCTGAAGCTCTTTGGATGATTATTCTATCGAATATTATATATGGTATGGCATTCGATTTCTTTAATATTTCAGGTTCTTTATTTGTAGAAACTCAAACTGATTCAAGTATTCGTGCAAGTGCTCAAGGAGTTTTTATGATGATGACTAACGGCTTTGGTGCCATATTGGGGAGTTGGAGTAGTGGACTAATGATTGATAATTTCTTTAAAGATGCCAATGGTCATTATGAATGGCAGGGTATTTGGCTCACATTTGCTGCATATTCCTTAGTAGTTGCCATATTGTTCGCCATTTTATTTAGGCACAAGCACAATTCCAGCGAAGTAGTAGAAGTGAAACTTTAGAATAAGCCATGAGAACTTGTTGTAATTTTGATCCGCATTAGGAAGGTGAGAAACCTCCTAAGAACACGCATGTCATTTCGGAAATGGAGCTGAGCGGAATGACGATAAATCTCCTAAGCAAAAATCAATATTCTCAGGGGATCTCTCCTCCTGCGTCATTCGAGATGACAATAAAACCTATGTAACAAAAGGGATTTTAGTATTTATGTAATCTTACGTTTTTTAATTTCATCCCTTATTTTGGATGCATCTTCATAATTCTCGTTTTCAATAGCAGTTTTAATCATATCCTCCAATTCTTCAATTAAATATTTACTGTAATCAGAAGACTCTTTAAAGGGTTTTGGTGTTACTTGACTTGACTCAGGATCATCGCCAATAGGTTCATCTTCAAGCATGATACCGGCTTCATCAATAATACTTTGATAAACAAATATGGGGCACTTAAACCTCAATGCTATAGCAACTGCATCAGAGGTTCTACTGTCAATCTCAGAAATTACACCCTTATATTCACACATTAAGCTTGAATAGAATATTCCTTCTTCAAATTTATTAATAATAATTTCATTAATATTAATATCAAAATGAGTAGCAAAATTTTTAAACAAATCATGTGTTAATGGTCGGGATGGATTCATCTTCTCAAGTTCAATGGCAATTGCCTGAGCTTCATTGCTTCCAATAATAATTGGTAACCTTTTTTTTTGCCCTGGAATACCGAGTATTAGTGCATATGCACCACTCTGCGATTGGCTATACGACATTCCAACAATTTCAAGTTTTACCTTCTTCATTTTGCTTTTAAATAATTTATAAAATTAAAAAACTTTTAATGTTTAGCAGATGAATTAATTAATAGTTTTTTTGCTACTTACTAACAAATCGTTGATATGCGTGTACTTGACTGAAATAAAGATATATACAGAAATAATTACTTTTATTATAATTTCACATTTTTACTAAATAGTATTTGTTAATCAAATAATCATAACAATTACAATTATTATAGCAACAATTAAATCATTATTTATATTTTAGCCGACTTTAATGCAAACGATTGAAATTTTTGTAGTTTAAATCAATAAATAAAGTAGTTATGAGAAAATTTTTTACAATTTTTGCTTTATTTGCTGCGCCTATTATGGCATCGGCAAGTGAAGCTGACCTTGTTATTCCTGAAGGAGTAAAAAGCCAGTCGATTTTGTACTGGGGATTCCTGATCACACTTGCTGGTTTCCTATTTGGTTTTTATCAATTTGTTCAGGTAAAAAAAATCAGGGCACATAAATCAATGCTAGATGTAGCACAGGTTATATTTGAAACAGCAAAAACCTATCTTATCCAACAAGGTAAATTTCTTGCTATTCTGTTCGTATTCATTGGGGCTGCAGTAGCTTTCTATTTTGGATGGCTTAGCGATGTTAATTTTGGAATTGGCGGAGTTGCAATGATACTTGGGTGGACTGTTATCGGAATACTTGGTTCATACAGTGTTGCATGGTTTGGTATAAGGATGAATACCCTTGCCAATTCACGTATGGCTTTTGCATCCTTAGAAAGAAAACCGATTAAGTTACTCAATATACCTTTAAATGCTGGTATAAGTATCGGAGTTGTGCTCATCTCATTGGAGCTAATGATGATGCTTATAATACTACTATTTGTACCTGGCGAATATGCAGGTGCAAGTTTTATTGGTTTTGCTATTGGTGAATCATTAGGTGCTTCTGTATTAAGAATTGCTGGTGGTATTTTTACTAAAATTGCTGATATTGGTTCTGACCTTATGAAGGTGATCTTTAAAATTGGTGAAGATGATCCACGTAACCCAGGTACTATTGCCGACTGTGTTGGTGATAATGCCGGTGATAGTGTTGGACCAACTGCTGATGGTTTTGAGACTTATGGTGTAACCGGTGTTGCTCTTATTTCATTTATACTCCTGGCTGTTACAGATCCTGCCAACCAAATCCAACTTTTAACCTGGATATTTGTTATGAGGATCCTTATGATTGTAACATCAATTGTTTCATTCTGGATTAACGGTGTCATTACAAAAGCTAAATATAATAATGTTGACGATCTTGATTTTGAAAAACCACTTACTTCACTTGTTTGGATAACTTCATTACTCTCAATTGTAGTAACGTTTATTGTTAGTTATCTTACAATTAAAGAGTTACCAAACAATCTTTGGATTAGTCTTTCGGTTATTATCAGTGCCGGTACTTTGGGAGCTGCTTTGATACCCGAATTTACAAAGCTATTTACAAGCCCAAAATCAACACATGTTGCTGAAGTTGTAGAAGCATCAAAACAAGGTGGAGCATCACTAAATATACTTTCTGGATTGGTAGCAGGTAATTTTAGTGCATTTTGGCAAGGTATGGTGTTTTTCTTGTTAATGTTTATTGCCTATTATGCAAGTACGTTTGGCTTGGATGCATTTATGATTTATCCATCAATATTTGCTTTTGGTTTAGTTGCGTTTGGAATGCTTGGAATGGGCCCTGTTACAATTGCTGTTGACAGTTACGGACCTGTTACAGATAATGCACAGTCTATTTATGAATTATCTTTAATTGAGGAAAACAGAGAAGAAACAGTAGCTGAAATTAAAAAAGATTTTGGTTTTACTCCTGATTTTGAAAAATCAAAATATTATCTTGAAGCTAATGATGGAGCTGGTAATACATTTAAAGCTACAGCCAAACCTGTACTTATTGGTACAGCTGTGGTAGGTGCAACTACTATGATTTTTGCATTGATTTTAGTGATTGAACATACTTTGCATGTAAAACCAGAAGAAATTCTTAACCTGTTGAACCCTTATACAATTATGGGATTCTTACTTGGTGGTTCTGTTATTTACTGGTTTACAGGCGCTTCAATTCAGGCAGTTACTACAGGTGCAGCACGTGCTGTTGATTTTATAAAACATAATATCAATCTTGATCCCGATGCACCTATGAAAGCAGATGTTGAAAAGTCGAGGGAAGTGGTTAAAATATGTACACTTTATGCTCAAAAGGGAATGTGGAATATATTTATTGCAATATTCTCCTTTGCTCTTGCTTTTGCTTTTCTATCAGCACCAACTGAATTCTCAAATGCTCCTGTGTCTATGTTTGTTGCCTATTTATTATCAATAGCTTTCTTTGGATTATTTCAAGCTATATTTATGGCAAATGCCGGAGGTTCATGGGATAACGCTAAAAAAGTAGTAGAAGTTGATATGCAGGAAAAAGGAACTCCATTGCATGATGCATCAATTGTTGGAGATACCGTTGGTGATCCTTTTAAAGATACATCCTCAGTAGCTCTTAACCCTGTAATTAAGTTTACAACATTATTCGGATTGCTTGCTATGGAAATCGCCATTTCACCTCAATTTAGAGCCGCTTCTCATTACGTAGGTATTGCATTTTTATTAGTTGCATTATACTTTGTTTGGAGATCATTCTATAAAATGAGAATTAAGCAATAATGCTTAATAAATTATAAAAGAAAAGGGAGGTTGTTTAGTCAGCTTCCCTTTTTTAATGGTTAAATGATTGAATGGTTAAATGATTGAATGAGTGAATGTTTAAATGATTAACTTTTCACAATTCACTACTTTACAAAATCGGTTAATAACTAGTGTTAAATTTATAACAAGTCTTAACAGAAAAAAGCTCTATTCATTAATAAGATTCTTAATTTTGCACATTGCTGCAAGCAATATTTGCAACGACTAAAAAACATAGTTCAAAAAGAAATAATAAATAGCATAATGAATACTAAAAACTTTGTAAACAGGCATAATGGTCCATCTAAAAATGATGTAGCACATATGTTAGACCGTATGGGGTTAAAATCAGTTAATCAATTAATTAATCAAACTATTCCTGAAGATATTAGGTTAAAGGAGGGTTTTAATTTTGAAGAAGGTTTAAGCGAATATGAGTATTTAAATCATATGAGAAAACTCGCTAAAAAGAATAAGGTTTTCAAATCATATATTGGAATGGGTTATTATAATACTATTGTGCCTCCTGTTATTCTGAGGAATGTTTTTGAAAACCCCGGTTGGTATACTTCATATACGCCATATCAGGCAGAGATTTCGCAGGGAAGATTAGAAGCTTTATTGAATTTTCAAACTATGATTTCTGACCTAACAGGTTTACCAATAGCAAACTCATCATTACTTGATGAAGGTACAGCTGCAGCAGAAGCAATGTTGATGTTCTTTAACTCACGTCCCAGAGCAAGTGTTAAAAATAATGCAGATGTGTTTTTGGTATCCGAAAATATGTTTCCACAAACACTAGCAGTACTAAAAACAAGAGCTGAATCGAAGGATATTATATTGAAAATTACATCTTGCAATGATTTTGAATTTACTGATAAGGTTTTTGGTTGCATGATTCAATATCCTGACCAAAAAGGTGAAATACCTGATTACAGTAGTGTTGTTGCAAAATCTAAAGAAAATAATACTCCTATTGCAGTGGCTTCAGATATATTGAGCTTAACTCTGTTAACACCTCCCGGTGAATGGGGTGCAGATGTTGTTTTTGGGTCGTCACAGCGGTTGGGTGTTCCAATGGGTTTTGGTGGACCTCATGCTGCTTATTTTGCTACGGTTGAAAACTATAAACGTAATATTCCGGGTAGGATTATTGGTATTTCGAAAGACATAAATGGTGATAAAGCCCTACGAATGGCTTTACAAACGCGTGAGCAACATATTAAGCGCGAAAGGGCTACATCTAATATTTGTACAGCTCAAGCACTACTTGCCATAATGGCTGGCTTTTATGGAGTTTATCACGGAAGGGATGGACTTAAAGAAATTGCTTCTAAAATACATCAGTTAACTGTTTCGTTAGCTAAATCAATTGAAGCACTGGGTTATGAAAATAAAAACAAATTCTTTTTTGATACTCTATACATTAAAGTGCCTAAAAATGTAGTTGTTGATAAACTAAAAACCATTGCATTAGGTTATGAAATAAATCTGCGATATTTTGATGATAATGAACACGTTGGTGTTAGTATAGATGAAACAACAACCGAAAATGATATTGCTATGCTGGCGGCTATATTTGCGAAAGCAGCAGGTAATGAGAAATTTGAATTAAGTTTTACAGATACTGACATTCTCTCAAAAGATGTTCACCCAAAGCATATGATTAGAACATCTGGCTTTATGGCTCATGATGCTTTTAACAACTACCAATCGGAAACCGAAATGATGCGATATCTGAAGAAGCTCGAGAATAAAGATATTGCATTAAACCGCTCGATGATTCCGCTTGGATCGTGTACTATGAAGCTTAATGCTGTAGCAGAATTAATGCCAATAAGCTGGCCTGATTTTACGGATATTCATCCCTTTGTTCCTGCAGATCAAGCCGTGGGTTATTTGGAAATTATTGCTGAAATGAATAGTATATTAAGTGAAGTTACTGGGTTTTCAGCAGTATCATTTCAACCAAATTCTGGTGCTGCTGGTGAGTATACCGGATTATTGGTTATTAATGATTACCAAAAAAGTATTGGTCAGTCGTATCGTAATATTTGTTTGATTCCTGCTTCGGCTCATGGAACAAACCCTGCCAGTTCTGTTGTGGCTGGTTTTAAAGTTGTGGTTGTTAAAACTGCCGAAAATGGTAATATTGACATTGATGATTTAAAGCAAAAAGCTGAACAATATAAGGATGAGTTGGCCGCCATAATGGTAACCTATCCGTCTACTCATGGTATTTTTGAAGAAAGTATCAGAGAGGTTATTAGTATAGTTCATGAAAATGGTGGTCAGGTATATATGGATGGTGCTAATATGAATGCACAAGTTGGCTTAACTAATCCTGGTACTATTGGTGCCGATGTTTGTCATTTAAATCTACATAAAACATTTGGCATTCCACATGGCGGCGGTGGCCCTGGTGTTGGACCAATAGGAGTTGCCGAACATCTTGTTCCATTTCTTCCTGGTCATATTATGTCGCAGGATATTGATAACAGAAAAAATCATTCTGTATCTTCAGCACCATTTGGTAGTGCCCTTGTATTGCTAATTTCATATGGTTATTTGAAACTGCTTGGTGCAACAGGACTTACCGAAGCAACAAAAATGGCAATTTTGAATGCAAACTATATGATGAATGAGCTTAAGGATCATTACCCGATTTTATATCGTGGTAATAATGGACGTGTTGGCCATGAAATGATTGTTGACTGTAATCAGTTTAGTAAATCAGCTGATGTAATGGTTAATGATATTGCTAAAAGGCTCATGGATTATGGTTTTCATGCTCCTACAGTTGCCTTCCCTGTTCATGGTACTCTTATGGTTGAACCCACAGAAAGTGAACCATTAAAAGAAATGGACTGTTTTGTTGAAGCAATGAAAACAATAAGAGAAGAAATAAAGGAGATTGAGGAGGGTAGGAGTGAGAAGAAAAACAATGTTATTGTAAATGCGCCTCATACGGCAGAGATGCTAATTAGTGACAATTGGGAAATGCCCTACAATCGTGAAAAAGCTGCATATCCACTTGAGTGGGTGAGAGATGCTAAATATTTTACACCAGTTGCCAAAATTGATGATGCTTTTGGGGATAGGAATCTATGTCCTTGTTTGCCAATTGAGGAGTATGATAAAGTTGCTTCTTCAACAAATGTTAAGGAGCTCTAAAGCTTAATGTTCATAAGGAAGAGCTATACCAATTAGTTATCAGAATGAGCCTTATAAAACAAAATATTTTTCTGCTTATTGATTTAAAATATTTGTTGCATTCACCTAAGGCGGACAGAAGAAATATTTTAAGAAGATAAGATGGAAAAGATAAAGATTTTAAGGCTTATTTTGGTGACTAATTGGTATTAACTCTCTTTGACCATATATCCCAAGATGCTTCAGCTTGTATTTCAAGCATTTGTATCCCGTTTATACATGTGGCAGCTTGCTTTTTGCCATTTTTTATGAACATAGTTTCTATGGGGTTATAAACCAGGTCGTACATAATATGATCAGCTGTGATATACTCATAAGGTATTTCTGGGTAGTCATTTACATTAGGATACATGCCAATAGGAGTCGTATTTATTATTAATAAGTTCTCCATAATTTTTTCTTTGTCAATCCATGAATAATGAGTGTGCATTAATTTGGATGGGTATCGGGTAACAAAAGAGAAATTTATTCCTAACTTGCGTAAAACATAAGCTACACTGTTGGCACTACCTCCTGTGCCAATTATTAATGCATTAATATTTTTTCGTTTTTTTAAGATTTTTTTAATGGTTTTTTCAAAACCAATAACATCAGTATTGTAGGCACAAAGATATACTTCATTGTTTTTTCGAATGATATTAATTGTATTAGTTGAACCTGTTATATTAACTGGCTCATCAATAAAATTCACAAACTGCCACATAGCCCTTTTATATGGTATTGTAACATTTAAGCCTTTGATCTCAGGATTAGTAGCAATAAGATTAGGAAATTCTTCAATAGTATCTAATTCAAAAATCTTATATTCAGCATCAATTTTCAGTCTGCGGAATTTCTTATTGAAATAATCCGGTGAGAATGAATGCTCTAAGTTTTTTCCTATTAAACCGTAAATATCCATTAATACTTATCCCTTCTGTTCTATATTTTTTGCATTTCGTTCCATAATCCAAATGCTGACAATACCTAATAACATTATTGCAATTGCAATAAATAATTCAAAATTTAATTCAGGTATGAAATAGGAATACCCTATAACTTTCGATTTATCGCCAAACATCTCTTCAATCGGAATTTTCCAAGGCCAAATAATTCCCAATGAACCCAGTATAAATCCTGTCAGTACTGCTATTGTCTGATCTTTAAAGCGTTTGAATACCCATGATAGAATATGAGAAAATGCCACAAGACCCACTACTGCACCTATCAGTACAGGTAGTAATATACTTACATCTCGGTTGTTTATGGCTTCTATAGCAACAAGTTGGTAGTTTCCCATCAATATAAGCACGAAAGAACCTGACAGGCCTGGTAATATCATTGAGCAAACAGCTACAATACCACAGAGAACCAAATACAGAAAATTATTATTCTGACTGGCAGGTGTTAAAAAAGTAAAAGCTATAGCAAGTGCAGTTCCAATTATAAAACTGATTATAACATTTACTTGCCATCTTTCAACAGTATTTCCAACAAAGTAAACAGATGCTAGTATTAAACCAAAGAAAAAAGACCAGATATAAACAGGGTGTTGACTAAATAGGTAGTCGAATATTTTTGCTAACAATACAATAGCAAGAATTACTCCGGCAAATAGAGAAACCAGAAAATATAAATCGGTTTTATTTGCAAACTCTTTAAATTTTCCTTTAAACAATAAAGTTAATGATGAAATTCCAAATGCCTTAATTGAATTTATTAGCCTTTCAAAAATACCGGTAATAAGAGCAATTGTCCCTCCAGATACACCAGGAATTATATTTGCCAAACCTACGGCCATTCCCTTGAAAAAATAAATAATATATGATTTCATAAAAAAACATTAAAAACATATCACTTAACAATTATTATTTATGATAGTTAAGTGACTTTAAGTAAATACTTTAGTGCATTATTTTTATCTGGATATACGCGTGTCAAATATATATAAATTTTATTAACACTTTATTGCAAATGAATTGGAGAATATTTCTTGCAACTTTATTGGATACTTAATTTATTAGACACTTTTTTTATAGGTTCAACAAAGAAGGTTTATATAGTTTCGGTCAAATGGAATACTCTCCAATTATAAAAAAAGCTCCCATTGAAATCACAGGAGGGCATAAAGCGGAACTTATGCTTACAGGTAAATTGGAAAACTATCCTAGCCGGTAATTAATAACTAATCGGTAAACTGTAAATCAATAATGATAAGAGGTTTTATTCTTTTTCATCTTTTATTCATTATGGATTATTTAAATATATTAATAAAGGCGAATCATATATTAGTTGGTACAAGAAATAGGGTGAAAATTGTATTATTTTTATTTTTCTTCATTATGATTTTTGTAATATATAAATCGAAACGTATCGACGGAATCGTAAATAACCTGCCTACAATATCTAGTATAATGTTTATCCCCGAAATCATCTTCATAATTAATAATTCCCAAGATGTAGAGAGGGTCTTCTCCAGTTTTTATTTTAGTTATATCATTTTCAGTAAAAACTATATCTGGAAATACATTGATAATAAGTTCAATATTTCCTCCTGTAGTTCCAGAGGAAATAATAGGATTGGATTTATTCAAAGTATCAAAATCATTGATAAAAACATCTGGTCTGGATTGCTTAGACCCCGCAAATACATTTATTTTTTGAGCAGGAGTTTTCCCAGTATTTTGAAGATGAATTTTATATTTAAATTGTTTGCCAGGGGAGAAAGAAATAATTTCAAAATCAACAATAGAGAGATAAGCTCTAAATTCCATTTTAATAGTTCTATTTTTTGCCAAAGTATCACTTATTCTCATAACACTATCTCTCGAAACGGAAATCTTTGCCATGTTAAAAGCACTTTCCGAAAGATTTATACTTTTGCGGGTAAGGCTTACTTGATAAAAAACAGAAAAAGCGAAAATCGTTATCATAATCAAATTCAAGACAACTCCCCAATTTTGAAACCGTCTATTTCTTTTCTCGGAAAGCCTTATTTTTTCATCATTATTTCTCTTATCCTTTTTCTTTTGGGGGTGTTTCTTTTTGAGGATGCTGGTGAATATAGAGCCGATGAACTGCCTTGGTTTGTTTCTACTTACTTTACCATGGTCTCTTGGTATATTATTTCCATTTCCCTTATTATTCTCGGATTTGTTAGTTTTATTCATGCCTTAAATCTTTATTATGAAATTGAATCAATATTTCAATTGATTTAAATAAATAAAAAAATGGTCTCAATCATTTGCATATTTTCATATATCTACTTTTATCAACCAGTTTTGAAAAAACCGAATGCGCGTCGGCAAAAAATTTAAAACTCTACCACTTACATTTACTATGAAAAACTTAATAGCCATAAAATATACAGATTGTTACCGCCTGTGTTTAAACGGATTACGGTTTCATATCTTATTCAAATCTATAATAATATCGCCTTAAAATTTAACATGGGCGGTAACGGTGTGGCTAAGAACTTTTTGCGTTTTTTTTCGCCAATTGTTCTATGATAATTGCACTACGATTTTATCTTTATATTTCAAATTATATCCGCGCGTAGCTAATTGTTTTTAGCTGTTATTGGTGCTGATGTTTATCCAGTCAGTTTTATTAATTATTTCATATTATCTAAATCAATTTTTAATAATGCTGCAACACCTTGTCCATATGCTTTATCAGCTTGTAAACAATTTTTAATGTGACGAACTTTTATTTCTTTTGGTGCATCACCCATATTTCTTGCTGTATTTTCAAATAAAACCTGTTGTTGGTCATTATTCATTATGCGGAATAAATCACCAGCTTGAGTGTAATAATCATCATCTTCTCTATGATCCCAATGGTCTGCAGCTCCGTCAATCTCCAATGGTGGTTCTTTAAATTCAGGTTGTTCTTTCCATTCTCCATAGCTGTTTGGTTCGTATCCTAAAGTTGAGCCGTAGTTTCCATCAGTTCTCATTTTTCCATCTCGATGAAACATATTTAAAAATGGACATTTAGATGCGTTTACTGGAATTTGATGATGATTTACACCAAGTCTGTATCTTTGTGCATCTCCATATGAAAACAATCTACCTTGCAACATTTTATCAGGCGAAAATCCAATTCCTGGAACAATATTAGCAGGATTAAAAGCAGCTTGTTCTACATCTGCAAAATAATTTTCAGGGTTTTTATTTAATTCAAAATATCCAACGTCAATTAGCGGATACTCTTTATGCGACCATATTTTTGTTAAGTCGAAAGGGTTGAACGTACATTTTTTTGCTTGTTCATCAGTCATTAACTGAATTTTCAAATCCCATTTCGGGAAAGCACCATTTTCAATACTTTCCAATAAATCCCGTTGATGACTTTCCCTGCATTTTCCAATTATGGTTTCTGCTTCTTGATCTGTAAGATTTTTAATCCCTTGTTGCGTTTTGAAATGGAATTTCACCCAAGTTCTTTCATTATTGTTATTGATTAAACTATATGTGTGACTACCATAACCATTCATGTGACGATATGAAAATGGTATTCCTCTATCGCTCATTGTTATGGTAACTTGATGGAGAGCTTCAGGAAGGCTTGTCCAAAAATCCCAATTATTTAAAGCACTTCGTAAGTTTGTTTTTGGGTCACGTTTAACGGCATGATTAAGGTCTGGAAATTTTAAAGGGTCTTTCAGGAAAAAAACTGGTGTATTATTTCCAACCAAATCCCAGTTTCCTTCCTCTGTATAGAATTTCATTGCAAATCCACGAATATCTCTTTCAGCATCAGCAGCACCGCGTTCACCAGCTACAGTAGAAAACCGCACAAACATTTCTGTTTTTTTATCTATTTCAGAAAATATCTTTGCCCTTGTATATTTAGTAATGTCATTTGTTACAGTGAAAGTTCCAAATGCACCTGAACCTTTTGCATGCATTCGTCTTTCAGGTATAACTTCTCTGTCAAAATGTGCCAGTTTTTCAAGAAACCAAACATCTTGCAATAACATCGGTCCTCTTTTTCCTGCAGTCATGGTGTTTTGATTATCAACAACAGGAGCACCGGAACTACTTGTTAATTTTTTTTTCAACCATTTCATCTTTGTAGAATTTAAGTTAGACAATCCTGCAAGTTACAAATATTTGTTTAACTGAATATTACTTAAAAGATGCTTATTTACACTTGCAGCCAACTACTATGCATTATTACAAGTGCCATTATTTCGTATTTAGTGATGTTATGATACTCTTAACTTACTCAACGTTAGTATAAAAAGCATAATTCCTATTTGTTCTATATTATGACTTTTATGATTAATTGCTTTTTATTCAGTTGGTATCGGAAGCTTATGTTGCCTTAAAAACGATAATTTATCCCAATATCCTCTCTGAAATTTTATTTTATCATCAACTATTTGAAAAAATCCACATCCTCTTAATCCAGCTGGGTCTTTCCATTCTAATATTCCCCAATCGTCATCCTCAAAGATATTTTCTACTATACAGGTCATTTCTGCCTGATTGAATTCATTTTCAAACATTTTGCGGATTGCTGTTTTTCCGATTACTGGCTCATTTGTTACTTGATGATTTATTGCATCGTCATGATAAAAATTCGAGATTTGTTCAGCATTTCCTTGATTAAATATTTCAACCCATTTTTCTATTATCTCTTTTGGTTTCATTTTGTTTGATTTATTTTTATATGTTCTTTATATGGCAAAATTTACTCTAAATTAGTGCTTAACTTAGTTGATTTTACTATATTCACATCAATTATAGGAGATTGAGCTATCATTGCTATTTTCTTTTGCGGAAGATTTGAATAACCCCAAATTAGAGATTGCAACTGTATTGTTTGCCTGAATGATCTTTAATCGAACTTTGAAAGCTGTAGTAGGGTTAATTCTAATTAATTTTTTATAACCAATAGTTGTTCCTTCATATATTAATTCCCACTCTCCTTTATTCTTTACTTCAATTTGAAATTTGTTAATTCTTTGGCCTAATTTAATGGGCTCCTGAATCATAATTCTGTCGAAAAGTGTTTCTTCATTTAATTCAATAACTAATACTGCCGGAAAAATAGAGTCATTGGTTGCCCAATATGTTTTGAGATCATTGTCTAAAACTTTTTGCGGAGAGAAATATTCACTATTTAATCTATAATTATTAGCAGTAACTGATGCTCCGGTTGCAAGGTTAATAGAAAATGTTTCTTCAATTATCTGTTTAAAGGCCAGAAGGGAATTCACATCATCTTTACTGATTAGTCCATTATCATTAGGAGGTATGTTTAATAGCAAAATAGAATTTCTACCAACAGACTTATAATATATATCTACCAATTCCTGGGGTGATTTTACTAAACTGTCTTCTGCTTTGTGATAGAACCACCCCGGCCTGATTGAAACATCACATTGTCCGACTATCCAGTTGGTACCTTCGGGATCTCCGGAATTTAAATACTCTGGATCAGAACTTCCTATGATCAATTTGTCTTTTTTAATAGGTGACCAAAAGCTATCACCGGCAAATCCTTTTTCGTTACCTATCCAATGTACATCAGGCCCGGCATCAGAAAATATAGAAATATTTGGCTGCAGTTCTTTTACCAGTGCAAAAGTACTATCCCAGTCGTAGTATGTACTTCTATCAATTTTTCGAGTTTCAAAAGCACCTCCGTAGTATCCATCCCCGCCATTTGCTCCATCAAACCAAATTTCATTAATCTCACCATATTGAGTAAGTAATTCTTTAAGCTGATTTCTGTAATAAATAATATATTCAGATCTGCCATAGTCTTTGTGATTTCTATCCCAGGGTGATAGATAAAGTCCTACCTTTAATCCGTGCTTTTTGCATGCATCTACAAATTCTCTGACAATATCTCCATTGCCATTTTTATATAAGCTGTTCTTAATGCTGTGCTCAGTATACTTGCTGGGCCATAGGCAAAAACCGTCATGATGTTTAGCAGTGAGCAATAGTTCCTTTAATCCAGCCGATTTTGCGGTAGTTACCCATTGTTCAACATCTAACTTAGCAGGGTTAAAAATTTCTGGATTCTCATCACCAAATCCCCACTCTTTATTGGTGAAAGTATTAACTGTGAAGTGAATAAAACCAATTGTTTCCATTTGTTGATATTCAACCTGTACAGAAGTAGGAATAACATCGTTTGGACTAATATCTATTTGTTGTTTATTTATATTAGAGCAACTGATAAGAGTTGATAAAACTATAAAAAACATGATTTTAATAAATATTTTTTCCATATGATATTACTTTAGATTTTCTACTGCTTCGCTTATTTTTTCTTTCTGAATTTCTTTCGATATTCTTTAACCATTTTTTCAGTTGAATATTGTATAATCAATCGTCCACACTGGTCTTGTTATGTTAAAATATGGCTGCAGGTTAAGATTAAATTACGCAACATTATCATACACCATATTTAGTGTTTTAAAGTCTAAAGATAAGTGTAATCTTTCGTTGTTGGAGTGTCACGATCTAAAATATGGTTACAACCTCTAATATACTGCTGTTTCGCCTATTATTTTTATACATTATTACAACCAGTAGTCTTATGTTGTAGTCAGTTCAGAATGTAGTTTTTCATGAAAATACTCATTTTTTAGTTGATCAATTGTTTCTTTTACTGTAATAATTTTTTCGGCCAAGAAAGCTTGTGTTCCTGCAAAAGAAAAACCATTTATAAAATTTCCATTTGCTGCATTAAATAAAGCTTCAGCTATGCAAAATTGTACTTTTTTGAAATCACATGTTTTAAGACATCTCCATGAACATTTTACCGGTTTCTGCTTTCCTGCTTGAATTTCTTGTACATAATTGTTTGTTATTACTCTTCCAGGAAGTCCAACAGGACTATCAATTATTGTAATATCGTTAGAAGAACATGATAGATAGTTCTGTTTAAACTTGATAGAAGCATCACATTCGTCAGTAGTAACAAATCGAGTACCCATTTTAACTCCTTTTGCACCCAGACTCATCATATCCCATATATCTTTACCTGAATATATACCACCTCCCACAATAACCGGAATTTCTATTCCATATTTTTGCTCAAAAGATTTTATAATCGGCAATGTAGACCGTAATATTGATTTTATTGATTTGTCAGGTTCAGATATCTCATTTTTTTTAAATCCGATATGTCCACCTGCCAGAGGTCCTTCCAAAACAATCGCATCAGGTACACGATTATATTTTTCCGACCAATATTGAAATATTAATTTTGCAGCCCTGGCTGATGAAACTTTGGGGATAAATTTTGTGTTTGTACATTCTAATAATGTGCGATTTATACTTGTTGGTTTCTTAAGGGGTAATCCAGCCCCGATAAATACAACATCAATATGTTCATTTAAAGCGACTTCTAATAGTTCGTCAAAATCAGAAACTGCCATCATGATGTTCACACCTATTACTCCTTTTGTTTGATTACGGGCTTTCCTTATTTCTTTTTTCAAAGCTAGCTTATTCGCTTCCTTGAAGTTATTCCTGTAATTTGGTTCCTTCATCCCAATACCGACTGCAGAAATAACACCAATACCACCTTCATTAGCAACTGCTGAAGCCAATCCTGAAAGTGAAACACAAACACCCATACCTCCTTGGATAATGGGCGTTTTCACGATTAAGTTACCTATTTTTAGTTCATTCATGATATCCTATGTATTTATAGTACGTCTTTAAATATTTTTCTGAAATGGAAACCGTAAACCGAATATGTGATAGCCAACGGAACTAATTTTGGACGATTGAACAAGGTCCAAAAAAACAAATTCCAATAGTGTTTCCTGTAAGTATCTACAATACCTAGCCTGAAAAATGAGCGAGAGAATGCAATAAGGTGATTAGTATTAAGTTTTAATTTATTATTTCTGTTTGGCGTAAATCGTTGTATAAAATCTAAAACACGATTGTAATATTCATTTCCTCCATAGATTTCATTGATTACTTTCTTATAGCCATCAATTAAAACTTCTTTATCCATCTTTGGAATAAAATTCAGAGAAAAATCTGTATTATTTCCCGTGGTTTCACTCGTAATACGCCCTTCTTGTTTTAATCTTTTATAAAGCCTAGTCTTTTTTGGAGCATTTAATAATCCAACCATTGCAGAAATAATCCCACTATCCCGAATAAAATCAATTTGTTTTTGAAATACCGCAGGAGAATCGTTGTCAAAGCCTAAAATAAATCCACCGTTAACTTCTAGCCCATATTCTTGAATTTGATGCACGCTTTGTATTAAGTCGCGGTTTGTATTTTGTACTTTTCCGCATTCTTCCAAACTTGCTTGTTCGGTGGTTTCAATACCTATGAATACGGTTGAGAATCCTGCTTTACTCATTAATTCCATTAGTAAGTCATCATCTGATAAATTTATTGATGCCTCGGTTGAAAATGTAAAGGGGTAATTTCTGTTTTTCATCCATTGAATAATTGACGGTAGCAAATCTGTCTTCAGAATTTTTTTGTTTCCAATAAAATTATCATCTACAAAAAAGACATTTTTCCGCCATCCGGTATTATAAATTGCTTCAAGTTCATTTATTATCTGTTCTGTAGTTTTGATTCTTACCTTATGGCCGAACAAAGCTGTGATATCACAAAACTCACAATTAAAGGGGCAGCCTCTGGTCAATTGTAAATTCATAGTGTTGTATTTGGAGGTTTTTACCAGCGAATAATCAGGCAAGGGGGTATTCTCTAAATTTGCAAATCCATCGGATTGATAGATATGTTTTGGATTTCCATTTTTTAGGTCTTGCAGAAATCCGGGCAATGTCAATTCGGCTTCATTTAATATAAGGTGGTCAACCAACTGGAAATTCTCAGGTTCCTCAGTAAATAACGGACCACCACAAACAATTTGTTTGTTTTGTGATTTGCACAATTCAATAAGCTCAATTGCCGATTCTGCTTGCACATTCATTGCACTGATAAAAATATAATCAGCCCATTGTACGTCTTTCTGATTTAGTGATTCGATATTGAGGTCAACCAGTTTCTTTTCCCATTCTTCTGGTAACATCGAAGAAACTGTAATCAAACCCAAGGGCGGATTTACAGCTTTTTTTGAAATAAATTTCAGGGCATGTTTAAAGCTCCAAAAAGTGTCAGGATATTGCGGATAGACCAATAGTATTTTCATAACTCTATTTATTAATTATTAATACTCAGGAGATTAAACACCCTGTTTTTATGCAGCTTAATCGAAACATTAGAAGTTGTGAAAATAATTTCTAATATTTGATAGCCTTCCATTATAAATTCCTTTATAGCTATAGGAAATTTTGTTTTTTGAAATTTGCTGGGGTGTGATAAATTTTCCAGAGAGACATATTTTACTTTTTTATGCATTGTTTTGTAATGAATATTTATCAAGGTTTCAACGCCATATCTCACAGTTTTCATTTTCTCAATCAAAGGCATAAGATCTGTTTTCTTTAATGCCCTCTGTCCTGATAATCTCTTAAAAGGATTTATATCAGGATGAATTAGTGTTTTAGTAGGTTGCCCCAATACCATATCGGCTTTACCGTTTAATATAGGAATCAACAATTCATTGGCATGTTTATGGGTAAAGTTTGATAAATCGGCATCAATAAAAACCAGGAATTCGGTTTTTGCTAATACTATTCCTTTTGCCATTGCAAAACCTTTTCCTTTGTTTTCTGACAAATGAATAGCGGTAAATTTTTTAGTTAGCTTAAGTTCATTTATGCGGCTTTCGGTTTCGTCCTGTGAGCCATCATTAATTACAATAACTTCATCAAAATTTTTTGTTTCACATATATTATTAAGAATGCTTTCAATGGTTTTTTCCTCGTTGTACGCACAAACAATTGCTGTTGTATTTAATTTCATAACATTTAGTTTTATCAATAATTTTCGACAAAACTAAGTTGGACAATCTATTAAAAAAAATAACAGGTATTATTGGAAGCCTAAAAGGGATATCTGTGTAAAATAGTGGTGAAAAAGGTAGTTTTAGGGGTGAATGGGTAGGCTTAAATGGATTCTTTAAAACTTTTTACATACTTATGAGATACATATATAGAGAAATCAAGGTTTTTTAGGCTGAGTTTATACCCCTGTGAATTACCAGAAATCTCCTTAATATGGTTGATGTTCACAATAAAAGTCCTGTGGCATCTTAAAATAAATGCAAATTCTTTAACAGCTTCTGTAGCCTTTTTCATTGTGCTTCTTATCATTTGTTTTTTTACTACACCTTCACTTTTGTAATTGATTTCTATGTAGTTGTCTGCTGATTTAATTACAATTAACGTATCAGGCAAAATTGAAAGTTTATCTTTTTGGTAGTCAGATTCAAAATGAATAAGCTTCTCTTTTTGTTGTTTACTTTCCGTAAGCCTATTGTTTAACTGTTGTGCTGTTTTTAAATGAGAACGGAGAAGTCTGTCTTGGTTTATAATGATTAGAACAGCAACTGGCAAAAAGCCAAGAAGGATTATTTTCCCAATATCTGAGAAGCTAATATCAAACATGCCAAGCAATTGAGAATAAAACAAAAGATCGCTGCTTGAAATTGTAAGTAATATCCAAAGATTCCAGATGATTTCTTTTTTAATATTCCATACATTGCTGTAGAATAATTTAGGGAATACACTTGGTAAAATAATCAGGTTTAAACTTAGAACTAAAAATGTAGAGACTGCGAGTCCAGTTACTAAATAGATGATTTTCTTTGTCGAAAAAGAATCAATTTCGATAGGTTGAAAGATCAATAAAAATGCTAAAACACCTAAACTGATAAACAGAATAATTTTAGCATTATGTTTTAAATCATCGTTAAAAGGATATTTTTTATTTAAAAATTTCAGCATCTTACTCTTTTTTATGTTCGTTAAGGCACATGCTTACAAAGTTAAAGACATATGCTTTACACTAAAATAGTGCTTAATCTTGTGATTGTTCTTTTATTCTACTATCATTTTCATAAAGTATCCCAAAAATACATCTCTATAAAATACTTTCCAAACCTCATTACATATTTCTTCAGCAGCGACTTGTTTTCGTATAATAATATAATGTTTTTCTTGCAATTATATTTGCACCTCCAATTCTGTTAGTACTTTTATCCCGTTTTGATTATTGGGGTTGAGTTCTATTGATTTTTTATAATTTTTAATTGCTTCTTCTATATTCCCGTTTTTACGTAAGGCCTCTCCGTAGCTGTCATATGTGTTAGAAGATTCGGGGAAGAGTATAGTGTTGAGTTTTAGTATATGCAATGCGTTTTCTACATCATCTTCGTTTAAATAGTTATATCCCATTGCATTCAGCATATTTTGAAGTCCGTTAATATATTTTATATGAATTTCTTTATTTTTATATATAGCTTCGCATCCTGCTTGAATTTTACCTTCTGAAAATAATTCCATACTTATAGTATAATCTTCCGGTGCCTTATTAAAAGTAATAGTATCACCCTGCCAGATCAAGATTAACTTTTTTGATGCGAAACTGTCAATATCACTGAAATGTATTGTCATATCCGATATACTTGTTCCGAAAACACCTTCAGAAATTGGGTGTAATTTCGTCTTAAACCTTTTAATTCCATCGGGAATAAAATCAGAATACGATACATAAAGTATAGAGTCCTTTATGTTTACATCTAATGCCTCCAACAGATTATATAAATATCGACCGGTGAATTTCATTATATCATAAGGTGGAAGTGGTTTTGCATACTTTTCAGGAATTGTTAGATTTATGATAGTATCCAGAACTCTGTCTTTTCCAGCAATTAAATCTTCATAGCTGCTTTCAATAAATATATCAGGTATTATAGATTTTCTTTTGTCAAACGGAAATCCTGATATAGCTAAACGCGATGAAACCATAAACACTAATTTCGAGTTCGGGAGTTCGATAAACTGCGGATTTCCGTAAAATTTAGGACCTTGAGCGGTTGGTTCTCCAATAAAAATAGCATTAGTTTGCATTTGAAGTTGGTTGGCAAACAAAACAGCCGATGAAAAAGTGCGCCGTCCTATAAGAACGAATAATTTGCCTTGTTTGTTAATTTTATCATTGTCGCAAATAAATTTAACAAAATTGCTCCAGACTCTATTTCCTCCGTCGTTATTACGAATATCTACCACAAAACGTTCAAAATTATTGGTACTTGCAAATTTTTCCAACTTTTTGGTAAACTCATCCATTGTTTCTTTTCCTTCTTGATTTTCACAAATATTAAACTGCACGTATAACATGCCGGTTTCTTTGTTTAACTCAAATTGGTAATTATTTTCCCTAGGATTTACAAAAGCGGGATTAGTATTATTTTCGACCGGGAAAACACTTGACCACAGAAAATGCGGGTAAAACTCTATTGAGGGGATAGAAACTATAGTTTTTTCTCCGTTTGATTTTATTAGAGTAAAATCGGCTTTATGAATATCCTCAATTATGTTGTGATATGCTAACCATTCAGCCATAAAACACATGTAAGGAAAACGGGCTTTGTAAGCATACTCTGATTCTGCTGCTAAAAAAAGTGGATAACTTTCATAAATGTCTTTTATTGATTTAGACCCTATCTTTATTACTTTGCTTCCTATTAAATCTTTATATTTTCTACCTGCATCAATAATTATTTGTCCTTCTTTAAAATCGTACACTTGAATCGGAAAGGTGTGCAAATCGAAACACGGAAACATAATAAATGGAAATGTGTGAGCATCGTTTGGCATTGAGCTAAGCTTGAACAGTTCCATTAGGATTTCTGAATCAGAAAGATTCGGTATTCGCTTTTCAATTGCTTTTACGGTATCGTTCAATTCTTCCACAGATATCATAGCACTAATATCACTATGTCTCTGTACCATTTGATTTTTAAGAAAGGTGACATCCTCAATCCATTCTGTTTTTGTTGGTTTAGGTGCTAAGGACTTGTAATAAAGCATTCGGTAATCAATTTTAATTATTATCGTAAGTCCAATAATTATAACTGCTAATAAAATAGGTACGATGCCTGTTATTTTCAACCATATTCTTGAACTGTAGAGACTTAAAATACCGCTGCTTATTAATAAAATTGATACAGAAGCCACAAATAAATACAACACCAAATTAAATTTGAATCCAAAAGGGATATCGATTAATTGAAAAAAGATAAATCCTGTTATTATTGAGGCGAGAAATCCAAATAATATTAAAATTTTGAAAAGTCTTTTAGTTTCTCTTTCTGTATTCTGACTTGCTGTTTTTATTGTCGGATTATTATTTTTCATAATAGAATAGGTTTATAAAAGAAGTTATACCAACTATAACCCCATATTACCGATATAAATTGTTTCTTTTTCCCTTTCTTTTTGTTAGAAAATATTTCCAGAGCTTTGGCTATTCAAATATTTTCTGCCTCAATAAAGAAAAATATAATTCAATTTATTTATCGGTAATATGGAATCATAATTGGTATTATAGTTGTTTCACTTCAAAATAGAAATTGTCAAAATATGTTGAATTATTTCATTTTAATGTCACGTCCCAAAATATGACTACAAGTTAAAAATACGAAAAGTAGCTGTTTTTCGCACTAACTTTTCGATTTAGCAGTGACCTTTATTTTATGTTTATATTTTCGTTTCAGCACTTGATCTACTATATCTTATATATAATGTTGTGCTTTCGTTTTTTCTTTCTTTTTTTCATCTAAGAATTTGCATTCATTACAATAGCTCCAATTACTCCCATTAAATTTCCTGCCATATGGACAAGGATTGCATAAGCATTGTTTTTGTATTTTTCTTGATAATAACCTGCAATAATTCCCAAAATAGAAGCAGAAATTACAATTCCAAGCACAAGGATATTATTTCTTTCAGGGTCTAATAGAATTAGATGAGATAATCCAAACATTATTGCACTTATTATATTAGGAATACTTATTTTCCTTTTAAAAATTTTTATTCCTTTATTTTTTAAGGGACTCAAAAAATTTAGTAAAAAACCACGAAATAGCATTTCTTCGGCTATACTGGCGTAAATAAAAACAAAAATAAATATTTGTAAAACCGACATACTTGATGTTGGTATTTGCAATTCAGTATTATCAGTTCCGTTAGTGCTAACAATAATACTCATCATTATCATATTAGTAATAACACTTGCCAAAAA
>CAYWRM010000019.1:0-77569 GCA_964460905.1 uncultured Lentimicrobiaceae bacterium
ATAAAATTGGTCATCTTCACTTTTTAACAATGAAAAAAGGTCACATTTGCTATTAACTGCATTGAGTATTTTAACAGAATCAATAATATCCCCATTTTGATTTAGTTTTAGTATTTCAGCATATTGATTATTCCATATTGTAACAATAATATTCCCTTGGCTATCTTCAATCATTGCACCAGGTACTTGATCTTGGTCACCTTTTAGGTGAAATTCAAATGTACTTTGACTATAAAGTGTAAAACTTATAAATAATAGTAAGAATAGTATTTGTATTATCTTTTTCATTGTACTTTATATTTTTAATATTGAGAAGGATGAACCCCCCCATATTGCGCTCGTTTGCAACGAGTGCTTTAATATTAGTAATAACCGTAATTCTATTACATTTTTCATTGTCATAAGATATTGTTTATTAATTGAACCTTTCAGGATGAAAAAACCTGAAAGGTTAGACTCAATTATTCAACAACAACTTTACTAACACCCACAATATTACCATTAACAACAACTTTCACAAAATACAAACCTGTTACCCAATTGGTTACATCAATGCAACTTTTCAGGTTACTATCAACCTGAATGGTTGAAGCAAGCCTGCCAAACATGTTATACACCTCAACGGTTGCTGTTGAACCATAGTTTGGTTTATTGTACCTAATATATAATTTGGTTCTGGTCGGGTTTGGGTATATGCTTACAGCATTATTATCATCATAATACTCTGGGTTACCCAAACACATATAGGTATCTACTATCAAACTATCACTCCATGCACTTGTACCACAATCGTTGGTGCTACGTACTTTTATTGTTGCGTGTCCTTGGTAAGTTGGACTCCAATGTATTATAGCAGTAAGGCTATCCGGCTGCAACGTTCCTGCTTCTTCGGGCGTAAGCTCCCACTCGTATGCCCATGCACCATTGGCAAATTGGGTTAAGTATGTTGTAATGCTATCGGTATTTACGCAAAGTTGGTCTTTGCCGGTTGGTTTTTGGGGTGTTGTTGGTTGGTATTGGGAGCAGTCTTTTATTTGGAAAACCCAGGCGTCTTTAGGATCTTCGCCATCTGGATTAATTAAACATTCCACATCTCCCGATAACCTACTTGCTGCGCAGGTAATTGCATAATTGTAATCATCAATTTTTGTTACTTGATGGCCGTTAAAAAAAGTTTCATGATAAGAGCTGCCAAAACATTGTTGCCATTGCAATTCTCCCATATTATTTATTTTAACAACCCATATATCGGCGTAAAAACCATATGGGTCGTGATTGCCAACTACATCACCATCAATAGACCCTGCAGCCCCAAAAATCATATAACCGCCATCTATGGTTGTAAAGATATTATCAGAGGAATCAATATGAGTCCCTCCTAAACAACTTTGCCAAATTATATTTCCATCAAAATCTATTTTTATAACCCATACATCCGACTTATAAATACCAGGAACAGCAATATGCAAGCCTGATGCATCCATGTCGTTCGAATTAGTATGTCCGGATATTACATATCCTCCATCAACTTCTATTATATCCATACCTTGTTCCCAATTGCTTCCTCCGTAACAAAATTGTCTGATAATATTACCAACTGTATCAATTTCAACCAACCATATATCTCTTTGCTCCGGGTCATCATCCTTTTGGCAGGTAATCATACCCCCACTTTCTTTAAAACTCCCAAGCAGCATATAGGTATCGTCTGAAGTATGTATAATTTTTAACAATTCATCTGCCCCATGATTACCATAGCTTTTTTCCCAAAGTATTTTTCCAAATTGATCTATTCGGCAAAGCCAAGCATCATTATTACCATAATGTGTACTTATATCAACCCCGCCTACAAAAAATCTAGCTAACAATAACAAACCCCCATCTTCTGTTACAATTGCATCTTGTAGTGAAGTAGGGCTATTGGATCCGTAACACTCTTCCCAAATAATATTGCGAGAACTGTCAATTTTAACAACCCAAATAGGTTTGTTGTCATGGTCGTTTGATTGTACATCACCATCAGTTGAATTTGTGCCACCAAGTAAATAGTATTCGTTGTTTGGTAGTTCAATTATTTTTTTAAAGCTTTCTCCACTACTTCCTCCAAAGCATTTTTCCCAAATTAAATTCCCAAGAGTATCGAGTTCAACTAACCAAGCATCCGCTCCTCCATGATAATTGGAAATGTATGGAGCATTTTTCCCAATTGCAGTGCATGTTAAAAAACCATCGTTCGTTGCAATAATGCAATATGGTTGATCTCCTACATCAGTACCCAAACATTTCTGCCACACAATATCCAATTGCTGTGAGAAAATGGTATTTGAAGTAAAAAACAAACTTATAAATATATATATATATGCTTTCATTGTAGTGCAATTTTAAGTAAATCAGGCTGTGCAAAACACAACCTGATTTATAAGTTAAGTTATTTAGAAATTACTATTTTACCGGTACTCGAAAAGCCAATTGCTTGTAAGGTGTATAAATAAACACCGTTTGGTATATTTCGTGTATCCCAAAGCTTTGCACCTTTGCTGCCTGTAATAGTTAATCTACTAATAAATTTCCCAGATATATCGGTAATTATTATTTCGCCCATGCTTGCATTAGTTGGTAAAGTATAGTTAAATTGCACCCAATTACTTGCAGGGTTAGGTTTAGCTGTAATATTAAGTCCCATGGTATTACTAGTATTTTGATTAATAATAGCTGTATTTTTCATAACAGTTGCATCGCTAACGTATTGGCTAATGGTTTATATCAAATTAAGGTGGGCGGTGGACTAATAAACTGTGTATGTATATAGTTATGGCAGCTAAAGTATAGTAATATCCTTCATTAAATATGTTACCTTTAGCAGATTTAGAAGCTTCGTTATATGAAATAATATTCATCATATGGTGGTTAATAAGTTCTTCTACTTATTAGTACCGAAAAAACTTTTTTTTATACCTATTTCATGTATTTTTTTTAAAGAAGGGTGCAATTTGTAATAGTTTTAACAATAATGGGAGGTGATAATAGTCGTTTCTTCTCTACTAAAGGAAAAAATAATTAAAAATGGAATAATTCGTATTTTAGCAGAAAAAAATAATGATCGATAAGGATAGAATATCTGAGATAGTTAAGAAGTGTGCTTCCTGGTATAATCCTGATGAAAATAAGATTTACGATTGATTATAATAAAAAATATTGACAAGTAAGAAGTAGGAACTATGCTAAAGTCTTTATCAATAAATAATTATGCTTTAATTGAGAATCTTGAAATCAATTTTAATGATGGGTTTTCAGTAATAACCGGCGAAACAGGAGCCGGTAAATCTATAATTCTGGGAGCTTTATCCTTGATTCTTGGAAAAAGAGCAGATTTGAATGTGTTGAAGGATAAGTCAAAGAAGTGTATTATAGAAGGTGTTTTTGATAATAGAAGTTTGTGGGTAAAGCAGTTTTTTACAGATAATGACCTTGATTATGATGACCAAACAATTATAAGACGTGAGATACTTCCTTCAGGAATGTCCAGAGCTTTTATAAATGATACTCCGGTTAATCTTACACTTCTTAGTTCACTTGGAAATAAGTTCGTTAATATACACTCTCAAAATCAAACACTAAAGTTAAATGACGCTTCTTTCCAGTTAAATGTATTGGATGATTTTATTAATAAGCCGCATTTTTTAGAAGGATATAAAAAAGTATATAACAAGTATCTTTCATTATCTGGAATGTTAACGAAGATGATTGAAGAAAACGCTCAGGCTGTAAAAGATGAAGATTATTTTAAGTATCAGTTTGAGGAATTGGATAATGCTTCACTTGATGTTGATACTGTTGCAAAGTTTGAAGCCAGAGTGCATTTTCTTGAACATGCCGAAGAAATCAAGTTATCATTATCAGGTGCAGCATCAATTTTGAATAATGATAATAATGCTGTAATTGATAGTTTGGCGAACCTGGGAAAAATGATTGGGAATATTAATTCATTTTTGCCAGCTAGTAAAGAAATATCAAAACGGATAGATAGTGTAACTATTGAGTTAAAGGACATATTATCTGAAATAGAGTCGTTAAACAATGCTGATGATTTTGATCCATCAGAATTACAACTTGTTAACGAAAAACTTAGCTTGGTTTACTCATTGGTTCAAAAGCATCATGTTAATACAGTTAAGGAGCTAATAGTTATTAAAAATGAATATGAAAAAAAGCTACTGAGCATTAGTACTTTAGATGAGGAAATAGAGAGTGTTAAAAGACAGCTTTCTATGGTTGAAGAAAGCTTAAATAAGAAAGCCGGAGCTTTACATAATACGCGCATTAATGGAAGTGAAAAATTTTCATCTGCCGTAATACGGATACTGAAACAACTGGGGATGAAGGACGCCGGTTTCATTGTTATTGTCGAACAACTAAATGAATTTAGTAGTGTCGGTAATGATAAGGTACAGTTTATGTTTAATGCTAATCTGGGTATTGAACCGGGTGAGATAAGTAAGGTTGCTTCAGGTGGTGAGCTTTCGAGATTGATGTTAGCGATTAAATCATTGATAAACAAACAGCAAATGCTTCCCACAGTAGTTTTTGATGAAATAGATTCGGGTGTTTCAGGTGAAATAGCAGGAAAAGTTGGAAGCATCATCAGGGACATGGCTAAAAAGCATCAGGTTATTTCTATTACTCACCTTCCTCAAATTGCTTCAAAAGCAGATTATCATTACAATGTATATAAACAGGCTAAAAATAATTCAACTATAACAACAATTAGTTTGCTTAACGATGAAAGGAGAGTGGAGGAGTTGGCTAAAATGTTAAGTAATGAGAGGGTTACTGAAACTGCTTTAAATGTAGCCAGAGAGTTAATGAGTGACTAATTGATAAAAGGAAATGTTTAAGGTTTGATTTTCTGAATATTGAATCAATAATCAATATCCAATAAAAAAGGGTAAGCTACTCACATCGCACCGCTACAACCACCTACCCTTGCTACCTTCCGGTCCTGGGGGAATTCAGTGGGAGCTGGTCGTATGAGACTTACCCGCGGCAAAAGTAAGTATTGTATTAACATAAATCAATAAATTAAAAAAATATAATTAGTTTTACCTAAATTTAATTATTAACGATAATGTTTTTTAGATCTGTAATATTACTTACACTCATTGGCATAGCACTTGGCTTGTTTGTTGGTATTTTAGATTCCTTTTTACACTTTGTAAATATTGAAGGATTTAAAGTGGTGAATATTATAGTTTTTGTGTTGTTTTTTGTGGGGGTCTACTGGTCGGTTGCATTTCTTAGAGAAAGACTTAAGAACGGGATTATCAGTTACATGGGTGCATTTAGGAATACCCTATATGTTGGTATTGTTGCAGCTATAATTATCTCTACAGTAAGGTATGTTTTTTTGACATATATTATAAAGATAGATATAACTGAAATACTTGATCATACGAAAGAGTCGATGTTAAATCGGTATAGTTTGTATTCAGATGAAATAATAAAAAACAGACTGTCATTTATTGAATTCTCATATGATCCCATTGTTTCATCACTATTGTACTTTGGGTATTATTTAGTATTTGTTATAGTATTTGCATTTTTTGCATCCTTTATTTTAAGAAGGATTGACAGAAATATATCAATATAATTTTTAAACTAAAACTTTATATCATGGAAGAAAAACAGAAATCCGCTTTTATGCCCTCTCTAATGCCCGGTATCTATTTGGGCTTTGTATTAATTATTTATAGTTTATTGATGTTTTTACTTGATGTTGACCGTGAATCATACATCAATTACTTTTCTTACGTAATTCTGGCAGCAGGATTATACTGGTCAATTGTCTCATTTCGTGACAAACAATTAGGTGGTTATATTGAATTTGGTAAAGCATTTAGTGCAGGCTTTTATACTGGTTTATTTGCTGCAGTTATAGCAGGAATATTTCTTTATATATATGTTCAGTATATTGATCTCGGCATGATTGATGAGATACTTATTAATGCAGAAGAAAGTATGCTGGAACAAAACCCCGATATGTCAAATGAGCAGATCGATCAAGGATTAGCTATGACTGAAACATTTACTTCACCAGTAATGATGGGTGTTTTTGGTTTTATTGCCAACGTTATTGTTTCAGCTATTCTTTCATTAATAATTGCTATCTTTGCCAAGCGAGAAAATAAGCAAGTTGCATAGCAAAAACTGCATAGAATGGATATTTCGGTAGTAATTCCGTTATATAACGAAGAAGAATCTCTTAAGGAACTGAATGATTGGATTGTACATGTTATGCAATCCAATCATTTTTCTTTTGAAATTATTTATATTGATGATGGTTCATTTGATGATTCATGGAAAATTATTCGTGAGTTATCAAATGAAAGTACAGATATTAAGGGAATTATGTTCCGAAGAAATTATGGCAAATCGGCTGCTCTAAATGAAGGATTTAAAATTGCGTGTGGTGATGTTGTAATTACAATGGACTCAGATCTACAGGATAGTCCCGATGAAATCCCGGGTCTATTCAAGATGATTAGAGAAGAAAATCTTGATATTGTTTCAGGTTGGAAGAAAAAAAGGTATGATTCGACTTTAGCTAAAAATATTCCTTCTAAAATATTTAATTGGACTTCACGAAGGCTTTTTGGATCTAAATTACACGATATGAACTGTGGTCTTAAAGCCTATAAACTTGAAGTTGTTAAAAATATTGAGGTTTATGGCGAAATGCACAGGTATATTCCAATTATCGCAAAAGCAGCAGGTTTTACAAAAATTGGCGAAAAAGTTGTTGTACACCAGAAGCGTAAATATGGTGTAACAAAATTTGGCTTCGATAGGTTTATTAAAGGATATTTAGATTTACTTTCAATAAACTTTGTCTCAAAATATGCACAAAGACCAATGCATTTTTTTGGTGCCCTTGGCAGTTTAATATTTTTTGTTGGATTGATTATCGCATCATATCTGGCTTATGCTAAATTTTTTATGGATGGTTATAGGATGACAGAGCGCCCATTATTTTATTTTGGACTTCTTGCCATGATTATTGGTACTCAATTGTTTTTAACCGGTTTTTTAGCTGAGATGATTTCACGTGTTTCACGCGAAAAACTAAACTATCAGGTACGTGAGAGATTGAATATTGAATAAATTAAATAATATAGAGGCAGCAAATTTATAATAGTGCTGTCTGAATAAAAATAATGACAATAATAAATATAGAATGAAAATACATTTAGTTTCAGGTGGTTGTGGATTTGTTGGACGCAACGTAGTAAAAAGATTACTTAACACCACTACAGATAGCGTATTTATGATTGATGATCTTAGTATAGGCAGACATCCGTCTGAATGGTTACCAGGAGAATATACTTCTACAATGTCAGGAGAATTAGAAATAATAGGGGAAGATAGTAGGTTATATTTTTGGAAGGGAGATTTCAGAAACCTTCTGTTCTACATGCGTCAAAAACCAAGATATATTCAGGAAACTTATGGTATAGAATTTGATAGATTTAGTGATGTTTTCCATTTTGCTGCAATTGTTGGCGGCAGATTAAAAATTGATGGCGACCCGTTGATGGTTGCACTCGATTTAAGTATCGATTCTGAATTTTTCTACTGGATAACCCGTCATAAACCCGAAAGAGTGCTTTATCCTAGCTCAAGTGCTGCATATCCTACAAGTTTGCAAACAACCGATGGAGCAATTGCATTAAGTGAAGGTGATATTGATTTTAAGAAAAATCTGGGCACTCCTGATATGACCTATGGTTGGACAAAGCTTACTGGAGAATTCCTTGCTCAGATAGCCGCAAAACATTATGGTATTTCAATAGTTTGTATCAGACCATTTTCAGGTTATGGTGAAGACCAGGAAACCGATTACCCTGTACCTGCAATTGCTTTAAGAGCAGCAAATAAGGAAAATCCATTCGAAGTGTGGGGTTCTGGAAAGCAAGGTCGTGACTTTGTTCATATTGATGATATTATCGACTTTATACAAATATTAATGGATAATGTAAGTGATGGCTCGGCATATAATATTGGTTCCGGTAAATTAACATCATTTTTAGACTTGATTGAAGTATTCACTTCATTTGCAGGCTATAAGCCGACAATAAAACCTTTGTTAGATAAGCCGGTTGGGGTACACTCCAGATATTGTGATATGTCATTAGTAGAGAAGAAATTTGGTTGGAAAGCTAAAATTTATCTTGAAGAAGGAATGCGCAGGGTTTATGATGCCGCGAAGCTCAAAGGTTAGTTTTAAGCGAATATTTTTTTACAACAAAGGATATACAAAGGGAATAACAAACTGTTTGGATTTTAATTAATAAAACAATTTTTTTCTTTTTGGTTACTTAGTGAAGTACTTCATATTACTTCAATGTTAAATAATGACTAATTTTTATGAATAAAAATACTATTGTCTGTTTTGGTCCAGGACCCATGTTTAAGGGTGGTATAGCCAATTATAATACATCTCTGGCAAGGGCATTTGATAAGATGGATAATACAGAAGTTCATATTGTATCTTGGACCCAACAATATCCTGCAATAATTCCAAGAGACTTTATTGATCGTAAAAGCAAAGTCGATCAGCTTGAGGGTACAAATATTAAAGTCCATTATATCACAAACTATAATAACCCGGCCAGCTGGAAAGCTACAGTTAAGCTAATTTCAGAACTTAATCCTACTAAAGTTATTTTTCAATGGGCAATTGCAATTCAAGGATTACCAATGGGTTATATTGCCCGAAGATTGAAAAAAATTGGAGGTATTGAAATACTGTTCGATCTTCATTTTGTTATTCAAAAAGAAGGAAGTGCATTAGATAATAGGTTTACAAAATTTGGAATTAAGAATGCTGATTCATATATAGTTCATGCTTTTAAAACAGTTGATGAACTTAAAGTACTTTTCCCACGCAAGCAGTTAGAAGTTGTTGAACGCGGGAAGGAAATTAGTGGCAGTGGCATGAAAGTGTTGAAGCTTTATCATCCTGTTTACGACATGTTTAAGCCTAACCCTAACTTCGACATTGCTAAAGCAAAAGAGGAAATGGGATTGAATAAATATGTATTCCTATATTTTGGTTTTATTCGCAAATACAAAGGTTTACATAACGTTATTGAAGCATTTGCTAACCTTGCTAAAATGCGTGATGATGTTTCCTTATTAATTGTTGGCGAATCTTTCTGGAACACCTTAGATTCTGCCAAACTATCAACACGTATTAAAAATGCAACTTTTGGAGTAGCAAAAAAACTATTCTTAAAAAAACAGGACGACGAAAAAGACTATAACCCACTAGCTCTTATCGAAAAACATAATATTAAAGATTTGGTTTATGTTTATAATGAGTTTGTTCCCAACGAAGATGTACCAAAGTATTTTCAGGTGAGCGACAACATTATGCTTTTCTATTTAACGGCTACTCCTTCAGGTGTTGAATCAATAGGTTATAATTTTAATATGCCTATGCTTGCTACTAATGTTGGGCATTTCCCGGAAACGGTAAAGGAAGGCTTCAATGGCTATATGGCAAATGATGGTGACATAAAATCGATGACAAAAGCAATGAACAAAGCCATTGAAGTCCCAATAAACAGAGCTAATGTTGCAAATACGTCCAAAGACATGAGCTGGGATAATTATGCGAAAGAAATAATCAGGCATTCATAGAATCGAAAAAAGTGAAAGATAGATTTAAGAATATAATTTCTAATAAGAACACATTCATTATAATCTATCTTATAATAGCATTATCGGTAAGTACGCAATCGTTGTTGTTAGAGCCAAGTATTCATCCTGAAACTGGCATAGAGTATAATAAATATAATAATTATACCATTTTTGAAAAATCTTTTTATCATTTAGAAAATAATCAGGATCTATACGAATTTTATTTAGAAGAGCATTGGGATTTATTTAAATATACTCCTACATTTTCTGTTTTCTTTGGAATATTTGCTCTATTCCCAGACTGGATTGGATTAAGTTTATGGAATTTATTAAATGTTTTCACATTATTATTTGCAATATATTATTTGCCAAAACTTGATAAGTTTGAAAAAGGCGCAATCCTCCTTATTGTATTAATTGAATTAATAACATCCATACAAAATGCGCAATCAAATGCACTAATGGCTGGTTTGTTAGTATTCTCATTTGGGCTACTGGAAAATAAGAAATACTTGCTGGCAACTCTGCTTATTGTATTTTCAATATATATTAAACTGTTTGGTATTATTGGTTTTGTCCTATTTATTTTTTATCCAAAAAAGTGGAAATTGGCGGTATATACAATTGCCTGGACTGTATTACTTTTTGCGATACCCTTATTATTTATTGACTTTACTCAATATATTAATCTTATACAAAGCTATTGGAACATGCTATCAAACGATCATAGTATTTCTTATGGTTACTCGGTAATGGGTTTGTTAAATGTAGTAACTGATATTGGATCTTACCGAAATATAATAGTAATAGTTGGTGCGATTATATTATTAATTCCAATGATTAAAATTCGTGAATACAATAATTATTTATTTAAATACTTAACATTAGCTTCAATATTAATTTGGGTGGTTATTTTTAATCACAAAGCTGAATCACCTACTTTTATTATAGCAATAACGGGTGTGGCACTTTGGTTCGTTAAGAGTAAGATGAATATTATAAATATTGTATTATTCATAGCTGCAATAGTATTAACATCGTTGTCTCCAACTGATCTTTTTCCGGCAAGTATTAGAGATGAATTTATTATACCATATTCTTTAAAAGTACTGCCATGTATTTTAATTTGGATAAAGATTATTTACGATGTGATGGTAATTAAGCCTGGTGATACAATTAATACCAAATAGCTACCAAAATGAGCCTTAAAACCTTTATCTTTTCCATCTTATCTTCTTAAAGCATTTCTTCCGTAGCTATGGCTATGCAACAAATATTTTAAATCAATAAGTAGAAAAATATTTTGTTTTATAATACTCATTCTAATAACTAATTGGTATAATTCCCCTTTTTCTTTTTAGATTTGTGCTAATCAATAATGTTCTATGAACAGACACATTATCTTTAATAATTTTTTAAGCTGGCGTGCACGGAAACTAAATGACACTGCTTTTGTACTAATTCTAAGCATAATAATTGGGTTTCTGGCAGGTATTGCAGCTGCAATTCTAAAAGTAACTGTAATAACAATTAGCGATAAGCTTTTTAGTTTTTATTCAGATAATGACACAATATTACTGTTAATCGGATTCCCAATTATAGGCATACTTTTAACTATCATTTTTCTAAAATATTTTGTTAAAGATAGTGTTGGTCATGGTGTTCCACGTATTCTTTATGTTATTTCAAAACTTGATGGAAGTATGCGTAATCACAAAATGTTTTCATCACTTATTGGAGGGTCATTGACTGCAAGTTTTGGAGGGTCTGTTGGACTGGAATCGCCAATTATCTCTACGGGTGCCTCAATTGGATCGTCTATCGGGCAACTTCTTAAGTTAAGCTATAAGCATAAAACATTATTAATTGG
The DNA here is from genome assembly GCA_964460905.1 of uncultured Lentimicrobiaceae bacterium. GTDB lineage: Bacteria > Bacteroidota > Bacteroidia > Bacteroidales > F082. The sequence goes on from CAYWRM010000019.1 coordinate 11,570, forward strand.
ATGTGGTGCTGCAGGTGCTATGGCATCTATTTTTACAACACCTATAGCTGCTGTAATTTTTAGTTTTGAAGTATTGCTCCTCGACTTATCAGCAGCTTCACTAATTCCTCTACTAATGGCTTCTGTTACAGGTGCTGTTACAACAAAGTTATTAACTGCTGAACAATATCTGGTTCATTTTAAAGTTTCAGAAGCTTTTGTTATTCAAGACATTCCATATTTTGTAATACTCGGAATAATTGGCGGATTTGTAGCAGTATACTTCCATTATATGCATTTTAAAATTATCCAACAATTTAGTAAGATAAAGTCAATTTGGATGAAGGCGATAATTGGGGGTGGCTTACTTGGTGTTTTGCTATATTTCTTTCCTCCTTTGTACTCAGAGGGTTATGATGCAATCAGGTTAATTGTAAGTGGAAAGGCGGAAAGCCTTCTTAATTATACATTCGTTGATGGTTCAAACGTAGTTGTTACACTTAGAATTTTTGTTGTGTTACTAGTCATTTTCAAAGTTATTGCCACAACATTAACTACTGAAGCTGGTGGAGTAGGAGGTATTTTTGCTCCAGCTGCAGTTATGGGTGGCTTTACAGGATTTGTTCTTGCCAGAAGCATTAACACATTAAGTACAAAGATTGGATTACATGAGAGTAATTTTACACTTGTTGGAATGGCAGCCGTTCTGGGAGCAGTTTTAATGGCTCCTCTTACAGCGATTTTTCTCGTTGCCGAGATGAGTAATGGATATGAACTAATTGTACCTTTAATGTTATCAACATCAATTGCATACTTAATAGCCAAAAGGTTTAATAGACATTCGATATTTACTCAAAAACTGGCTGAACAGGGTGATATGTATCAGTATAAAGATATGACTGTTGTAAAGCAATTAAATATCAGATCGTTGCTGGAAAAAGATGTGCTTACAATTGATTTGCAAAGTACCCTTGGAGATTTAGTGAAACTCATTAAAAAATCCAAAAGAAATATCTTTATTGTAACCGATGATGATGATTTTATTGGGCTTGTGCTCCTCGATGAAGTTAGGAATGATATGTTTGATATTGCTAAGTATTCTGAACCAATATCACAATTTTTATATAGTCCCCTTTCAGATGAGAAAGTGAGTGTTGACTCGGATGCAAGGGATATACTAAACAAGTTCAAGAAAACAGATAATTACAACATGGTTGTACTTGACGGAACCAAATATGTTGGACTGATATCAAGAGCTAATTTGTTGAAGGAATATCGTGAAAATATGATTGCAGATATTGAAGAATTATAATTATTTTAAGGCTCATTTTGGTTGCTATTTGGTATTAAACCCCGTTGCAGACCTTTGCATTGATTTTTTTAGTACTGATTATTAATCTTATATTCTTACCTAATATTCTATTAATCCAATCAAAGTTTTCAATTGAAGTAAAAAACAATAAATTTGTAAATTCAAAATACGAACATTATTATATCCTAATATGAATATTATTAATTCGATAAAAGAATCCATTGCTGTTAAGGAACTATTTCTTAAGGATGAGAACAATATTAACCTGCTTAAAAAAGCAGCCGACCATTGTATTTCTACTTTTAAAAATGGTGGCAAAGTCCTTCTATGCGGAAACGGCGGAAGTGCCGCTGATGCTCAGCATATTGCAGCAGAGTTGTCGGGTAGATTTAATTATGACCGTGATCCGCTTTATGCCGAAGCACTTCATGTAAATTCATCATATGTTACAGCTGTTGCCAACGATTACGGTTACGATGATATTTATAGTCGCATGATAAAAGCAGCAGGAAAAAAAGGTGATGTTTTAATTGGAATCAGCACTTCAGGTAATTCCACAAATGTTGTAGTTGCTTTGGCAGAGGCTAAAAAACTTGGGATGTTAACAGTTGGGTTTACCGGAATGTCAGGTGGTAAAATAGAAGATGTAGCTGACATTTGTATTAAAGTGCCTTCGAAAAACACTGCTCGAATTCAAGAAGTTCATATTCTAATCGGTCATGTTATTTGTGAAGAAATTGAAACTACTTTGTTTCCACAATAAGTTAATTTTTAGTTGATCTATTTAAAAATGAAAAATGACTTTCTAAATCACATCGACAAGACATGGACTCTATTTTTAGATCGCGATGGTGTAATTAATAGTAGGATTTGGGGTGGGTATGTTACAAAACCTGCTGAATATAATTTTTTGCCCGGAGTTCTTGATAGTATAGCTTTTTTTACTTCTTTTTTCGGTAAAATAATTATTGTTACTAACCAACAGGGTATTGGGAAAGGCATAATGACAGAACAAAATTTAGCCACAGTACATAACTATATGAATTATGAAATAAGCAATGCGTGTGGTAAAATAGATAGTATATATTATTGTACCGACCTTGCTGAAAAAAATGATAACTGTAGGAAACCATCCATTACTATGGCACAAAATGCAGTTCATGATTTTCCGGAAATTGATTTAACAAAAAGTATAATGGTTGGAGATTCTCAAAGCGACATCGATTTTGGAAGAAATGCCGGAATGCATACAGTTCTGGTAAAGCATGATAATGAAGATATTTCAATCTGTAATGCTGACATTGAAGTAAAAAGCCTTGCAGAGTTAAAATCACAAATTGAAAAATTGAAACAGTTATGAGCCCGGAATTAATTTTTGGAAGTTTTCTCATATACACCTTCATTATCTTTTTTATTTCATGGTTTACATCTCGAAAAGCTGATAATCAAAGTTTTTTTATTGGAAATCATAAATCGCCATGGTTTGTTGTTGCTTATGGCATGATTGGAGCCTCATTATCGGGTGTTACTTTTATTTCAATTCCGGGTTGGGTTGGCGACACAGGATTTTCATACTTTGTAATTGTACTTGGCTATGTATTTGGTTATGCAGTAATATCAACTATACTTCTACCCTTGTATTACAGGCTTAATCTTACTTCCATATATTCTTACTTGGGGATGAGGTTCGGTAACTTTTCATACAAAACAGGTTCGGTATATTTTCTGATTTCAAGAATAATAGGTGCTTCGTTTCGTATGTTTTTGGTCGTGTCAGTTCTTCAGGTATTTGTTTTCGATTATTTCAACATACCAATGTGGCTTACTGTTATCATTTTCATGGGATTAATTCAATTATATACCCTTAAGGGTGGTATTAAAACAATTATATGGACTGATACTTTGCAAACAACATTTATGCTAGCTGCAGTTGTTATTACAATCTTTATTATACTAAAGCATATGGATGTTGGATTGTTAGATGCCGTTTCGGAAGTTTGGAGCAGTGATCTCTCAGATATTATTATTACAGATATAAATTCTAAGCAAAATTTCGTTAAGCTTTTTCTAAGCGGTATTTTTATAACAATTGTTATGACAGGGTTAGATCAGGATATGATGCAAAAAAGCCTAAGCTGCAGAAATATTAAAGATGCACAAAAAAACATAACTACCCTAAGCTTAATACTCATTCCGGTTAACTTGATTTTTTTGTTTCTTGGCGCATTGCTATTTATTTACTCAAGTCATTTTGATATACCATCTGCTATTTCATCTGATCATGTTTTTCCGGATATTGCATTTAATTACCTGGGAAAAGGTGCAGGTATTATTTTTATCATTGGACTTATTTCTGCAGCCTACTCAAGTGCCGATAGTGCACTAACATCTTTAACAACATCTACCAGTATCGATATATTGAACTTGGATAAGAAATATGCCAATAATGGAAAACTTTTGAAAAAAAAGAGATACTTAGTTCATGTGGCAATGTCTATAATAATTATTTTTGTCATCTTACTATTTAAATTAATTAATAATCAAGCTGTTATTGCGCAGTTGTTCACTTTTGCAGGATATACATACGGACCACTATTAGGATTGTATTCTTTTGGTTTGTTTACAAAATATAAAGTTCATGACAAACTTGTGCCTGTAATTGCTATTATTGCACCAATTCTTACGTTTGTAATAAGCCATTACTCAACGCTTATTTTCAGTGGATATCAAATTGGGTTTGAATTACTAATTATTAATGGTATAATAGCATTTATTGGATTATTTTTAATTAAAACAAAAACTACTTAGTTTAAATATTATGGCAAACTTTAGATTTACTGCATTAGAAAAGACACTTGGCAGACCTATTATAAAAGTTAATTTTCCTTCGGAAAAAACATCTGAATATTTTGGCTCTATGACTTTCAATCAAACTGTCATGAAAGAATTTTTGACAGAAGAGGCTTACGATGGTGTAATTAGCTCAATTGAGAAGAGTGTTAGGATTGATAGAAAAATTACCGATCAGGTTGCTTCAGCCATGAAGGCTTGGGCAATAAATAATGGGGTTACACATTATACTCACTGGTTTCACCCACTAACAGGATCTACTGCCGAAAAACATGATGCGTTTATTAATCCAATCGAAAAAGGTAAAGCACTTGAGGAATTTCAAGGGAACTCGTTAATACAGCAGGAACCTGATGCGTCAAGTTTTCCGAGTGGAGGAATAAGAAGTACATTTGAAGCCCGTGGTTATACGGCATGGGATCCTACTTCACCAGCATTTATCCTCGACAATACACTTTGTATACCTACTATATTTGTATCATATACCGGTGATTCGCTGGATTATAAAACTCCTCTTTTGAAATCGATGAGAGCATTAGATTCAGCTGCTGTTAGTGTGTGTAAATATTTTGATGAAAATATTGACAAAGTATTCCCAAATCTTGGTTGGGAGCAAGAGTATTTTCTTGTTGATTCAGCACTTTTTGCTGCCCGCCCTGACTTGGTACTTACCGGAAAAACTGTATTTGGTCATTCCTCAGCAAAAGATCAGCAGCTATCCGACCATTATTTTGGCACTATACATAATAGAGTATTAGCCTTTATGCAGGATGTTGAGGTTGAATCACATAAGTTGGGTATCCCTTTAAAGACCAGGCATAACGAGGTTGCACCAAGTCAGTTTGAATGTGTTCCAGTTTACGAGGAAGTGAATATTGCAGTTGATCATAATCAATTGCTAATGCATTTATTGGACGTTGTGGCACGTCGTCATAATTTCAATGTGCTTCTTCACGAAAAACCATATGCCGGCATAAATGGATCAGGTAAACACAATAATTGGTCTATTGAAACAAATACCGGAGTAAACCTGCTTTCGCCAGGTAAAACTCATGAGGATAATTTCAGGTTTATAACTATTTTGGCTAATATCCTTAAAGCAGTTCATGATAATGAAGAACTTGTAAGGGCAAGTATTGCTTCTGCAGGAAATGATTTAAGACTTGGAGCAAATGAAGCTCCGCCGGCAATTATCTCAGTGTTTGTAGGCGAACAAATTACAGCAACTCTTAACGAGATTGAAAAAATGCCTATAAACGGTAAAATGAATCACAGGAACGCTAAAGATATTACGATAGACATACCAAAAATTCCGGAAATACTTTTTGATAATACTGATAGGAATAGAACATCTCCCTTTGCATTTACTGGTAATAAGTTTGAGTTCAGAGCTGTTGGATCTACAGCAAATACAGCAAAACCTATGTTTGTGCTTAACTCAATAATGGCTGATCAGTTATCTAAATTTAAAACTGAAGTTGATGCACTTATCGATGGAGGTACAATTAAAGAAGAGGCAATATTTATAGTTGTTAAGAAATATATTATAGAATCGAAGAATATCCGATTTGAAGGAAATTCATATTCTAAAGAATGGGAAGATGAAGCTATAAAAAGAGGATTATCAAATTATCCTTCTACACCCGAAGCTCTTAATGCTTTTATATCTGAAAAAAGTATAGGGCTTTTTGAACGACATCATGTCATGTCGAGAACTGAACTTGAAGCAAGGTACGCTATTAAACTAGAGAAGTACACCAAAAAAATTCAAATCGAATCGCGAATAATGGGTGACCTTGCAACAAATCATATTCTTCCAACAGCTATTCATTATCAAAACAGGCTCATCGAAAATGCTAAAGGGCTAAAAGAGGTCCTTGATTCTAAATCTTTTGTAAAGTTATCTAAAAATCAACTTAACACTATTAAGGAAATTTCTAATCATATTTCAGAAATAAAGGAATATGTTGAGCAAATGGTTGAAGCAAGAAAAAGAGCCAACAAAATTGATGATGTATATGATCAGGCGATTGCTTATAGAAATAATGTGAGAGAGTATTTTGAATTGATTCGCAAGCATGTCGATAAGCTTGAGATGCTTGTTGATGATGAAATGTGGCCACTACCAAAATATAGGGAATTATTATTTATTAAATAATTTAAAGAAATAGTATATTTGCCATACTGCTAGGGATTTGTAATCTTGATCTTTATGGTTGTGGATTTTAACCCACTTGGCCAGACTTTCGGAATTCAAATTCAAACGAGTCATCTACATATCCCGGCTTTTACGAATTTATAGAATAGATCTAATATCTTATACAATGAAAAAATTAAATAGTCGACTATTCATTATTCTTGCTTTTTTAATGGCAATCTTATTTCAAGGGTATAGCCAAATTACTGTAACAAAAATTGAAAACAAAAATATAAATTCATCTCAGGAAGGATTTATTTATTCACTTCCGCAAACTGTATTTAAAATAGATATTGTTTATGAAAAGACGATGAAAATTAAAGGGCCTTTATCAGATTTTACAGATGAATATCTTGGTGCAACTGATTATATATCCTCTGATGCCATAGCCTACAATCTTATTAATGCTGGTATTTCAACATTTCAGGAAGCTGATCCGGACCAATTTTATCATGTGAAATATCCCATAGAACGGGCAAAGGATGCAAAAACTACTTCATTTAGTCTTTCAGATATTGGTAGCTTATTGGCGTATAATACGAATGCTCAAAATATCCAGCAAACTGTCGAAGTTGTTAATGATCAAACCATTATTTTCAAGGAAGGAGATGATTTGTTTCCTTATATGTCTCAATATAATAAGCAAAAGAAAACAGATACTATTATACGTACAATAAATATTGATACTGTAACAATTAACAGATTTTTATTTAAGTCATCATGGATTGACAAAACTGTTAGTGAGAAAGCAAGAGAAGCTGCCTTACAAATTGAAAAAATCAGAGAAGGAAGATATCATCTTATTTCAGGTTACCAAGAAGTTAATTATGGATCAAGTATTATTTATATGGATAAGCAATTACAGAAATTGGAAAGCCAATATCTTGAGTTGTTTCTTGGTAGAGAGTTGAAGACTATTGAAACACAATCATTCTATTATTTACCAGATAAAAATAAAAAAGTTGATGAACTTATGAGGTTTAATGATGGCAAGTTAGTTAATATTAAACTTACTTCTAATAATATTTCCAATAACTTACCAGACGTTATTACATCTAATAATAGCGTTTATTATCGTATTCCGGCATCGGTTACTGTAACAATAAGTTCAGAAAACAAAGATTTTTTTAGTGGCAGATATTTGATAAATCAACTGGGTGTTGTATCATCAGTACCATTAGAAGGGACAAAATTACAATTTGATGCCGAAACAGGAAATCTGATTTCAATTCTCAGGGAGTAGCATCACAACCTTCCAGTGTCCGCAGATCCTGGAAGAGTTGATACAAGGTTTAGACACTTTCTGTAGCTATGTAATCCGGAAAGTCTTAAATTATTGCTTTTCTAATTGCAGTTAATTTAGTAAGCAAGTTTTCCAATAGGTCTAATCTCAGCATATTTGCGCCATCAGATTTTGCTAATTCAGGATTAGGATGAGTTTCCAGAAATATACCATCTACATCAATTGCAATTCCTGCTTTTGCTATTGTTTCTATTAACTCAGGCTGACCTCCGGTTACCCCTAGTGTTTGATTTGGCTGCTGTAAAGAATGAGTTACATCAAGAATAACCGGAACATTGAACTTTTGCATTTCGACTATATTCCTGTAGTCAACAACCAAATCACCATATCCATACATATTACCACGCTCAGTTAACATTACATTGTTATTACCGCTATCAATAATCTTATTAACTGCATACTGCATCGATTCACCTGACAAAAACTGTCCTTTTTTTATGTTTACCCACCTGCCTGTTTTAGCAGCTGCAATTAGTAAGTCGGTTTGTCGGCTTAAAAAAGCAGGTATTTGAAGTATGTCAACATATTGTGAAGCCCGTTTAGCATCATCAGCAGTGTGAATGTCCGTGACAACGGGGATATTATATTTCTCTGAAATTTGTCCCATAATCTTCAATGCCAATTCATCACCTATACCTGTGAATGAATCTAACCTCGATCGATTTGCTTTTTTAAATGAAGCTTTAAATATAAAAGGTATACTTAGGTTTTCAGTAATTTCAATAATGCGTTCTGCAATTGGGAAAGCCATCTTTTCATCCTCAATTACGCAGGGCCCAGCTAGCAGAAAAAAATTATCTGAATTAGCATATTTTAATTTTTCGATTTTAGGTAACATAACTAAATTTTATTCTTCAAAAATACGTTTCTTCTTAAAACTAACGAAATATACTCCAATAAAAATCAAAGATGCTGCAAAAACTTCTTCAACTGATAAGCTATCTTTTCCAAGTGATAATGCCACTACTGATGCAATAAGTGGCTGTAAATATATGTAGGCACTAGCTATTGTTGGACTAATGGTTTTTAAAGAGTAATTATTAAGTAAGTAGGCCAATACAGTTGTGAACAATATTACAAAACCTATAGATAACCATATGTTTACCGGAATATTAGAATAATCAGATGATATGGCAAGGTTAATGGAAACCGGTGTGACATAGATAACACCAAATAAAAATACCCATTTCATTATTGTTATTGGACTATATTTAACCATAAACGGTTTAATCAGAACAAGAAATAATCCATAGGATGAAGCATTTATTAAGATAAAAATATTACCAATAAAAGTATCTGACGAAAAAATAAAATTACCACTTTGGAGAATTAGAAATACAGCACCTGCGAAGCCAAGAAAAATCCCAATAACTTTATTCTGGGTCAATTTATCTCCAATAAAAAAATGTGAAAAAACCAATACAAGTATTGGTATACTAACCATTAATATAGAAGCATTAATAGGGGTTGATAGGTTAAGACCTTCAAAAAACATTATTTGGTTAAGGGCTACTCCAAAAAAGGAAACAAATCCAAGTTTAAGTAGATCTTTTCTGTTAACTTTTTCTTTAGGAGAAAAAATTCCAACAATCCAAAAAATAATAGCTGCTCCTACCACTCTTAATAGGATAATTGCCCGTGGTTCTAAATAATCAGGCATAATACCCTTAGCTATCACATAATTGATTCCAAAAATAAAATTAGCACCAAGTAGAGCAGCATGAGCCAATAGCAGTTTTTTCGACATTAAAATGGCAAATCATCATCCGGCAAGCCAAGATCAGCAGGGGGTTCTACAGGCATGGTTGAAGTACTACCCTCATCAGCACCTTTTTCAATTCTCCATGCTTTTATATCGGTGTACCACTTTGAATTATATTCCCTGGATTCGATATTTATAGATACGGTAAGGATGTCGCCTTCAGCTACCTTTTCGAGCATTGAAACTTTATCGCCCCAGAGCATAATGCACATTTTTTTGGGAAATTGTTCGTCAGTTTCAATAACAAATTGTTGTTTTTCCCATCTTCCATTTCTTCCTTCTCCACTTTCAATGGGTAGTTTTTGAATAAGTTTCCCTTTTACTTGTAAACTCATAATTTGATAGTTATTTTTAAAATTCAAAATTAATATTTTTAATCAATTGTTTATATATTTAAGTTTTATTTTAAGAGGTTTCATCATTTAGTATAAATCCACTATTTTTGCAATAATTAGGATAGAATGTGATGGATCAAAAAGAATTTACAATAGAAATACCTAAGCGCTTCTTTTCTGATGTAAGCGACAAGCCATTTGAGAATTGTAATATCTGTGGAAAGTATTTACTAGATAATGATGTTCCTTATGTTATTGAAAAAGCTGTGAAGAATTATAAAGAGCAGGACTTTACATCTACTATTTATGAATTTGCTATTTGTCAGGACTGTCATATGGATATGCAGAAATCAATGTCAGAAGAGTCGCTTCAGAATCTGCAAGTATATTATAATAGAGTAATGCAGGAACGAGGCAGTGAGCCAATTATGATTGATATGCGAAATTTTGATTTGGATAGTTGGTTGTCGAAGTGCTTTTTTAAAGGTAGTGAAATAAGTAGCATGAATGAGTATCAGGTTGTGGCCCAGTTCAAAGGATCGAAACTGCTAATGAATACTCCCCCTATTATAATTGGGGAAGATGCTATGAAACAAATGGCCGAATTACTATCTGAAAAAACAACAGATGAGATGAATGGTTTTAGGGAAAGATTCTTAGGCCCATCTCCTGAGTTTGAAGAGTTAATTAATGGAAAAAAATTAATTCTGTTATAGTAATCTCTTTCATTATGAATAGTATTAGTAAATTAGTAATTATATTATTTTCAGTAATACTTATCAGTATTTCTTATCAATTATTTCCTCAAAACAAAAATAATGATAATATGAAAACAAAAAAGGCAACATTTGGATCAGGATGCTTTTGGTGTAGCGAAGCAATATTTAATCGTTTGGATGGAGTAGAAAAAGTAGAACCCGGTTTTGCTGGAGGTCATACTAAAAATCCAACTTATAAGGAAGTGGTAACCGGTGAAACTGGTTATGCCGAGGTATCGCAAATAACTTATAATTCAGATATTATCTCATTTAGCACTTTACTTGAGGTTTACTGGAAAACTCATGATCCTACAACTTTAAACAGACAAGGAGCTGATGTAGGAACACAATACAGATCTGTAATTTTCTTTCATGATAAAGAACAGGAAGCTTTGGCAAAGGATTATTTAGCTGCTTTGGATTCAGCAAAAATCTGGGAGAATCCTATTGTCACTGAAATTGTTCCCTACATAAAGTTTTATCCGGCTGAAGATTATCATAATGACTATTATAAAAATAACCCAACTAACTCATATTGTAATTTCGTGATAACTCCCAAAATTGAAAAGTTTGAAAAGGTTTTTAAGGATAAATTGAAATGATAACGAAATAAGAATAAAGGATCAGGAGATCATTCCGATTACTGGCTAAAGTATTCTTATCCTAACTTTAGCCCATTCTTTACATTCATATCGGGCACAGCTAATACTACACTTCCGTTTTCCTGAATTAACCCGGTGATTAAAAATTCTGAAATAAATGGGCCAATTTGCTTAGGTGGAAAATTTATAACACCAATTATCTGCTTATTTAATAGTTCTTCCTTAGTATATAGGTCTGTGATTTGTGCACTTGATTTTTTAATACCTATTTCCTTGCCAAAATCGACAGTGATTATATAAGCAGGTTTTCTGGCTTCCGGAAAATCTTTAACATCTGTTATAGTGCCTGAGCGCAGTTCTACTTTTTCAAAGTCGACCCAAGTTATTTTATTACTGATATCCATATCGTTTGATTATAATCATTAAGTGAATATACAAAATGGCACAAATCCAATTAACACCAAAAAAATAGAGCACAGTTGAAATACATGACTAGGCCCAAGTTATAATTGTAAGGAATTGACATGCCGGTAATCCAAGAAAAATCAACTATAATGATTCCATTGCCTTTTTAAACCTATTGGTTACTTCATCAGCAACTTTTGTTAATTTTTCGTTACCTAGCATTTGCATTAAAACCGAAGGATTAACCATAACTACTTCGGTCGTATTTTCGTCAACTTGTTTTACTAGAATTTTACAAGGTAAAAACAATCCTATGTTTTCTTCAACAAGCAAAGTTTGATATGCAAATTCAGGATTGCAGGCGCCAAGAATTTTATATGGTTTTATTTCAACATTAGCAATACTTTCTTTAAGTTTTTCAACCATATTTATCTCAGTAATAATACCAAAATCCTGTTCCTTAAGCGCTTCCTTAACTCTATCTGTAGCATCATCAAATGAATAATTTATGGTTTTGCTTATGTAATAATCAGGGTTGCTTTGAGCAAATACTGATGTTAAAGTTATCGTAAAAAGCAGGCTGAATAATAGAGTCTTAAAAGTCATAATTTCAGTTATTAATTATTATTTCTATCTGCAAAAATAGCTATAATAATGCGTGTTATGAATAATATGCATCAAAGATGAAATTCAGGGAAGTCCCTATTATTTATAATATATTTATTGCACCATAGATAAAGAGCAAATTTCAAGCAACAAATTCTAAACAAATCACAATAATCTAAATATCAATGACCTTAATGGTATTGGATATTTCTAATTTGATAATTGGAGATTGATTGATATTTGAAATTTGATAATTGTAATTTCATAAAACAAAAAGCCCCGTAAAAACAGGACTTATTAGATTGTGCCCAAGAAAAGACTCGAACTTTCACGACCATAAGGCCACTACACCCTGAATGTAGCGCGTCTACCAATTCCGCCACTTGGGCTTTTAATGTATTATTGATGATTTATTATTGATTATATTGAGGTTTGTTATCAATAATAAATAGGCAATAATAATTAATCAATCTCGGTGCCCAGAACAAGAATCGAACTTGCACCCCCTTGCGAAGACATGGCCCTCAACCATGCGCGTCTACCATTTCCGCCACCTGGGCTAATTTTGTGGGGGCAAAAATAATCATTTTTAAAAATAATTGGTACAATAATTAAGAAAAAGGCAGATATATTTCAAAAGTGGAACCTTTATCTTTTTCACTAATTACATTCAGAAGACCATTATGTTGTGATATTATACCGAAAGCTGTTGATAAACCAAGTCCTGTTCCTTTATCTATTCCTTTTGTTGTAAAGTATGGTTCAAAAATACGCCTTTTTGTATCTGAATCCATACCATGACCTGTGTCTGAAATTTTTATGAGAATATAATTACCTGGCTTGGCCCATGTATTTTTTGAGCAGAATGTTTTATTAATTTCTACGTTCTGAGTATTTACCGTTATTATGCCTCCACTTGGCATTGCATCTCTGGCATTAATGAAAATATTCATTATAACCTGATCTATTTGGCTTCCATCAACATACACAGGTGGAATATTTTCTTGTCGATGAAATTTAACTATGATATTATTTCGTGTTGCACGGTTTGTTAGTTCAACGATTGGAACTATAATGTCATTGAGGTCTACATCTCGCTTCTCCATAAATTGCTCTTTACCAACGGCCAGCAGGTTTTTGGTAAGTTGTGTTGCACGTTTTACGAGTTTGCCAATCTGGTGAATATCTTTATATCTTTGCTCGGTTTCTTTTAGGCCTTCTTTCGCAAAGTCAATATAACCAACAATTGCCTGAAGGATGTTGTTGAAATTATGAGCGATGCCACTTGCTAACAGTCCTATTGCTTCCATTTTATGGGACTGTCGCAATTGTGTTTCCATCTGTTTTCTTTCTGTAATATCTCTTCCTAAAATAACAATTGCTTTTCTATCGCCATTTGGGTGAAATAATGGTATTTTTATAACATCAAAAACTTTACTGTTTCCATCGGGAGTTTGAATTATTTCTTCATCTTTTGACATAATGCCTTTTTTCCACGCAATTTCATCTGAATCAATATGTTTTGAAAATGCCTCTTCATAAAATTTACTATAAGGGGCAAGCTCAGCATCTGTTTTGTCAAAATAATCTACACCTTCAAGTTGAAAAAGTTTAATATCGGTATCGTTTGCTAATTGCCATTTACCATCCCCATCCTTAAAACAAATAAAATCAGGACTTGAATTGATTAATGTTGTTAATTGTTCTTCTCTTTTTTTAAGAGTTTCTTCAATCTCAAGAACCTTAGATATATCTAAAGTAACGCCTAAGGCCTGAGAAAGTTTTCCTTTATTATCAAAAACCGGATAGGCAGTGTGTAATACACTTAATTTTCTGCCTGTCTTTGTAATCATAGTTGTTTGTCCCTTAAAACCTTCTTCACTCTTCTTCATCTTATCAAGATACTTTGAGAAATTATTTACCATGTCTCTGGTATGAAGAATTTTAACGGGTTTTCCGATTACTTCGTTTTTCGTGTATCCAAAAAGCTTTTCGGAGCCAGGGCTAAATTCTAATATTTTAGATTCTTCGCCCTCGATAGTACTTAGGATGAATGACACATTATCAGCAGCCTTGAAGATAGCACTTAAGCGAGCTTCTCTTTTATTTATTTCATCTTGTATTTTCGTTTGTTCAGTAATATCATGAGTATGAACAATAGCTCCAATAAACTCATTTGAATCGTTATAAAGAGCAGACGCGCTAAGGCTTACTTTAATAATTTTATTCTGTTTTGTTTTTAAACTTATTTCTCCGGCTATTTTTCCTGTCTTTATAAGAGTGGAAAATCTTTCTTTAAAAGAAGCCTTTTCGAGGTCATAAATTGAATCTTTGATATGTGAGTTAATAATCTCATCGTCATTAGTTTCTAACAAGTTGCAGTATGCCTTATTACAATCTGTTATTATTCCTTTGGCGTTAATTAGTAATATACCATCAGGCGCTTCTGAAAATAACTTTTTGAATTTTTTTTCATTTACTACTAGTGCGCTATAAGCTTCTTTCCAATTTGTTATATCAACAAGTGCTCCTACAATACCAGTTACTTTGCCTTTCCTGATTACTGGTGCTTCATGAACTTCTACCCATATCTTTTTCCCTTTTTTACCAATCAGTTCTAATTCGAAAGGGGGCTGTTTTTTTCCAGTTTGAATTGCTTTTTGAGTAATTTCTTTGCCAATTTTGTTAACAGGGTTGTCAGTAATAAAAGATATTTGTTTATCTATTATTTTCTCTGGTTCACAATCAAGGAATTGCTTTGATTGAGGACTGATATATGTAAATTTACTATCAACAGTTTGCATGAAAAACATATTTGAAGTGTGCTCAATTATGTTTTTTAACTTCTCTTCGCGATCTTTTAGATCTTTTTCAATTTTTTTACGTTCAGAGAGATCACGAATTATGCTTAAATATGAATTTTCATCAATTTTTTTAGAGTTCATTTCAACTGGCACAAAATTCCCCTCTTTTGTAAATATTTCTCGTTCGTTTATTACTGGTTCTCCTCTATTCAGAGCATTATACTGCAATGGCTTAATGTCAAGTTGAGGTTTAGAAAAAACATCCTTCATGTTCATGCTAAGTAGTTCCTTTTTTGAGAAACCTGTCAATTTGCTTGCGGCTGAGTTAACTTGAATAAAATCACCTTGAATGTTACCTGTAAAAATTGCATCTCCAGCCTGTTCTATTAAGATTTTGTGTGAATATTCATTTTTCTTTAGTAACTCATTCGCATTGATGTTTTCTTTTTTAAGCTGGGCCATTTCAAGTGCCAGTTTGGTAGATATGCCCAGCTTTGTAAGCTTGTCCTTGAGGATATAATCTGATGCACCTGCTTTCATACAATCAACAGCGGTTTCCTCATTTATTGCTCCTGTTACAATAATTAATGGTATATCAGGGTAATTTATTTTTACTTCTATAATAGCTTCCAAACCATTATAATTTGGTAATGAAAAATCAGAGAAGATAATATCAGGTTTGAATGTTTTTAAGGCTTCTAAAAAGTCTTCTTTGTTGTCAACAAGTTTACGATCAAATTTGAAGCCTGAGTTGTTTAACTCATATATAATAAGTTCTACATCTGTTGGATTATCTTCGAGGAATAGAAAGCGTAGTTGTGACATAAGTTTTTACGATAGAAGTTAGTTAGTTATTTTTGGTAGTTTAAGATCGAGAAGGATGAGTTTTGGCTTATTTGACATGACAGAATCATTGTTATTGCTGTTGCCAAAAAAGAAGTTCATAGCCTCTTCACCATCTTTAAGTATTTTAATATGGTTTGAGTTTATTTCTTCCTGAGAAACTAAGCCTTTGGGTAAAAGAATTAAACTATAAGAAAATAAGCAATTTATGACATAAAAAACTATTGATTTATTGTTCATATTATCAATGTTTTAGTTCTGTTTAATCCTGTGTGGTACTAATTAAATATGCTTACCAATTACTTCAAATAATTTATTTTTTTGAATTGGTTTTGAGATATAATCATCGCAGCCGGCTTTAATAATTTTATCTTTATCTCCTACTAGTGCATAAGCTGTTTGGGCAATAATTGGTATGTTATTATTATTTTTTCTAATTTGCCTTGTGGCTTCAAGTCCGTTAAGTACCGGCATTTTAACATCCATTAAAATTAAATCAATATTATTTTCTTTTTTTATTATATCAATTACTTCTTTGCCATTAATTGCCTGGATAATTTTTGCTCCTGCAGTTGTAAGTATAATATTAAGAAATTCGAAATTAAAAGTCTCGTCTTCAGCAATTAGGATTGTTTTTCCATTCAAATCAAGTTCAATATCATTCTTATTAACATCGGTAAATTTTAATTGTTTTGTTTGCTTATTGGCAGGTATTGTAAATCTAAATTCTGAACCTTTAGTTTTTTTTGATGCTATCCATATTTTGCCTTTTAATTTTTCAACTATAGCTTTTGATATACTTAAACCAATTCCTGTACCTCCGTACAAAACATCTTTCCCATGGTCAACTTGCGTAAATCTATCAAAAATAAGCTTCTCATCAGTTTTACTAATTCCTATTCCTGTATCTGAAACAAAGAACTCTATGTTATTATCATTAAGGAAACATCCAAATTTAATACTGCCTTCCGATGTAAATTTAAAGGCATTGCTAATCAGATTAATTAACACTTGTTGTATTCGTCTTGAGTCAGTTGAAACAGTTTGATACTCATCGGGTAATTTGTTATTATATGAGAATGACAGTCCTTTTTTTTCAGCTGTGATCGAAAATAGATTAAAAATTGTTTTCAGTATGCTATCAATAGACGTATTATTACGATTTATGTCAATAATGCCGGCCTCTATTTGCGATATGCTAATTATATCGTCAATTAGTCTCAAAAGTTGGGTTCCTGAATTGTGAATTGTATCAACATAACTGTTTTTTTCGTCGCTTTTTAGTTCGGGAAGTTTAAGAAGTTGTGAAAATCCTAAAATTGCATTCATTGGTGTTCGAATCTCATGCGACATATTTGCCAGGAATGCTGTTTTTAACTTGTCGCTTTCTTCGGCTCTTTCTTTAGCAATAATTAGTTCTTTACTGGTTTTTACTTTTTCAGTTATATCATGAATTACCGATAAAAGTACTTCTTTATTATTATACTTAATTTTTCCGGAATATACCTCTACATCACATATTTTACCACTTGCTAGCTTGTGTTTGAATACAAAATAGTTCTTTCTATTGGATAAAGCATTTTGTATTTCAACATATATTTCTTCATTATTTGAAGTGTTAATGTCATAGACACTCATGCTGAGCATTTTATCATTTGTATAACCATAAAAAGTATAACAAGCGTTATTTACTTCAATAATTTTACCAGTATTTGGGTCAAATACCATCATTATTGAGAGATTATCACGGATAAGGGAGCGATATTGTTTCTCACTTTCAATAAGTTTCTTCTTGGCTTCAACTTGCTTACTTATATCAGTAAGCGATGTTATGCGTATTGGTTTGTCATTAAATGTAGATACTCGTGCCTTTATTTCGCATGGGAATGTGGTTCCATTCT
This sequence comes from uncultured Lentimicrobiaceae bacterium, assembly GCA_964460905.1. Taxonomy (GTDB): domain Bacteria; phylum Bacteroidota; class Bacteroidia; order Bacteroidales; family F082. Next base: position 29,227 of record CAYWRM010000019.1, read on the forward strand.
TACGAAGTGCAGTGACATTATATGGACCTTGAGCTCCACTAATCATCATCTTTTTAACATTTTCTCTATCTTCCGGAATAATCCATTCTGTACCAGGCCTGCCAAATGCTTCATTTAAAGTGTAGCCAAACATTTTTTCAGCTGTATTATTTTGCATAATGCACTTTCCATCTCGTGATAAAAATATACTTTCAAACGAAGCTTCTGATAAAGTTTTGAAAAGGTCTTCGCTTTCGTGTAGTGATTTTAAGCTGGTGGTTAGCTCAAATTCTGTTTTTTTCTTATCAGTAATATCAATTATAATACCCTGAAAATGAGTTATTATACCTTCGTTATTACGTAAAAACATTAATCTTTCGTCAACCCAAAGAGTATCCCCGTTTTTTTTAAGGATACGATATGGTTTGTGTGTAAAAGTTGTTTTGTTCTTCTCTTTGCTAAAGTCAATTAATTCATTATTAACTCTCTCTAAATCTTCTGGGTGTACAATACCAAGAATAGTTATTTTGCCACTTAATAATTCTTTTACTGAATATCCTGATAATTCTTCAACATTTTCACTCACGTATTCAAGAGGTAGCTCATTAATATTTTTCCACTTGAATGCTACAGCAGGGCTTGCATTAATAATGTTAATTGCATCTATTTTCTTTTTTCTCTCACCCTGTAGTTGTTTATTTGTTAATTCGAGTTCCTGAACTCTGTCCTGCATTATTTTATTATGATTCTGTGATATTTTAGCTATTTTGATATTTTGTTTTTTTCGATAATGATATAACTCAAGAAACATTTTTACTTTAACTGATAGCAATTTTGGAATTACCGGTTTTACAATGAAGTCGAAAGTCCCAATCTCAATTCCATTAATTTGATGAAAATCAAATTCATTAATTGCAGATATAAATATTATAGGGATATTTTCCCATTTTTTATTTTTACGGATTGATATTAATATTTCGTACCCATTCATTTTTGGTGAGTGTTCATCTAGCAGAATAAGGGAAATATCATTTTTATGTAATTGGTTAAAAGCCTCTTTTCCTGATTTTGCCTTTATACAAATTACATCAAGTTTCGAGAGCACTTCTTTAAATGCCATCAAATTAGATGTACTATCAATAATTAACAAGGCAATATCTTTCATGGCAGGCAGCTTATGTATTAGTTTTCAAAACACTGTGATTTATTAATGCCAAAATATATTGGTATTAAATACTTGGAAGTATTCCATATTTCACGATAAAAATAGGAAAAAATTGGCTAAGATTATGAAAACAGAAGTGTTTTTTCTTGTTTTTTCTAATCCATTATGATTCCTTCGTCGAAGAAAAGAACTTTGTCAAGTTGGCCATCAGGGGTGTACCATTTTTCAGAACCATGTTTTAAGTTATTCTGATAATTGATTTCTCGCATTATTTTGCCATTTGGATACCAGGCCTTTTGTATCCCATTTCCCATAGTATAGTTTCCGGTTCCTATAATTTCACCAGTTAAATTATAATAAAGCCAACGTCCTGAAAAATAACCTTTTTTATAATTTCCTTTAATTTTCATTTTCCCAGAAGAAAACCATTGAGTGTATTTTCCATCTAAAGTATCATTAGAATAGTTTTCTTCTGATATAATATTCCCATTTTCATCAAACATTAATGCCTGGCCATCAAGTTTTCCATCTTTGTAATTTGATCTTGATTCATAATTACTATTCCTGTACCATCTGGTAAGTATTCCATTAAGAACATTATTCGAGTAAATTACTTCTTGTTCTTTATTGCCATTTTCGTAATACCATGTAGCTATACCATCTAGTTTATTCTTTTTATAATTAAGTTCCGATTGGAGGTTACCATTTTCCCAATATTTCTTTCTATTGTCTTTGCAGCCTACAAATATAACTGACATAGAAAATAACAATACAAATATTTTTATTGCATTAATCATAGTTTGATATTTATTTTTTGGGGAGAATGATATTGTCTGGTATTTTAGTTTTTGTTAGATTCTTGAACTGTAGCATATGCCAGTAATCATTTTCAAAATTATCTGTACTACCAATTCTTTTGAAATTGTAATTGGATTTTAATAATTCCATTGGAAAATTTTCAATACAATTATTAAAATCATTTCCTGAATAGTAAAGTAAACTTAGAAAGTAGTAGGTTATGTCAAATCCTGAGAAAGCGAAGTCATTGGGTTCAGTACTGTAATTATATCTAAAAGTCTCTATAAAATTATGAGTAGTTTCATCCTGGTAATCAATATGGTTAGATGTAAAATAAGAAAGGTTGAGATTATCCATTTTTACATTACTTAGATTATTAATTCGTTCCCATGATGGCATCCCAATGAGCTTAATATCGAAGGTGTCTCTGCTTTCGTTTATACGATTTAGAACATCAAGTATAAATGATTTTTTGGTCCCATACAATATAACAAGGTTATTACGCAGGGGTGAAGCATTTTCAAGAAATGGATAAAGACTGTCGGTAGCATAATTTATTCTTGTAAGATTGTTAACTATAGTTGTGCTATCGGTTAATGTATTTTCGAGGATTTCCGGAAAAATCTCTGTTGTTTCCAAAATAAATGGAGGCGGAATAGTTGTGCCATCAAAAAGAGTATCACGTTCAGCAACAGCATAAGCTAGTTTAAGCAATTTTTCATTGCTAAATTTAACTTGTGGTTCGAGAGTAGATATTAATTCATTGTTAATTTCAATAACCTTGTCAGCATGTAAGTATGATGTTTGAGAAATAAGAAAAACCTTACTGTTTTTTTCAAACTTGTTGATAAATGTATTAATCATACTTGTTTGAGATGATATACCTGGCTTAACTTTAATAACTGTTTTGTAATTGTTAATAATGCTTTCGCGAAATGACATTGGGTTAACAATGGGGATATTAAAGTTGCCGGCAAATAGTGCAACCTGATTGAAGCTGTTACTGTAAAAAGGACCAATAATAATGTCCATTGATCGCAATTCTTTTTGCTGTAATACTTTGGCTGTTTTTGTTAAGTTTTTATCAACATCATAAACATACATTTCAACTTTCATCCCCAATTTTGTAAGCGAATCAAGTGCAATTAATGAACCTTCGTAAAATTGAATAAATCTGAAAGGAGTATAAAAAGGTTGATGTGACATTAAGAATTGCTCCATATCCAGGCTGTCGACTTCTTCTAACGAAAGTGGTATCATTAAAGCTACTTTGAAAATTCTATTTTTATCAGGCGAAAACTCACAATCATTATTATCTTTTTTAGTTGGTTGAGAATATTTGTCGAATTTTTCATCTTCAAATTGAATATTATTAGTTCCAGGTAGTGTTGGAGAAATTATTGCATGGCTTCCCACAGGAATCTTAATTTCCTGATTTTGATAAACACGTTTTTTAATTGTGGGGTTAAAATCTTTTATTTGAAATATGGGAATACGATACAGCTTTGCAATTTTACTTACTCTGGTGTTGTACTCAACTTTGTGAATTATATATGGCTTACTTATTTTTTTTTTTGGAACAAGAATTATTTGTCCTATTTTTATTGTGCTTGTAAGTCCTTTATTAGCTTTCATTAGCTCTGCCACAGTAACACCATATTCCCGCCCTATGCTATACAGGGTTTCTTTCTTTTTTACTCTGTGTTTTATTGCTTCAATTTCAGGAGTTTGTGTTGTTGAAGTTGTGCTATCATCAGTTATCGAGATATCCAGTATTTTTGGTACTTTAATAGTAGGTGTTTCATTTTTGTTTGCAGTGTCTAATTTTGTCTTGTCAGGAATGCGTAAACGATCGCCTTTAACAACAGTGCTTCCCAGTCCGGGGTTTGCAGCTTTAAGTGTCTCCACCGGAATGTCATACTTTTTTGCAATACTTTGTGTGGTTTCTCCTAATATAACAACGTGACGGTAGTCTTGAATCACAGGGATTTCAGGGTTAAAGCTAACTGTTTCCGGTTCGGGTTTTACAATTTGTTTTTTTGTTGGAACTGGGCTAGCCTGATTACTTGTTGCAGGAGATTTTTTTACCGTTTTTTTTGCAGGTTTTGAGTAATTACGATTTGTATTAACTCTTTTATTTGATGCAATATTAACCCTACTTGTAGTTTTCCCGTCCAATACATCAAATGCTTCTTCAACAGGTACTTTAACATATTCTCCTTCACGTAACGGAACTTTCAGGTTTGGGTTTGCCTTAACAATATATTTTTTTGGAATTAAATAAATTGAGCTTATGTGATCGAACGTTTCATTATTGGCAGCCACATGATAGAAGAAATCAAAATTTGTTTTAACCACTTCATTTTTGAGCTCTGTGTTTTTATTTACTGTTGGGATGAGCAAGTTTTGATTAATATTAACTCCTTGTTTTGATCCTGGGTTTTCAAAATATATTTCATCGGGAGTAACATCATATGCTTTAGCAATGGAGTAAACAGTTTGTCCTTTATAAACGGTATGAACATAATAAGATTTTCCATTATGCATTTCAATAACTTCTGACCTAGGTATCACAACTGCCTGAGCATTTACCGCTATAACAATAAATGAAGCAATAGCAATTAAAATTATTTTTTTTATTCTCATTACTGTTTTCTGATATCTAATTCCAAAAATAATAAAGTAAGTTGAACTTATAACGTAAAATGAAAATAATTATGATATTCCTTTCAGTGATTTGTTATTTATGATGGATTATTTATTATCCACAATCCACAATCCACAGTCAACAGTCAACAATGAACAATCAATAATAAATTGCTACCTATTCCCACTCAATAGTTGCTGGTGGTTTTGAGCTTATATCATAAACAACACGGTTAACTCCTACTACTTTGTTTATTATTTCACTTGACACTTTCGATAAATAATCATATGGAAGTTTTGACCAGTCGGCAGTCATACCATCGGTGGACTCTACAGCTCGTAATGCTACAACATTTTCATAGGTCCTTTCATCTCCCATAACGCCAACTGCCTGCACCGGTAATAGGATAGCTGCTGCCTGCCACACTTTATCATAAAGACCAAAAGCTTTCATATTTTGAATGTAGATATGGTCAACCTCTTGAAGTATTTTTACTCTTTTGCGTGTTACTTCGCCTAATATTCTTATACCTAATCCTGGTCCAGGGAATGGATGCCTGTCAATAATAAGTGATGACATTTTTAATGTTCTACCTATTCTTCTTACTTCATCTTTAAAAAGAGTATTCAGAGGTTCAACAACTTTTAGCTTCATGAAGTCGGGTAACCCACCAACATTATGATGTGATTTAATTGTTGCAGATGGACCATTTACGGAAATAGATTCAATAACATCGGGGTATATAGTGCCTTGTGCAAGCCAACTAACATCTTCAATAAGATGAGCTTCATGATCGAATACTTCAATAAACGAGTTTCCAATTGCCTTTCTTTTTTTCTCGGGATCTGATATTCCAACTAAGGCATCCATAAATTTATCAGTAGCGTCAACACCTTTAACATTAAGACCAAGGTCTTTGTATGAATGTAAAACTTCTTCAAATTCATTTTTTCGAAGTAATCCGTTATCAACAAAAATACAGTATAGATTTTTGCCTATTGCATTGTTAAGTAACACAGCGGCAACTGATGAGTCAACGCCCCCCGACAAACCTAGTACTACTTTATCATTACCAAGTTTTTCTTTTAGCGAAGAAATTGTTGATTCGATAAATGAATCGGGTGTCCAGTTTTGAGAACATCCACAAATATCAACTAAAAAGTTTTTTAATAGTTTGGCACCTTCTTTTGTGTGATATACTTCAGGATGGAATTGAATTCCATATGTTTCCTCACCAACAATTTTAAAGCCTGCAATCTCAACATTTTCTGTACTGGCCGTAATTTTAAAATTATTGGGTGCTTTTAATATTGTGTCACCATGCGACATCCAAACCTGCGTGTTATCACTTAACCCGTTTAAAAGAATACAAGATTGGTCGATAGTATTAAGGTTTGCTCTTCCGTATTCTCTAATTTTCGAAGGTTCAACTTCTCCACCATCAGCCAGTGCTAAAAACTGTGCACCGTAACAAACTCCAAGAAGTGGTAACTTTCCCTGAATCTTTGATAGCTCCGGAATAGGAGCCTCTGTATCACGAACAGAAAACGGACTTCCTGATAATATAACACCCTTTACTTTTGATATGGTATCCGGAATTTTATTGAATGGGTGTATTTCGCAATATACATTTAACTCTCTAATTCTTCGTGCTATAAGTTGCGTGTATTGAGATCCAAAGTCAAGGATAATTATAGTTTCTTTCATATGGCAAAGGTAATTAAGAATTATAATTAGTATCTTTGAATTGTAATTTTAATTTGATAAACAATCTGTTTAAAATAATATCATGGTAAAAAGAAAATACAAACGAAAAAATACAAAAAAAAATAATTCATTTACTATATTTCTAGTCATTATCATTATTCTTGCAATATTATCATTCCTTATTAGCTATTTTGTAATTGAAACCGAAAGTGAAGCTGTTGGAATTGATACAAAAACTGTCGAAGTGAAGAAAGATGAAATTAATCTATCAAAGCAACCCTTACCGATAGTTCATCTTTTAGAGGGTACGTGGGCAAGCTATAATGATGGTGCGATGTTAACCATTAAAGGTAATAAATTCACAATTGAGCTGCCTTCAGTAGAAAGTTCAGTTGTTGCTACAGGTGATATCTTAATTAAAGATAGCACGATAACCTTTGTATATTCTAATAAAAATTCAGCCTGTAGTAACAGCCCAGGAGTATATAAGTTTATTTTTGAAACTGATGAAGAGTTTACATTAAAAAAAGTAGTTGATGATTGTGAAAGTAGAAGTAATCAACTAATCGCCACATGGTTTAAGGTATAGTATTTTGTTTTAGTATATTAAAGTGCATTTATATTCATTAACATTATCTAACATATCAGTTACAACTAGCCTAAATTCATTATTGCCTTTTATAATTTTGTCATCAAAGATGTATATTAATAGATCCTTCTTTGCATCATATTCCATTAATATCCATTCATCGTTTAAAGTAGCTTTGTAGGTAATAATACCTGTTTGCTTATCATTAATTTTTATTTTAAGGTTAGATTGGTTATTTAATTTTTTACCATCGAAGAAATTAACTTCAGTAATTTCCGGAGGAATTGTATCCATCATTAATTTATAATATCCGAGCTGTCGTGATTTACCTATAATATATTCATCTTCTTTTTTAGAGTCGATATAATAAAACTCTGAATTATCAGCTGAATACGAAATGTAAATTTTATTGCTTAGCTCGTGGTTAACAGAATATGGTATTATTTTAATTGTAAAATATTTATGTACGGGAGTTGTTTGTTCGTGGAGTTTGTAAATTGCTGAAAATGAATTGCTGTCATTACCTAGTACACTATAATTAAAATAGAATGATTTGTAGAAACTATTTGTTGGAAACTCTACATCAATACTATCCTTATCAATTTTATTTTTTTTGGAAAATGGAAAAAAGATGCCTTCTTCTTCATCGTTCTTAATTATAGCTTGTTTGTTGCTTGATATTTTTGCGGCAACTTTAAATGCGAGCTTTGATTCGTTACCGTAAGCATCTTCTATATTGAAAATCATGCTATGGGTTAGTGTATCGTTTAAGTTTATGATACCGTTGTTTTTTACAAAATCATAGGCGTTGAGTAAATTATTAGTGTCAACTTCAGTTCGTATAATTCTGTTTTTTGATATGCTATAATAATTATAATCAATAAGGCTATTAATATAACGAGTAGTATTAAATGATAATTCATCCATATTTAGGTCGAAGATCAGGGTTGTGTCGTGGTAGAACTTTGTGCAGTAAACCCCATTTTTATTCGATGTTTCGTTCATCAGATCATATGAGCTGATACCAAATGAAATTCTACCAGAAGCAGTTATATTAGGATTGCCTTTTATTCTATGTTCAAGCCCCCATCCTGAAATTTCATATATAACTGTATCATTTTTGCCGTTAATCATTGAATTTTGATCTACCGGATAAATTGCGAGTTTAGTTATTTTTGGTCTGTAATAATCCTTAATTTTAATGTCTTCAAACAATAATGGATTTATTGGGTGCTGTGATAATTCATTTCTTATTTCAAAGTGGAGGTGCGGTCCCATCGAACCGCCGGTATTTCCCGAGTAGGCTATCATTTCACCTTTTTTAACTTTAATTTGGTCTTTATCCGGAAAAATTTGAATTGTAAAACTTTCCTTTTCATATTGCTTAGTTACAACAAGCTTTTGAATCGAGTCATTAAATTTTTGAAGATGCCCATATACAGATACAAAACCTAAAGGATGCGTAATGTAAATTGCTTTACCATATCCTTCTGCGGATATTTTTATTCTGCTAACCCATCCATCAGCAATAGCAAGTATGGCTTTCCCTTCAACTCCCTGTGTTTTAATGTCGATACCTGAATGAAAGTGGTTTGACCTTAGTTCTCCAAAAGTACCGGATAGGTATATGGGTATATCAATGGGGGGAATAATGTCACTTTTGAAATAATTATTTGTTTGAGTAAAACTAGCATGCGTAGAAAAGAAAACAAGAATTGCAATAAGTATGTGGTTCGGATATTTTTTCATCAGTGAATTGAAAGTTTAAATTATAATTTGATGCAAAAATAGTCCAATTTCTTTTTTATTTTTAACAATTTAATTATTGGAATTTAGTACTGACAAAAAAACCACTTTTGTAGACTTAAGTGGTGTTGAAACGAACTAATTTGTCTAATTTTGCGTTGACAATACATTAATGCTATTTACTATGAAAAGAAAGTTTTTTATACCAATATTTATAATGTTTGCTGTTTTTTCATTGTCATCCTCTTGTGAGAAAGAGGATCCTGGTGATGGTACTGTTCCTGAAATTACCATATTAGGTTTAAACCCTTTATATTGGGCGCTTGACATTCCGTATGTTGATGCAGGTGCAGTTGCTTATGATATTACAAGTGAGGGGGATACTCTGGATTTGACAAGTAGTATTGTAATCAATAATAATGTTAAAGTTTCAGAAGTTGGCGAATATAATGTAAAATATAATGTTACTGATGCAAGTGGTCTTGCTGCTCCGGAGAAAATAAGGATTGTGAAAGTTGTTTTAGGGAAATAGTTGACAACTCTGTAGTGTAAAAATTATAAAAGCAGTAAAAAGTATTATACAATGAAACGTATTCTTTTTATTATAAATCCTAATTCTGTAAAAAGAAACCGTGAACGGATTTCAATTGCTATTAAAAATGGTATTGATCATAGTTCGAATGATATATCCATAGCTTATACAAAGTCAGCTGGCCATGCAATCACTTTAAGTAAAAAGGCCGTTGCTGAAAAAGTAGATGTAATTATTGCAGTAGGAGGAGACGGTACTGTAAATGAAGTAGCATCACAGATAATCAATAGCTCCTCAGTATTGGGAATTGTTCCTATGGGATCGGGAAATGGCCTTGCCAGACATCTTGGTATACCAATAAATATTGAAAAAGCAATTGCTTTAATAAGCAAGAATAATACTTCAATAATTGATACTGCCAGTATAAATGGGAAAGCTTTTGTTAGTATTGCAGGTGTTGGTTTTGATGCCTTTGTTGCTGAACGTTTTTCTGCAGGAACCCACCGTGGTTTTTTAGGTTATTTTAGGATAATTGCAAATGAATATCTTCATTATAAACCTCAAAATTTTCGTCTGATATTTGATGATGGAAAGGTAATTAGCGAAAAGGCTCTTTTTATAGCGTTCGCTAATTCAAATCAGTTTGGTTATAATACTACTATTGCTCCCAATGCAAAAATTAAGGATGGTTTGCTAGATGTTTGCATTGTTAAAAAGCCTCATATTTATGGTATTCCACTAATTGCTAATTTATTACTACTTAAACGTGTTGATATTTCTCCTCTTGTAAATATTGTAAAAACAAAAAGCCTTACTGTAGAGCGAATGCACAATGATGTTGTAAATATTGATGGCGAACCTATCGTCTTGGCTAAAGACCTGGAAATTAAGATTAACCCGTTATCTTTGAAAATTATAATAAATCCTTATGTCAGCAAAGTTTAAAAATTCCCAAGTAATTTATTCAACAAACCCTGATTTTAATGATTGGGATGAGCAGGAGGAAGAGGTGATAACGAACTCACCTAAAGATCAAAAACTATATATTAGTCTCGATAAAAAGCAACGCAAAGGTAAAAAGGTAACTCTGGTTACCGGGTTTATTGGTAGCTTTGACGATCTAAAAGAGTTGGGAAAGGTTCTTAAAACCAAGTGTGGTGTTGGGGGATCGGTAAAAGATAACGAGATAATTATACAAGGCGATTTTAAAGAAAAAATCAAAAATATACTGGAGTCGTTGGGATATAATTGTAAAACTAAAGGATAGCTAGATGTAGGAATCAGGCCTCAATATAAAATTACCTAATTATTCATGATTTTTGGTTCCCGATACCTGGTTCTTAGTTTCTTCACGAATCAAAATATAGTATTAGTAAACTTAAAAAATTAAACAATGAAAAGAATTCTATTTATTTTAATGAGTTTGTTCTTATTTAGTTTATCTCAAATAAATGCCCAAAAAGTAACAGGGCAATTAGATAAGGAAACAATCAATGACATTAAAGCCACATTTAAAAATACTCCTACAGATGTTGCATTAATAAATGCTGTTACACATAACGATATAAAAAAATTAGCCGAGTCTCGTGCTAATGAGGGAGCTATAACTCATTTTTTTAGTAATAGAGTTACTGCTAAAGGTATTACAAATCAAAAGTCATCTGGCAGATGTTGGTTATATACTGGTTTGAATACACTGCGACCAATGGTTCAGGAAAAATATAATTTAAATGAATTTGAGTTTTCTCAAACTTATAATTTCTTTTGGGATCAGTTTGAAAAGACTAACTTGTTTTATGAAATAGTAATTAGTACGGCTAATAAACCAATGGATGACAGGGAAGTAGAATGGTTGTTTAAAAACGTAATAGGTGATGGAGGTCAGTGGACTACTTTTGCTGATAATATTATGAAATATGGATTAGTTCCTACTTCGGCGATGCCCGACACATATCAAAGTGAGAAAACAGCAATGATGTCGAGATTATTACGTCGTAAACTAAGGGAAGATGGGCTTCGGTTACGCGAAGTTGCAAATTCACGAATGAGTGAAGAAGCAAAGCAGGATGTAAAACTGAAAATGCTTGCTGATATTTATCGCATACTTGTTTTAAGTCTTGGAGAGCCACCTACAGAGTTTAGCTGGCAATACAAGGATAAGGATGACAAAGTTAGTGAATCACAATTATTTACCCCGATACAGTTTTACAATACTTTAATTGGTGTTGATTTAAATGATTATGTTATGATCATGAATGATCCGGTAAAGGAGTATAATAAACTATATGAAGTTCAGTACGATAGAAACCTGGTTGAAGGTGGAAACTGGAAGTACATAAACCTTACAAATGATAAAATTAAAGAATTTGCAAGCAGGTCGATAATTGCAAATGAAGCGATGTATTTTTCATGTGATGTTGGTAAGCAACTGAATATTAAAGATGGTGTTCTTGATATAAATAACTATAATTATAACGACCTGTTTGGTGTTGATTTTAATATGGAAAAAAAGCAACGTATTGAAACGTTTGAGAGTGGTTCTACACATGGGATGGCATTAATTGGTGTTAATATCTTACCTGACGGATCGATAGATAGCTGGTTGTTGGAGAATAGCTGGGGAGCTGAAAAAGGAAATAAAGGATACCTTACAATGATTGATACTTGGTTTGATGAATATATGTTCCGAATTGTAATCCATAAAAAATATATTGATGAAGATGTATTGAAGATTCTGGAGCAAAAACCAATTATCCTACCACCATGGGATCCAATGTTTGCAGATGAAGAATAGGGATCTCCTATTTCATCTTATCTCATATAATTTTTTCATTCCATCATTTACGCATTTTATCATTCACTCATTTCATCATTGAAACATGGATTTATCGGAGCAATATTGGAATGGTCAGTATACTTCAAAAGAAATAAGGTGGGATATTGGATATGTTTCAACACCCTTAAAAGAGTATTTTGATCAGATTGAAAATAAGGATATCCGAATACTTGTTCCAGGTGCAGGTAGTGCATGGGAGGCAGAATACCTTTACCAACTGGGTTTTAAAAATACTTATGTCCTTGATTTTTCTGAAGAAGCAATTGCTAAATTCATAAATCGATGTTCATGGTTTCCTAAAAGTAATATTATCCATCAAGATTTCTTTAAGCATAATTTTACTTATGATTTGATTGTTGAACAAACTTTTTTTAGCTCATTTCATCCTTTATCGAGGCGTGATTTTGTAAAACAAGTTTGTAGGCTTTTGAATAATAGGGGGAAATATATGGGATTATTATTTAATCATGAATTTACTTTCAATGGACCACCATTTGGAAGCAACATACATGAATACAGACAATTATTTAAGCCATGTTTTGAATTTGAAGTTTTTGAAATATCTACTAATTCAATCAAACCAAGAAGAGGAAGAGAAATATTTATGTTGCTGCGAAAAAAAATAACAGCTAACTTCTAAAATATTTTTATATTAGCCCTTTATCATAAAAGAGGTCATATTTGTTGAATGGCCTATTTAAAACGATGTATATTATGAGCAATGAAATTATTCAATCGGTTGGTACTATCGTTAAAAAAGAGAAACTAGCTTCTGTTGAAAACGAAATCAAATGCAGGGCATTAATTCTTGAATCGTTATTACCTTACCCCGGTTATCATGGTACAACAATACCTGATAATCTGGAACCCGAGTCTCTATTTGTTGTTACAAAATCTATGTATAGAGACGAAACTATTATTCGGGCAATACAGCAAGTTAAAAAAATATTTACCATTCCTTTCGATGCGGCACCTGGCACAATATATCTTAAAAATAACCCTGTAAATATTGTCCGGTTTAAAGGGCTATCTTATAACATGATATCTGAAGTTGTAGAGCACTTTATAGATGTGGGAATTGACTTTGAAAAAGCTAAGAAAATTGCTCCATATGAAAGTCCTATTACCATAAGAAAGTTCTTCAGGTTAAGAAAATTAGCTGAGAATATTTATGAAGATATGGACGTTAATGAATTTTTCTACTTACAAGTTCCGGGGCATATTAGCTGGGATCCATTTGAAGAACTCACAAATAGTATCAGATATAACATAGGAACTATTATTTTTGATGCAGCCCAAACAAGTGTTTATGATGCAGCTGGAATAGTTGATTTTGTTAGAATATATGATATCGATAAAGATATAGATAAGCTTATTTCAATACGATCTAACTATTTTAATGCCATTGAAAAGTTATTGTAATAATTAAATGAGAATTGAAAATGGATATTACAGCATTTTTAGATGAAATAATTGAGCATTTAATAAAATTTGGTATTTCGGAAAACCTCGCAAATCAATCCGTAAGAATATTTGCTTATTTAGTACTGCTAGTAGTTGCTTACTTTGCTTATAAGTTAACTGTTAATTTGCTTAGGCGTGTTATATTGCCTATGTTTTCTAAAACCAGAACGCATTTTGATGACTTGTTAGTAAAAAACAGGTTCTTTGTCAGAATAGCTTTTCTTGTTCCTGCGGGTATAATTTATTTCTCAATTGAGAGTGATATGTTTACTCATGAAGCAGTGTCAGAATTAATAAAAGATGTAGCTACCGTTTTCTTTTATGTAATTACAATTCTTATATTCGAGAGTTTACTTTCTACAATAAATGACTATTATAACAGATTTCATATAGCTAAAGATCACCCTATTAGTGGCATTATACAAGTAGTGAAGATTATAATATATTTAGTAGGTTTAATAGGTATTATTGGATTTATTTTTGATAAAAATATTAGTTCAATATTACTAGGCTTTGGTACTTTGTCAGCTGTTTTAATGTTGATATTTAAAGATCCAATACTTGGCTTTGTTGGAGGATTACAGCTTATTTTTAATAAAATGATAGCTATCGGCGATTGGATAACTATGTCGAAATATGGAGCTGACGGTACTGTTCTTGAAATAAATCTGACTACGGTAAAAGTGCAGAATTTTGATAAAACTATTATTACAATTCCAACATATAGTTTGATATCTGATTCGTTTCAGAATTGGCGTGGCATGTCAGAATCAGGAGGTAGGAGGATAAAACGAGGTGTATATATTGATATGGATAGCGTTAAATTTTGTACTGATGAGATGCTTGAAAAATTTAAAAAGATCGAATTAATAAAGGAGTATTTAATAAGAAAAGAAAAGGAAATTGAAGAGTATAATTCTTCGGAGAAAATAGATTCATCTATGTTGGTTAATGGAAGGCGTCAAACCAATCTTGGAATTTTTAGAGCATACTTGAAAGCTTACTTAAAGAAAAGGGCGGATATAAATAACGACATGACCTTTTTGGTTCGTCACCTAGAACCAACCGAGAAAGGTATTCCAATACAAATATATGTTTTTACTACAACAACCGATTGGGGCGAATATGAAGACATTCAGGCTGATGTTTTTGATCATATACTAGCTATTATTCCTGAATTTGAACTGATGATATTTCAATATCCATCAAATGGCGATATCTTTAAGCTTATGTCAGAAAAAGTTAACTAAATTAATTGGTTTGATATCATCTAAACTCATCAAGTAATGAAAAAGGAAAAAAAATCTTTATTGGAAAAAGACGGTAAATTAAAAGATGATGTTTATGAGCATGACTTGGCAAAACTTCAAATTGAACTGGTAAAGTTACAGGAGTGGATAAAGCTAAAAGGATTAAAAGTAGTTGTTATTTTTGAGGGTCGTGATGCTGCCGGTAAAGGTGGTGTTATAAAACGAATTACAGAATCATTAAACCCCAGAATTTGTAGGGTTGAAGCATTAGGCACTCCAACTGAAAGAGAAAAATCACAATGGTATTTTCAAAGGTATGTAGCACATCTGCCTGCAGCCGGTGAAATGGTTCTTTTTGATCGATCGTGGTATAATAGAGCAGGAGTGGAGCATGTAATGGGTTTTTGTGAAAAGGATGAATATTGGGAGTTCTTACGATCTTGTCCAAATTTTGAACAAATGCTTATTCGATCCGGAATTATATTAATTAAATATTGGTTTTCTGTTAGTGCTAAAGAGCAGGAGAAGAGGTTTCAGTCGAGACTTAAAAATCCTGCAAAACGCTGGAAATTAAGTGATATGGATTTAAAATCGCGTGAGTTGTGGGTTGAGTATTCTAAGGCAAAGGATAATATGTTTGATTATACCGACACAAAAATTTCACCTTGGTTTGACGTGCCTGCTGATGATAAAAAGAAAGCCCGGTTAAATACAATCAGACATTTGCTTAGCAAAATTGATTACAAAGAAATTCCGTATTCAAAGATAAAATTGCAACCAAGGATTATTGATGGCAGTTATGTACGACCTCCAATAGAGGATAATAATTTTGTTAAAGATTATTATACAGAGTAATATGACTTTTGTAATGCAAATTAATGATGTAATAGGATCCTATGGTCTTTTTTGTTGATCTATTACTTTTTCACTATTGTATTTATATCCCAGTTCCTCAATTCTTTTACCTAGTATTTCTGCCGAAAGGTTGTAACCCGTTACCTTTATAATATGGTTCTCGATATCAGCAACTGTAGAGGTTACATTAGGCAAAGTGATTATGCCATTTTCTACTTTTGTTTTACATTTAATACAAGTCATGCCATCAACACTTAATGTTAATTCTTCAACTCTATGAAAGGAATTATTCTCATTTATTTTTGCTTTTCTTACTCTCAAATATTTGATTGATGAGTTTATGAAACTGTAGATTAATAATGATACAAGAACTATTGTAGAAGATATTATTACCCAATAAGGAAGAATCTCATGTTGGTGCTCACCTGTCAAATGCGATAATGGATTAAACCATCCTGCAGGAAGAAAGTTGTCAATAACAAGCCCGAATATTAAGGAGCCTAAAATTAGCGAACTTAAATATGCTATTAATGTTTTTTTACCAAGGGTTTTCCCAATTACAGTTATGGTTGCTGCATTAGTAGCTGGACCAGCCATTAAGAAAACTAGAAGTGCCCCGGGAGATAATCCTTTAAGTAACAGTACGGCTGCTATAGGAACTGACGAAGTAGCACAAATGTAAAGAGGTATAGAAACAATAAGTATCAGCAACATGCCGCTTATTCCGCTCAGATTATATTCTGTAAAAAAATTATCCGGAATAATTACTGTGATTAAAGCTGCAATTAGTAATCCTATAACAAGCCAACTGGCAATATCAGCAACCATCTCTACAAAAGCATAACGGAAGATTTCCTTTATACTGAATTTATTTCTGATATGGCTTTTATTTTTTGCTTGCTTAATTGGCTGGCTCCTTTCAATTTTGTTAGTTACAAGCCCACCTGCAATACCTGTAAAAAAAGCAACAATTGGGCGCAGTATAGCAAATGGTAACCCTAACATCGACCATGTAACTAAAATTGAATCGATACCCGTTTGGGGTGTAGATATTAAAAATGAAACCGAAGAACCTTTTGAAGCTCCATTTTTATAAAGAGATATACCAGCAGGAAGTACACCACATGAACAAAGGGGTAATGGAATACCAAGCAAGCTTGCGTTAACAACTGCCGACGTGCTGCTTTTTCCTAAATACCGCGACATTAAATCTGGAGGTACAAATACCTTAAGTAATCCTGCAAACAAAAACCCCAATAGTAAAAAAGGAGCCATTTCAGATGTTAGTAAGAATAGAGCTTCAAAATAATTGCTTAAATACTGCATACCTTCTTGAAATTAAACTCAATTATATGCAAATTTATATATTTTGAATTAAGGAAAATAGTTAGGAGTTTTGTTATGAATTATTTAACATTTTTTGTTTCAATAAATTCAATTACTTTCTGTAGGTCAATATCTCTTCCTGCTCTTATTTTATATGCATCTTTTGGTATATAATGCTTACAATATTTATTGTGATTATTCCAGATGTGTTCTACATACCAATCGGGTTCTTTACCCCATCTTAAATCAATATTTTTTCTCATAAAGAAAAATCTTCTGTCGAGAGTTAAGAAAATCTTTTTGTTAACTATTTTCGTGAGACTTTCTTTGTAGAAAGCAAAAATACCTTCAATTATTGTAATATCACTATCGTTAACAGCTTCAATAACAGCCTTTTCATATTTTACAAAATCTATTGATGCAGGGCATTCCCAGTCGATATGATCTCTTATAAGGGGAATTTTTTCATTTGGCATGGCAAAATCATCCTGACAAAGGATAGTAACTTTTTTTGAAGAAGAATAATTCTTAATTCTTCGTGCAAGGTTTGATTTTCCGGCGTTGCTAATGCCGCCTATGCCAATTACCATTCTTATTATATATTATTAAAATATTGTTGTGTTATTAGCTACTAAATAATATCTAAAAATTAATATGTACTAAGAGTATGATTTATTTTAGGTGCAAAGATACGGTAAAAGTTTCTGTTCTTTTTTAGATGAACTAATTGCCAGTAGTTATTTTTTTCCTGAAACTAATTTTGGATAATTTCCTTTCCGCGTAATATCAATTTTATATTTTGATAATTGAGGGGGTATAGGACTAAGGTTATTTAGTTTTTTAGTTCCCTGATTGGGAATAAATTGGTATGCACCAATATCGGGATATGGTAATCTCGAGTTTCCAAGAATGTCAGTTGGAACAGTTGCAGCAATAGCTTCGTTTGCTCTTCCTACAGCTGGAGAAAGCGAATCAATTTGATAATCGTTATTTTCATAACTAACAAAAAGTGGATCTTCGTTTTTTAAAATATTTGTATAGATTTCTGTGTTGCTTACATCCAAGCTGGTTCTAAGTATGCTCGAATTAAAAAAGTAGCTAGAGTCAGCACCACCATCAAGATCAGTTTCAAATTCATTTTCATTAAATCCATATAGAATGCTGTTGTCAAAACTAAAGTAAATTGGTATGGGGATTGGTTGATCGAGTGTGTCGATAAGGTAATTATTAATAAAAATAGCCGGAGTATTTCTTACAGAATGAGACCAATATGCAGCTACTGTCGATTGTGTAAAACTATAGCTTCCACCTCCTGTAAAAGCAAGGTTATACCCTCCACAATTTGCCACCACAGTATTAGTTGCTGATATATTAAAAACTCTTGAAAATACACCAATACCTGTCATGTTTTCAATTGTAACATTTTTAAGCTTTACTTCATTCTCAGTAATCCTTAAAAATGATTCGGCTTGTATCCCAATAAACCCATTGCTAATTATCGCATTTTCAATTATGTGATTATGTCCTTGTCTTCCTTCCATAAGCCAAATTCTGTCCCATTGCCCGGGCACATCAGCATAATCCTGCTCAAGTCTGTCACCCTTAAAAGTTACCGGATTTTCAATAGTTCCAAGTACGTTTAGCACTCCATCTGTATATGCCCAAAGACCTGAGCTCTCATGAAAGTAAATTCTGGCACCTTCTTCAATTATTAGTTTGCCATATGAGTTAATAACTGCATAACCATAAATAACCCAAGGTTTTTCAGATGTCCAATGAATGGTTTCCAAACTGTCAGCAATAATTTTAAATGGTGGTAAACCATCAATATATGTATCCGCTAATATGTAATTCGCATCCTGCCCCCAGGCAACTAACTTAATATTTTGTTCATTTCCGTTTGTTAGAAAGTGAATATCATCTTCAACAACGTATGGGTTATTATTGTTCTGAGGATCAATGGTTACTCTCACAAATAAATATAAACTATCACCTCCCGAAAGTTCAATATCGTTAAAAATACTCCCGCTTTCACCATCAACATTAATTCTATATGCCGATTGATCTCCCTGACCTAAACTAAGGTTAGATATTTTTATTTTATTTTTTGACGTGTTATAAATCATGAGTTTCTTAGTCGCCGAGCCTATTGATGTAAAAACAGTATCAAAAATTACAGAGTCAGCAGAGAAACTTAGCTTTAATGATGGGTTATCGCTAATTGCTTCCTCTTTTCTGCATGACATCAAAAGAAAAAAAACAATGAAGGATAACAATATGATAACTTTATTATATCTGAAAATTATTTTCATTTAATCTAATTGTATTTTTGGTTTGCAAATATACATTCATACATTTAGTTACTGATACGTAAAAGATTCATTTTTATTGTATTTTTACGGTTTTAGTAGAATATAAAAATTAATTCAATGACGAAGAAAATAAAGATACTTATATCATTAATCGTCTTTTCATTTTTTGTAGCCTCACAAGGATATGCGCAATATCAAAATCTAGGATCTGCTAGCAGCTCTGAAGTAAAAGCAAACCCATGGTTTGTTGGTGGAATGATTGGAGGTAGTTTCTCAAATAATGGAGGGAGTTTCGAAATCTCACCATTAATTGGCTATAAAATAACACCCGATGTTCATATAGGTTCAAGGATAACATATATTTATAGCAGTTACGATTATGGTGGTACAACGGGTAATAGAAGCCTTAACCATTATGGGGTAAGTCTCTTTGGGCGTTATCGGTTTTTGAAAATGCTATTTGTACATGCTGAATATGAAGTGTTAAGTGTTGAATATCCTTATGATCAAAATACAAATGAAAGGCGAACCATTAATAGCTTGTTTATTGGGGGAGGGCTGTATCAATCTATGGGAGGAAGAGGTTTTGCTACTATTGCAATCTTGTATAATTTACTTGAAACAAAGAATTCACCCTACTCTAATCCGGTAATACGAATTGGATTTGGAATAGGTCTGTAAAGCATGAATTAAAGAGTTTTTTTAAATTTGATACCTAAACCCAAAGAGCGCAAATTAGGAATATTTATTACCTTTGCATTCCTAAAAAATGATTCTGAATGCACCATAATTTTTCTGTTTTCAAATTTGGATTTTAGATAAAGCAGCAATCGCAATTAACATGTAATTAAGCAATATGCAACTCAAGAATAATCAGTTAATAGCAGGTACTGTTGCCATAAGTATTTCAGCAATTATGTGGGGCTTTGATGGTGTTGTGCTTACACCTCGTCTTAGCAACCTCGATGTAATCTGGGTGGTTTTTGTACTGCATGCTTTCCCATTTTTACTAATGAACATATTCATGTTCAAGCAGTACCGTAATTTGTCATCATTTTTGAAACAGGATTATATATTATTCTTTCTTGTGGCATTATTTGGTGGGGCAATTGGTACAATTTCAATAGTAAAAGCACTTTTTCTTGTAGACTTTCACCAATTATCTGTAGTAGTACTATTGCAAAAGCTTCAACCAATATTTGCTATTATACTAGCTGCTATTTTATTAAAAGAAAAAATAAAAAAGCATTTTATTGGATGGGCTACTTTGGCGATAATCTCAAGTTATTTTTTAACTTTTGGATTTGCCCTTCCGAGTATATCGATGGATGATAACACAATAAAGGCTGCATTATATGCATTGCTTGCCGCTTTTTCATTTGGAAGTTCAACAGTATTTTCCAAAAAAATACTTATAAATCATAATTTTGTTACAGCAACATTTTTCAGATATGGATTTACCAGTATATTATTATTAATAATGGTACTGATTACCGGTAAAGCTTATCAGCTTGAGCTAACGACTGATGTAAATTGGATTTATTTTATAATCATTGGTCTAACAACCGGATCGGGAGCAATATTTATATATTATTATGGTTTACGGCGTGTAAAAGCTATTGTTGCAACTATTAGTGAATTGCTTTTCCCAATATCAGCAGTATTATTCGATTACTTGTTTAATGGTAGTGTATTGTCACCTGTACAGATGTTAAGTGCAGTAATTATGGTATTGGCTATAATTAAATTGAGTACTTAATTCTATTTTGATTTTCGCAATTATTTAAGTATTTGTAATTTGCAAGAAACTAGAGGGTTAGCCTGCTAACCAAATGAATGGGTGAAGAGTTTGGTTATAATTGGAAACAAGTATTCAACAACAAAATACTATATAGTTTGTATTACATGGATAAATTCATTATCTTTATCATAAATTATTTTATCAAATAAAACTTAAAGATATGTCGGATGACTTAAAATTAATTTACACAGGTTCGCGAGTTGAAAGCTTGTATCTCGTAGAAATACTTGAAGAAAATGGAATTGGAGTAATGCGTAGAGATACTCTTTCATCTAGTGTTCAAGCAGGCTGGGCTGATGGATCACCTGAAGATGCCGTAAGGTTATTTGTTTCCCCTAAGGATTTTGATAAAGCAAAAAAGCTACTTGATGAATATTTCGCTTCACGTGAATCTAAATAGGTTTACCACTTGTTTGCGGTTATTAAGTTTTAGGTATATTTAACCAAAACTCAGAACCAAGAACATGCAGTCAAAAACCATCTTATTATCCAATTTTATTCATAACAATAATATTGTCAGCACATGTGATTTTATCCCAGAACGTATTAATATTGGAAGAGTTATTTATGAGGTTGTAAGAGTAATAAATGGCACACCTTTATTTTTTAAAGAACATATAGATAGATTCTTTAGTTCAATAGTAGGTGCTGGGTTTGATGTAGAGTTATCAAAAAAGAATCTTACTTTGCATGTTAAGGCTCTAATTGAAGTTAATAAACTTCTAAAGGGAAATATCAGGTTTCAGTTAAGTTTTACAGAAGAAAGTAAACCAATATTTACAGCTTGGGTTAATCCTTTTCATTATCCTGAGAAAGAACTTTATAGTACAGGTGTTTCGTTATCGACTATTCTAGCAGAACGAAAAAATCCTAATATAAAAATGTATAATCCGAAGCTTGCTAAAAATGTTTCTTCTCAAATCTTCAAAAAAAGTATCTATGAAGTACTACTTATTAATGATGAAGGTATAATAACTGAAGGTAGTCGTTCAAATATTTTTTTTATAAAAGAAAATACAATTTTTACTCCTCTATCAACTTCGGTGCTGCCCGGCATAACAAGACAAAAAATACTTGATATCATTGAAAAATGTGGAATCCCATATTATGAAATAGATATCAAATACAATTCTGTTTCATATTTTGGTAGTGCATTTATAACCGGTACCTCAATCAAAGCATTACCTGTTAACTCTATTGATGAAGTTAATTTTAATCCTAAAAATACAATCATTAAAAAAGTAATGGATGAGTATGATATTATTATGAATGAGGATGTTGAGGTTTTTTCATGGGCTCATTTTGTTGGGGCTCAATAGTAGTTAGTAATTATTTCGTTTTCAAGCCTATCATTTTGTTGTATTTTTACATTTGAACTTTTAAATACAAATGATGCATCTGTCAAAATTATTATCAACTTATTATAAATATCCCGCTGCAATATTGCTACTAATACTTTTGTCGTTTTCTGTAATAGCCCAAAAAAAGATTCCAGAGGATTTTTGTATTAGTAATAAGGAGCATCAGCTTTATGAAATGGTTAATTTGCTTCGAATTGATTATGGTAAGAAAAAGGTTCAATTATCAAAATCTCTAAGCTATGTTGCTAAATTACATGTGGGCGATTTGCAAATTAATAACCCCGATACAAGTATATGTAATTTATCAAGTTGGTCAGATAAAGGTGCCTGGACACCATGTTGCTATAACAAATATGTTCATAACCCAGATTGTATGTGGGACAAACCAAAAGAACTAACACCTTATACTTACCGGGGTTATGAATTAGTGACTTTTATAGAGGATGACCTTGATGTAGATTCTATAATTAACCTATGGTCCAATTCAAGAGAAGTACTTGATATGATACTTACCAGGGGTAATTATTCTAAAAAGAAATGGATTTGTGGTGGAGTTGGTATAAATGAACATTACGTATCATTATGGTTTGGCCAAAGAAAAGATAACCTTGGAGAACCTGAAATCTGTAAGGACGATATAAATAATAGTGATATTAACTCAGTTGTGGTTACCACAAATCAACCTACAACATATTATTTAATATTTGGTAGTCATAATAATATGCATGATGCAAGGGAAGGGCGCAAGAAAGTTAAATCAGATTTTAAAAACTCTGATATTCTTATAAAGAATGACAAATACAGAGTTTATTTGGACAAGTTCAATAATTTGAAAGAGGCAATGCATGCTAAGCAGCAACTCCCAATGGAATATCGTGAAGCTTGGATATTGAAGGATTGACCACTCAGCGGTTTAACCCGGAATATGCATTGGAACTTCGGAATATATTTTCTAATGTATATTTCGGGTTTTAATATACTTTAGTTTTATATTTGTGAGCTTATGGAAAGTACAGTTAGTTATATAATAATTGTTGTTTTAGTTATACTGTCGATTATAGTATATAATTATAAAAAGAAGAAAATTCGTTATTATTTATTATCAGAACAGCAGTACCCTGAACTAAAAATCGGTGTCAATATCCAAAAATATCAAGGCAAAATAGTTGCCATCCTAATTAATTTTTTAGCGGTTAAAAATGTTACATTAATTGATCTTAGAATTGAATTAATTTCTAAAGAAAGAGAATTTAATTTTTATAGTCTTAAATTATTAATAAACGCTGAAAGTTTTCCAATAAAACTTAAACCAGAAAGAAAAATGGAATTTCTGATACCGATGGAGGAATTTCGCACATTGTTAATGGATGGTGAGCATCCTTTTCGAACATTTAGGTTTGTCGGAATATCAGAAAGAGGTCAGGCATTTAAATCACATGAAATGGGATTTGATAAGAAATGGATAATTTACAGGCCTGACACAGGAAAATACAATTAAGGAAAGTAGTAATTACAAAAAATTAAAATCCCAATCGGCTATAAATGTTTTTTGGTGAGTGAAAAATTGAAAGCTTCAACCTAAACATTTATTAATTTAGTCGTGTAATAAATATGTAAATCATGCTATTAAAAATATATTCTGATTCTCCATCTCCACGACATATTAAAACAGTAGCTGAAATATTTTATAATGGAGGATTAGTTATTTTTCCCACAGATACTATTTATGGACTTGGTTGTGGTATAAAGCATATTAAGGCGGTTAATAGGATTGCCCAAATAAAGGGGATAAAGAAAAAAGAAGCTAATTTCTCAATGATTATTAATAACATGAGTATGTTAGCAGAGTTTACAAGGCCTATTGAAAATCATATTTTTAGGTTGATGAGAAAGAATCTTCCAGGACCATTCACTTTTATTTTAAATTCGAGCAGTAGTGTTCCAAAAATTTTTCAAAGCAAGAAAAAGACAATTGGTATCCGAATGCCGGATAATGAGATAATTAACTCATTAATTGAGGAGCTTGGTGGTCCAATAATAACAACATCCA
Source organism: uncultured Lentimicrobiaceae bacterium (assembly GCA_964460905.1). Classification (GTDB taxonomy): domain Bacteria; phylum Bacteroidota; class Bacteroidia; order Bacteroidales; family F082. The sequence continues at coordinate 53,645 of CAYWRM010000019.1, forward strand.
TAAAAGATGCTGACGAAATAGTAGAATATACTACTGATCCGGAATTAATCCATGAAAAGTATAAAGATATGGTTAATATTGTGATTGATGGCGGATATGGTGATAATGAAGCATCTACTATTGTTGATTGCACATCTGGAGAGCCCATAATAATTCGACAGGGAAAAGGTAACCTTGAAGAATAATTTTTTTTCAAAAAAGTTTGGTGGTTTTAAAAAAATATTACTTTTGCACTCCCAAAATGATGATTCGTTAGCTCAGCTGGTAGAGCATCTGCCTTTTAAGCAGAGGGTCCCGAGTTCGAGCCTCGGACGAATCACACAACACTAAGCCTGTTCGTTTAATTACGTTCAGGCTTTTGTTTTGTCAGATTTCGTATTTTTGATAGCTAATTTTATTGATGTCATTATGCGAATCTCATTCATATTCATTATATTTTTATCAGCACAAATAGCTTATGCTCAGTGGAATCCAAATGCAGGGTTAATTAAACCGTTATCTGCTAATGCTTTTATTGAAGTGAGCTCTGGTAGCAATAAAGAATTTATAAGAGATGGAGATGTGCAAACATTCTGGGAGTCAACTTCGCAATTGCCAACAAATTATACAACCAGAAGTGATTTGAATCTGTTTCTGGATACAGAAAAATACAGTTTGAATACCGGTGAAGGCAGCCTGCGTAATGCTTTTGATGGAATTACTTCTTCCAAATCTCATGTAGATGCAGGTATTGTTGAAATAAAATTTGATAAACCTGTACAATTATTTCTTCTTTCAATAAAGCTTAATATTTCAGATACGGTTTGGATAACTGTTGCCAGTGACAAAAAAGATTTTCTTTTTGAATATTTACCATCTGAAAACTATAGCTTGCAGTTAATTGATTTGTTAAATTACAAAAATATATCTTCAATAGAATTGAAATGTAATCAGTCTTTTGAGGTTTTTGAAATAGCCGGACTATCATCATTGCCAAAAGAAGAAATGATTATAGATCTTGGTGAAGTGCAAGCAATAGGATGGATTAATAGCAGGCATTATAATGGGGCAGGGGTTAAGTCAATTTCTGTTTCTGTTTCGAACAATAAAATAAACTGGAATCAAATTGCAACGCTTAATCCATTAGTAATAGCCTTTATTCCTATTTTAATTTCACCTGAAGTACAAGCACAATATATAAAGTTGACGTTTGTGTTATTTCCGAAGATATATCAAAAAGCAAAACTTTTGGAGTTTGAAGTATACGATAAATTTGGACCTTTTGGAAAACCTCAACCAACGGAAATTGCACAAAATACATATTCGCAGTCGTTTGGAATAAATGCAATTTGGGGTTGGGGTTATAGTGTTTATTCTGACCAACTTTCAAATGAAACAGGACCAATGTTGTTCAATAAAGTTGCATTGTTGGCACGAAATTATCATAATATTACTTGGGATATTAATAAACCGTCTGATAATCCGGGTTATAATAATATGAGTAATGGTAATGGAACATCAGCCCTTTCGTGGCTAAACTGGGATAGAGAATATGAAATATGGAAAGCTTCCGGCTTCGAAATTGATGCTTGCATTATGTTCAATAATAAAAGTTTTAATGATACTCTTTGGAATAATACTTATGATGAAGCTCTGAAATATGGTGCTTATTTCGGAAGTCATTTTTCGAAAAACAAATCCCTTGTTACTACAGTTGAGGTTGGAAATGAACCATGGGAATATTCAAAAGATGTTTATAGAAGCATATTGGGAGGCATGAGCAGAGGCCTTAGCCAAAATTCTGAGAAATTAACGATATTACCATGTGCAATACAAGCTTACAGTACAAGTTTAGGAAATGATAATTATATATCAAAATATTTAGACGCATCAAATTCTGAGTTTCTAGATGGCTTAAATACACATCTTTATTCATATGTATATGATAATTTTGTGGGCAGAATTGCATTAAACCCTGAAGATCCACGGTCTGAGGTTTGGTCAGTTAATAATCTACATAGATTTTCAAATGCAAATTTATCAGGTAAACCTATTTATGTTACAGAGTTTGGTTATGATAGTGATGATGGTAGCGAAGATTGTATACACGATATTTGTATAAGTGAATTTGAACAGGCTATTTATGGCCCACGAATGGCTCTAATACTTTACAGGCTTGGAGTATCGCAATTTTACTGGTATTATTTTGCAAATGTTGATTATGTTTCAATGTTGCATAATCGATCAGGATTAACAGCATCATATAGTAGTGGTTTTCAAAAGAAGTTATCGTTTTCTTCATTTGAAATTTTAAAGGAATCAATTGGTGATTTCTATTTTCATCATATTATTAGAGAAGATGATGATGCCTATATCTATGCATTCAGCAATGGCAACGGAAAGATTATGAGGATAGTTGGCTGGAGGCCGACTTCAAAAAATCATGAGGATAGATTATGGATTAAATTTCCATTTAACGATGCGATAGAAAGCGTAGTTTCCTTGGTGTCTGTTGATGGACCAGAAGAGAATATATCATATGTTCGGGGTGTTAATGAGTTGAAAATAAGCTTGTCAGGTATACCTGTTGTTATTAAAATAAAAGAATAGATACGATGGAACTTTGCTCATTCGGATTCCTGACTGCTGTTAGGTAGGCATAATCAGAAGTATTGGTTTGCAGAATATAATTTCCATTACGTAAAATTGGAATTGCACTTGAAAGCTGGCACGTTTGAATCCCTACAAGTATAATAGATTAGATATTAAAAAAATACAAATCAATCTTATCAATAATAATAAGTAAATTATTACATTTGCTAACTAAAAATTAAACCATAACTATTATGAAAAAATATTTTTTATTTAGTGTGATTGCATTAGTTCTTGTTGGGTTTCAGTCAATTGCCCAAACAAAACCTGCAATTATTGAAAACCCAAACTTAAAGCTGGAAAGCAATCTTATGACACCTGAAGCCCTTTGGGCATTTGGACGTGTAAGTGATCCACAAGTATCTCCTGATGGGGAAACTGTTCTTTATGGTGTTTCATATTATTCAATAGAACAAAATAAAGGAAATAGGGAACTTTATTCTGTTGGCATTAATGCTGAAAGTGTTAAACGATTAACCACTTCACCAAAAAGTGAATTTAATGCAATATGGAAACCTGATGGTAGTAAAATAGGGTTTTTAACATCCGAAAGTGGGTCAGTTCAGCTTTGGGAAATGAGTCCTGATGGATCCAACAGAATACAAATTTCAAAAATTGAAGGTGGAATTAGCGGATTTAAATATGCACCTGATCAAAGCAAAATACTTTACACAAAAGATTTAGAGATTGAAGAAAAGTTTCCTGACTTATATGAGGGACTGCCCCTTGCTTCTGGTAGATTAATGAATGATTTAATGTATAGGCATTGGGATCATTGGGTTGACACTTATAGCCATGTTTTCATGGCAGACTATGATGGTAAGCAGTTAAGCAATCATAAGGATATTATGGAAGGAGAGCCTTTTAACTCACCTTTGAGTCCCTTTGGAGGGATTGAACAAATTGAATGGAGTTCTGATAGCAAAGTAATTGCTTATACGAGTAAAAAATTATCAGGAAAAGCAGCAACTTTATCAACAAATTCTGATATTTATTTTTATAATTTGGAAGCTGGTGAAACTAAGAATATGACACAGGGCATGATGGGATTTGATGTGGGACCTGTTTTTTCACCAGATGGAAATTATATGGCATGGGAAAGTATGGAACGTGATGGTTACGAATCAGATAAAAATCGACTTTATATCCTAAACCTTAAAACAGGTGATCGTACTTATGCAACAAGTGAGTTTGATCAAAATACTGGTAGTATTTCATGGACAGCTGACAATAAGAATATTTATTTTACTAGCGATTGGCATGGGGCATTTCAAATATATAAATATAATTTGAAGAGTGGTAGTATAGATCAAATTACAGAAGGTTTACATGATTATAGAAGTGTAACAATTGCAGGAAAGCATCTTGTGGCAACAAAACAAACGATGGCAATGCCAACAGAACTTTTTCAGGTTAACCCTAAGAATGGAAATGCTCAGCAGATGACATTTACCAATAAAGATTTGCTTGACCAACTGACTATGGGGAGAACTGAAGAGCGTTGGATTAAAACTCACGATGGTGAGGACATGCAGGTTTTTGTTATTTATCCTCCTGATTTTGATTCAAATAAAAAATATCCTGGAATTCTATATTGCAAAGGTGGTCCTCAGGGTCCTCTTAGTCAAAGTTTTCATTACAGATGGAATTATCAAATAATGGCTGCCAATGGTTATATTATTGTTGCACCTGCACGACGTGGGGTAAGTGGTTTCGGACAAGCATGGCAAGAGCAAATTAGCCGTGATTATCACGGAAAAAGTATGCAGGATTATTTAACTGCTATTGATGTGTTGGCAAAAGAGCCATTTATTGATGAAAATCGTTTAGGTGCAATTGGTGCCAGTGCAGGTGGATATGCAGTTTATTATTTAGCAGGTAATCATGAAGGTAGATTTAAAACATTTATTGCACACGATGGTATCTTTAATGAAGAAGCTCAGTACCTTGAAACTGAAGAGATGTGGTTTGAAAATTGGGATAAAGGAGGACCTTTTTGGGAAAAGGATAATAAAGCGGCACAGGATGCTTATGAGCATTCACCCCATAAATATGTTGAGAATTGGGATACACCAATCCTCGTTATTCATAGCGAACTTGATTATCGTGTAGTTGTAACACAGGGCATGACGGCCTTTAATGCTGCTTTGTTGAAAGATATTCCGGCTGAATACTTATATTTCCCTGACGAAAATCATTGGGTATTAAGACCTCAAAATGGAATTCTTTGGCAACGTACATTTTTTAACTGGCTTGATAAATGGCTTAAATAATTTCTGAAAACTTATTTTTTCGTATAGTTTACTTATTAATATAATGACAATAAGGAGTAAATTTATATTGTGGATATTTATTGTTTCAATTATCCCATATGATTCTTTAGCACTAAGTGTTGATTCACTTTCAGTATCTACACCTGTTGATACAGTAAAATATTGGACTTTTAAAAGCCTAAGCCTTGTGTCTGTAGCTCAAAATGCTTTTGTTAATTGGGCGGCCGGAGGGGAAAGCTCTCTGACAGGCAAGCTTGGTTTTGAGTACGACCTGAAATACAAAAAGAATAAGTTTACTTTTGATCAGTCTGCAAATATTGTTTTTGGTCTGGTTGGTTATATTGATAAACGGGTTGAGAAAACTAATGATAAAATTAATTTTGCAGTTGCATTTAGTCACCAGATTTCTAAAAACTGGAGCCTGACAAATTTAACTATGTTAAAAACTCAATTTGCAAATGGATATAAATATCCTGATGATTCAACGTTAATTTCAACATTTTTTGCACCTGCATACCTTACAATATCATTGGGGTTTAATTATAAACCTAATGATAAATTTCAAATATTTTTGAGCCCTATATCTGGGAAGATGACTTTTGTTGTTAGTGATGTGCTTGCTAATAAGGGTGCATATGGTGTAAAAAAAGCAAAGATTGATTCTGTTGGAAATATTATAATTCCTGGCGAACATTTTTTGGGTGAAGTAGGTGTAAGTGTTGTAACCTCATATAAAGCCGAATTAATGAAAAATATAAAGCTTAATTCGGCTCTATCGTTACATAATAACTATCTTGATCTTGAAGTAAATAACCGATGGAATATTGATGTGGATTTTGATTCGCGGGTTATTTTTTCAATCAATAAAATTTTTTCAACAATACTATATGTACACTTAAAATATGATCATAATGCCAGGTTTCCCAACTATGAAACTGTTGGGGGTGATCAGGTTGTTGTTTCAGAAAGTCCTAAGTTACAAATAAATGAGTCGTTTGGACTTGGTGTTACTTATCAGATTGATTAGCAGATTTTATTTTTTTACATTATTTGTGGTTTATATGGAAAAAAGAATATCTTTGATTATGTTATTAAAAATCAGTAAAATAAAATTAATTAAATTTATATTTATAATATTATGAAAATAACAATAGTAGGAACAGGATATGTTGGTTTGGTAACCGGAACTTGCTTTGCTGAAGTAGGAATAGATGTAACTTGTGTTGATATTGATGAAAAGAAAATCGAAAACCTGAATAAAGGAATTATTCCTATTTACGAACCGGGTCTTGAGGAAATGGTTGAGCGTAACGTGAAGAAAGGGAGACTTAACTTTAGCACAAAACTGTCGGAATGTTTAGACGGAGTTAGCGTAGTTTTTGGGGCTGTGGGTACTCCTCCAGATGAAGATGGTAGTGCTGATTTAAAATATGTCCTTCAGGTTGCAACTGATGTTGGTACTCATATGAGAGACTATTTGCTGATGGTAACAAAAAGTACTGTGCCGGTAGGTACTGCCGAGAAAGTAAGGTCGGTAATGAAAAATGCTCTTGCAGAAAGAAATGCTGACATTGAATTTGATGTGGCATCTAACCCTGAATTTCTGAAGGAAGGAGCTGCTGTTGAGGATTTTCTAAAACCTGATAGAATTGTGGTTGGAATTGATTCTCCACGTGCCCAAAAAGAAATGGAGAGGCTATATAAACCGTTTACAATGAGTGGTCATCCTGTAATATTTATGGATATAATTTCTGCAGAAATGACAAAATATACAGCAAACTCAATGCTGGCTACTAAAATTAGCTTTATGAATGATATTGCTAATCTTTGTGAAATAGTTGGTGCTGATGTAAATGCTGTAAGGAAGGGTATTGGCTCTGACAGAAGAATAGGCAGGTACTTTATCTATCCCGGTACTGGGTATGGTGGCTCTTGTTTCCCAAAAGATGTGAAAGCATTAATTAAAACATCTGATGATATAGGTTATGATTTGGCTGTACTTAAAGCTGTAGAAGCAGTTAACGAAAGACAAAAATCCGTATTGTTCGCAAAGGCTATGAAGTATTTCGATGGAAATCTAAAAGGAAAGACTTTTGCAATGTGGGGATTGGCATTTAAGCCTCAAACTGATGATATGCGAGAAGCTCCATCGTTAGTTGTTATTAAGAAACTATTAGCTGAGGGTGCAAAAGTGAAAGTTTACGATCCTGCAGCAATGGAAGAAACAAAGAGAATAATGGGCGATAAGGTTTTATATGTTGACGATATGTATGAAGCACTTATTGATGCTGATGGTTTATTCCTTATAACTGAGTGGCCTGAATTTAAGTTTCCTGCTTTTAAAGTTATAAAAAAATTACTTAAAACTTCTGTAGTATTTGATGGCAGAAACATTTATGATTTAGGTGAAATGAAAGACTTCGGATTTGATTACTTTGGAATTGGAGTGAACATGTCTTAGTTAACAATAATTATTAAGAGGTTGTACAAAAAGTTAGTTTTTTGTTATTCTGAACGACAGTGAAGAATCTCTAAGTGACAATTAAACAACATATTAGATTCTTCGTTATCACTCAGAATGACAGACGTTTTTAACTTTTTGAGCAGACTCTTTTTTCAACACAAACATTATGAAACGAATATTGGTGACAGGTGGTGCAGGATTTGTTGGATCGCACCTTTGTGAAAGATTGATTGAAGAAGGGAATGAAGTTATCTCGCTTGATAATTTTTTTACCGGACGTAAAAAAAACATTGAACATCTTATGGATAATCATTATTTTGAAATGGTTCGTCATGATGTTACAATGCCCTACTTTGTAGAAGTTGATGAGATTTATAATCTTGCTTGTCCTGCTTCTCCTATTCACTACCAGTATAATCCTATTAAAACTGTTAAAACATCAGTAATGGGTGCTATTAATATGTTGGGTTTGGCTAAACGAATTAATGCAAAAGTTTTGCAAGCATCAACAAGTGAAGTTTACGGTGATCCGAAAGTACATCCGCAAACTGAGGATTACTGGGGTCATGTAAATCCCATTGGAACTAGGTCGTGCTACGATGAAGGTAAACGTGTGGCTGAAACTTTATTTATGAGTTACTACATGAAGAATGATGTAAAGATTAAAATTATCAGAATATTTAACACTTACGGTCCTCGTATGCACCCGAATGATGGTAGAGTTGTTTCAAACTTTATAGTGCAAGCTCTTAAAGGACAGGATCTTACTGTTTATGGCGAAGGTAATCAAACCAGAAGTTTTCAGTATGTAGATGATTTGATAGTTGGAATGACTAAAATGATGGCTACCGGTGACGATTTTATTGGTCCTGTGAATGTTGGAAATCCAGACGAGTTTACAATTCTGCAATTAGCTGAGAAAGTAATTGATATTGTGGGAAGTAAGTCAAAAATTATTTTCGAAGATCTTCCTTCAGATGATCCGATGCAGAGGCAGCCCAACATCTCGCTGGCAAAGGAAAAGTTAAACTGGGAGCCAAAGATAAAACTAGAGGAAGGACTGAGGTACACAATTGAATTTTTTGATAGTCTCCTTAAAGAGTAATGAATGAATAATAATATGAGGTAGAGGGGATACATTTAATGTTTGAAGTTGATTTATTCAAGATTCAAGTAATAACATATACACTCATTTAATAAAAGTATATTTAGAATGAACAATATTCTCATCACAGGTAGTAACGGACAACTTGGATCAGAAATAGTAGCAATATCTTCTCAGTTTCCTGATTACAACTTTTTTTTCACAGATATTGAAGAGCTTGATTTAACAAATAGCGAAGAAGTTGATGCTTTCCTGAAAAGCAATGAAATTTCATTTTGCATAAATTGTGCTGCGTATACTGCTGTTGATAAGGCTGAAGATGATCGTGAACTTGCAATGTTAATTAATTATAAAGCTGTCGAAAATCTAGCCCAGCTTTGTAGTAAATATGATGTTCTATTAATACATGTGTCCACAGATTATGTTTTTAATGGAATGCATTTTAAACCTTACGAAGAAATTGACCCACCTGCTCCTGATTCATACTATGGCTTAACAAAACTTAAAGGTGAAGAAGCTGTATTGGGGTTTGCCAAAAAAGCAATAATTATACGTACATCATGGCTTTACTCTTCGTTTGGAAATAATTTTGTTAAAACAATGATTCGTCTTGGCAAAGAAAGAGACAGCCTGGGTGTGGTTGCTGATCAAATAGGAACCCCCACACATGCTGCCGATTTAGCCAAAGCTATTATGAGTATTGTGATGAAAACAGGAAATAATGTGATAAAAGAGATTTATCATTATAGCAATGAAGGTGTGATTAGTTGGTATGATTTCGCAAAAGCAATAATGAGGGAAGCTAATATCAATTGTAATGTTAAAGCCATCGAGTCAAAAGATTTCTCTGCAAAGGCAAACAGACCATTCTACAGCGTGCTAAATAAGGCAAAACTAAAAAGTGATTTTCAGATTGAAGTTCCATACTGGTTAGATAGCCTTAAGGTTATGATGGATCAACTGGAATTATAAAGAGATGTCAAAGGGTGCATATATTTATTAGTTAGGTGCAAGCAATCTGAGAATGTATTCACATAAAACCATAACTATATGTGAATATGTTAAGCAAAAGTTGTATTTTTGAGACAAAAACATGTATTCAAGATATTTAAGTGAAATAATTAAAAACCGAATTGATTCAGGAAAAGCAATAGTTGTAATTGGACCAAGACAAGTAGGTAAAACTACCTTAATTGAATCAATCCTTAAATCAAAAGATTATTTACTTCTCGATGGAGATGACCCCAAAACAAGAACTTTATTAACAGTTCCAAATACTGAACAGATTAGAGCAATTTTAGGAAGACATAAATTTGTATTTATTGATGAAGCTCAAAGAATCGAAGGGATTGGTCTTACAATGAAAATTATAACAGACAGATTTAAAGAAGTCCAATTATTTACAAGCGGCTCTTCATCTTTTGATTTATCTAACAAAATAAATGAACCCTTAACAGGGAGAAAATGGGAATATCAGTTGTTTCCAATCTCATGGGAGGAATATGAAAATCATCATGGTTATCTATATGCAGAACAACAACTTGAAAACAGGTTATTATATGGCTTTTATCCAGACGTCTTAAATAATGGTGGAGATGAAATCAATGTGTTAAGAAATTTAGTAAGTAGTTATTTATATCGAGACATTCTTTCATATGCTGATATAAGAAAACCAGAAGTGCTTGACAAATTAGTTCAAGCTCTTGCTCTTCAAATTGGAAATGAAGTTAACTATTCTGAACTTGCTCAAATAGTTGGTGTTGATAAGAATACGATAAGTAAATACATAGATATACTGCAAAAAGGATATGTCATTTTCAAACTTAGTAGCTTTAGCAGAAATGTTCGTAATGAAATAAAAACAAATAAGAAAATATATTTCTATGATAATGGTATTAGAAATATGGTTATTGGAAACTTTAATCCAATTGAGTTAAGAATAGACAAAGGTGCATTATGGGAAAACTTTTTAATTTCAGAAAGAATTAAACAAATTGAGTATAAACAAAGCCTTGCACGTGTCTATTTCTGGCGTACAAAACAGCAACAAGAAGTTGATTTTGTTGAAGAAAATGGGGGAAAAGTATCCGGATATGAATTCAAATGGAAAAAAAAGAGAAATTCAAAATTGCCTAAAACATTTACTGAATCGTATAACGCAGAAAGTATTATAATTGACAAAACTAATTTTAGAGAATTTGTATTAATAAAATAATGCCTGCACCCAACAACAAATAGTGCATTTGGCAGATGTTAGTAAAGACTAAAAACAAATATCAAAAACCTATAACACATGAAAACACAAATAGATAAAGAAATACTTGATAGAGCAAATGTTTGGCTAACAGGTAACTATGATGAAGAAACAAAGGGTGCCATAAGGGAAATGATTGAAAAAGACCCACAGGAATTAACCGAATCTTTCTATCGTAACCTTGAATTTGGCACAGGAGGACTTCGTGGAATTATGGGAGTTGGCTCAAATAGAATGAATAAATATACAATTGGAGCCGCTACGCAGGGAATGGCAAACTATTTGAAGATGAACTTTCCTAAACTAGATGTTATTAAAGTTGCCATTGCTTGCGATTCGCGTAACAACAGCGACTATTTTGCTCAAATTACCGCCGATGTATTTTCGGCAAATGGTATTAAGGTATATTTGTTTGATGCGTTGCGCCCTACTCCAGAATTATCATTTGCCATTAGGCATTTTGGCTGTCAGGGAGGTATCGTAATTACTGCATCGCACAATCCAAAAGAGTATAATGGCTATAAAGCTTATTGGGATGACGGTGGACAGTTGATTAGCCCACATGATAAAAATGTTATCAATGAAGTTCTTAAAATAGTAGATATTTCAGATGTTAAGTTTGATGGGAAAAAAGAATTAATTGAAATTATTGGAGAGGAAGTTGATAATGTATATTTGGATCGTATTCATGAACTTTCCTTATCACCTGATGCTATAAAAAGGCAAAAAGATTTTAAAATTGTTTTCACAAATATACATGGTACAGGTGCTCCACTCGTGCCTGAAGTGCTTAAGAAATTTGGTTTCGAAAAGGTTTATGTAGTTGATGAACAATTGGCTCCCGATGGAAATTTCCCAACAGTAAAATCACCAAATCCCGAAGAATCTGCTGCACTTGAATTGGCGATGCAAAAAGCTAAAGCAATAAACGCCGATCTTGTAATGGCTACCGATCCTGATGCTGACCGTGTGGGTATTGCCATACGCAAAGGTGATGAAATGATTCTCTTAAATGGAAATCAGGCCGCTTCATTATTGATATATTATCTTCTTACAAAATGGAAAGATAATAGTAAACTAACAGGTAAGGAGTTTATTGTTAAGACTATAGTTACTTCAGAGCTGCTTGTTAAGATTGCTGATAAATATAATGTTGAACACTTTGATGTTCTTACCGGTTTTAAATTTATTGCCGATAAAATAAAGAGTTTTGAAGGTAAAAAAACATTTATTGGAGGTGGTGAAGAAAGTTATGGGTACTTGGTTGGCGATTTCGTAAGAGATAAAGATGCTGTTATTGCCTGTGCTATGATAGCCGAAACTGCTGCATGGGCTGCTGATAAGGGTGTTAGCCTTTATGATTTACTGTTGGATATTTATCTGCAATTTGGCTTTTTTAAAGAAAAGTTGGTTTCTGTTGTACGTAAAGGAAAATCAGGTGCTGAAGAAATTCAGGAGATAATGAGTGGATATCGATCAAATCCTCCTGCTAGTTTAAATAACTCAAAAGTTGTTGTTGTTAAAGATTATTTAACCGGCATAAGCAAAGATATGGATACAGGAATAGAAAAATCCATTGACTTGCCATCCTCAAATGTATTGCAGTTTTTTACTGCTGATGGAGGAAAAGTTACTGTAAGGCCCTCAGGTACAGAGCCTAAAATCAAATTTTATTTTGGTGTCGTTGCGCCACTAGATGATAAAGAAGATTTTGACAAGGTAGATGCTGAGCTTGAAGAAAAAATTAAGAGCTACGTAAGTGATCTTGGTTTAGATTAACTTGATGCTGTTCTAAAGCTGTTCGGGGTTTAAAAATCCCGAACTAAGGGCCATAGGATTTTTAATCCTAAGTTCATTTCCTTTTTTGTTTTTATTTTTGCAAGTAAAATAGATCACCATGAGCGAATCCAATATTGACGATATTACTTTAGCAAAATCTGTTATTGAAATGGCAACTGTTGCAAACGAGTTTTGCTACTTTTTTGATACAATCGAAAAAAAAGATAAGCAGGTTATACTTGATTTTATACAGCGTATATTGCCTTTACTATATCTCAAAGGTACTTTATTGCCCAATATAAGCCCGGAGTATCCTGAGGCAAATGAGCGATTTGTTACCGAAGAACAATGGGAGAAGATTTTTACTACGTTAAGAGAAAAGTTTGCTAGAGATGATGAATTCTGGATAATTGATCCGCAATATATAAACGAAACAGAACCGCTAAAAGCAAGCCTCTCTGAGAATATTACTGATATTTATCAGGATATGAAGGATTTTATAATGTTGATGCAAAAAAACAATTTACCTGCTCGCGAAAATGCTATTAGTGAGTGTAAAAATTTATTAGCAAACCATTGGGGATATCGAATAGGAAATATATTTACCCAGGTTCATCATTTGATACATTTTAATGAAGAAATTTCATCACCATACTAGCTTTACTAATCTGCTACTATTTGTGAGCTATTAGTTTGAATATATGATATAATTATACCTACTAATAGGTATCTGAAAATTGAAACCCAATTACTTACTTTGCCATTTGAATATTTTGTTTATTAATGTCAATTATTTCCGATTCACAATTTACCAATAACTAACCCTATGAATCTTTCAGAGCTTAAAAGTGGCGATAAAGCCATTATTATGAAGGTTAGGGGGCGTGGTGCTTTTCGGAAGAGGATTATTGAAATGGGGTTTGTTGTTGGTAAACAAGTTATAGTAGTAAGAAATGCTCCACTGTTAGACCCTATTGAATACAATATTATGGGTTATGAGGTGTCACTACGACGAAGTGAGGCTTCCCTGATAGAGGTTATGACAGGAAATTCACATGAGGTAAGGAATAATGGTTATAATGGTGTACTAGAGCTTGAACAATCTCTCTCCATAGCTCCTATAAACCCTAGAAAGAAAGTGATAAATGTTGCTCTTGTGGGTAATCCTAACTGTGGCAAAACTACAATCTTTAACTTTGTTTCACATTCAAAGGAAAAAGTTGGTAATTATGGTGGTATAACTGTTGATGCTAAAGAAGCTCGCTTTGTTCATGCTGGTTATACCTTTAACCTTGTTGACTTACCCGGAACCTATTCTATTACAAGCTATACTCCTGAAGAACTTTATGTGCGGGATCATATTGTAAATGAACTACCCGATATTGTATTAAATGTTATAGATACATCCAACTTGGAGAGAAATCTATATCTCACAACTCAACTTATTGATATGGATATCAAGGTTGTTGTTGCACTTAATATGTGGGATGAATTCCTTGAAAAAGGTGATGAGTTTGATTATCATCGTCTTTCAAAGATGCTTGGAATTCCAATGGTTCCAACTGTTGGTTCAAAAGGAAAAGGTATTGATAAGTTATTTGATGGGATTATATCTGTTTATAATGATAATGAGCCGATAACAAGGCATGTTCATATCAACTATGGAAAAAGATTTGAAAAATCGATAAAAAGCCTTCAGGAGCTAATTAATATTGAAGAAAATAAAATACTTACAAATAAAGTATCACCAAGATATTTAGCTATAAAGCTTCTTGAGCAGGATGAAGAGGAGCTAAAGCGCATTAATATTTGCAAAAATGCTGAACAAATAGTAAGTGAAGCTTTAGCTGAATCAGAAGTTATTTCAAAGCTAAGGAATGAAAGTGTTGAAGTAATTATTGCTGATGCTAAGTATGGTTTTATCGAAGGAGCACTAAAGGAAACTGTAAAGCAAACTCCCAGACATAATAAAATTACACGAAGCAGGATTATTGACAATATTGTTACTAGCAGGCTAATGAGTTATCCTATTTTCCTATTTGCAATATGGATAACATTTCAAAGCACATTCTTAATAGGTGATTATCCAATGCAGTGGATTGAAATGCTCGTGGCTTATACAGGTACTTTATTGTCAGATGTGTTGCCTAATGGTATGATAAAAGATATGCTTATTGATGGAATATTAGGTGGGGTAGGAGGTGTAATTGTTTTTCTTCCAAATATTCTTATTCTGTTTTTCTTTTTAACACTAATGGAGGCATCTGGATACATGGCCAGAGTGGCATTTATTGTTGATAAGCTAATGCACAAAGTTGGTCTACATGGAAAGTCGTTTGTGCCAATGCTAATGGGTTTTGGATGTAATGTGCCTGCTATTATGGCTACCCGTACAATTGAGAACAAAAACGATAGATTGGTTACAATGTTAATTATTCCATTCATGTCATGTAGCGCCAGATACCCGGTTTATATTTTGCTGATAAATGCCTTTTTTATTAATTTTAGAGGAAGTTTATTATTTGGTATATATATGTTTGGAATTTTATTGGCCGGAATTGTTGCGTGGATAATGAAGAAAACTCTTTTTAAGGTAGAAACGGTTCCATTTGTAATGGAACTACCACCATATCGGATGCCAATATTATCATCAGTACTTAAGCAAACATGGTTTAAAGGGGAGCAATATCTCAAAAAAATGGGAGGTGTAATTCTAATAGCTTCAATTATTGTTTGGGCACTTGGTTACTTCCCCTTAAATGCTGAGATTGATAAGAAATATGACGATCAGATTGCTTCTGTTAATTTGCAATTAGGGCATGAGACGAATAGTATATTGCACCAGCAACTATCCGATTCAATAAGGAATTTACACGCTATAAAGCTAAGTGAGAAGCAGGAAAAATCTTATATTGGAATGATTGGTAAGTTTGTTGAACCTGTAATTGAACCTCTCGGATTTGATTGGAAAATGGGGATAGGACTTATTGCAGGATCTGCAGCCAAAGAAATTGTTATAAGTACCTTGGGAGTATTATACCAATCAGGTGAAGATGTTGAAGGTAATCAATTACTTATCACTAAAATTCAAAATCAAAAATATGAGAGCGGGCCAAAAAGGGGGCAACATGTTTTTACTCCATTGGTGGCATTGTCGTTTATGTTGTTCATACTTATTTATTTCCCTTGTATAGCGGTTGTTGTAGCAATTAAAAATGAATCAGGTAATTGGAAATGGTCATTGTTCCTAACTATTTATACAACGGCATTGGCATTTCTTGTTTCTTTTTTAACCTTCCAAATAGGATCTCTTTTGGGGTTTTAAAATTATAGTAGACTAAAGGTTAGCGATTTTTACAAATAAGTCTTCTATAAGAAAAAAGTTTTATTAACTTTGTCCTATTCGAGTAATACCAATTATGATTCCATATTACCGATAAATAAATTGAATTATTTTTTTTCTTTATTGAGGCAGAAAATATTTGAATAGCCAAAGCTCTGGAAATATTCTCTAACAAAAAGAAAGGGAAAAAGAAACAATTTATATTGGTAATATGGGGTTATAGTTGGTATAAGAAGCAAAACAAACGAAAAACTAAAATATTTAGTACTATATATTAATTTGAAACGAATAACCCATGGGATATATTAATAGAACACAATTCGTACAAAATTTTGAATATTTTGATAAGGAAATAGTTGCAGAAATTATTGATATTTTTATAAATGAGTATCCTGATAGAATAAATGCCATTGCCGCAAGTATTGCATCTACAGATTATGATAATTTAAAGTTTAGTGCCCATAGTATGAAAGGAGTAATAGCAAATTTTATTGCTTCAGATGTGGAGCAAAAAGCTCGTCAACTTGAAATAATGGGTACTGAAAAGAATATGGATGGTGTTGATGAACTTTTTGAGGAATTTAAAACAAGTAGTGCAGAAATGGTTGTAGAACTAAAAGAGCTCAAAGAGCAATACTCTTAAACAACCATAATGGCGGTTATCCAAATTAGATAGTTTAACATCAATTATTCCTAATTAATAAATCATCAAGTCGGTTCATTCCCTTAATTGCTAATGGATAATTTGGCAATAATTCTAAAGCTTTTTTATACTGTTCTCTAGCTGCTTGATAATCTCGCATTGCCTCGTAAGTACGCCCTAAATTATAAACAGCCTCAACATATCTGGGGTTAATCGCAATAGCTTTTTTAAACTTAATTTTCGCATTCTCAAAATCTCCCATCTCAACTAAGTATATATACCCCATATTATAGAATGCTCTTTTGTTGTCAGGATATAGCTCTGTTATTTTGTTAAACTTTGTAATGGCCTTTTCAAATTCGTTGTGCTCCTGATAATACATTCCAATATAGTATAACGATCGCTCATCATTTGGTTTGATCTTTAATGCTTTATAAAAATATGTGATTGACAAGCTGTCTTCCATCGCTGTATAAATCGAGCCCAATTGCATGTTAGCCATATAATTATTCGAATCAAGGTTGGCCGAAATACCTAAATTTATAATTGCTGCTGATGTGTCATTATTATCCATAAGCCCCATCGCCTTAACATAATATGATTCAGGATTTTGCCTGTTTATATTAATAGCTTCGTCAGCATATCTAATCGCAGTACCAGGTTCATTAAGTAGTAAATATGTTTCTGATAGTTTTAAATACGGTATTTCACTATCAGGTTTTAGTTTGATGGATTTCTTTAAAGAAGCAATACTATTGTCGGTTTGTCCCAGCACAAGATAAATATCTGATAATAGTATATAAAGCTTTGGGTTGTCGGGTGCCAACTTCAGCGCTGTTTGTAAATCGCGTAATGCACTATTAATATTTCCTTTTTTTAAATATAATTCAGCTCTGGATGCCCATAAACCCGGACTTAGTGAATCTTCATTTAATAAGTTTGTATAAATTGAAATTGAGTCGGCATTAACACCAGCTGCAATGTGGCTTTTTTGATTTGAATTATTACATCCAAAAATAGTAACTATAATGATTATTAATAAAAAAGGAAAAAGTTTGCTCATAATATTCCCCGGTTAGCAAGTGAAGAGTAAAAAACTATTTAGATATTTATTTAGTAGTATTAATCAGTAGCAAGAGCTTCTTTGATTTTGGTTTCTAACTCATCACAAAGGTCGGGGTTATCTAAAAGTAAGGCTTTTACAGCATCCCTTCCTTGCCCAAGCTTAGTCTCTCCATAGCTGAACCACGAACCACTTTTTTTAATAATATTGTGGTCGACGCCAAGGTCAATAATTTCGCCATTTTTAGAAATACCTTCTCCGTACATCATATCAAATTCAGCTTTACGGAAAGGAGGGGCAACTTTGTTCTTTACAACTTTAACTCGTACACGATTACCCGTAATATTATCTGCATCTTTAATCTGTCCAATTCTACGAATGTCTAATCGTATTGAGGCATAAAATTTAAGTGCATTTCCACCTGTTGTGGTTTCCGGATTACCGAACATTACACCAATTTTTTCGCGCAATTGATTAATGAAAATACACACAGTACCAGTTTTGCTGATATTTGCAGTAAGCTTTCGCAGTGCTTGTGACATTAACCGGGCATGTAGTCCCATTTTTGAATCACCCATTTCGCCATCAATTTCACTCTTGGGTGTTAATGCAGCTACTGAATCAATAACAACAACGTCAATTGCTGCCGACCTAATAAGACTATCGGCAATCTCCAATGCTTGTTCACCATGATCGGGTTGCGAGATTAATAAGTTTTGAGTGTCAACTCCCAACTTCTCAGCATAAAATCTGTCGAATGCATGTTCAGCATCAATGAATGCTGCTATACCACCTGTTTTTTGTGCTTGTGCAATTATATGTAGTGCCAGCGTAGTTTTTCCTGATGATTCAGGTCCGTAAATTTCTACTACCCTTCCTTTTGGAACGCCACCAACTCCTAGTGCCTGATCGAGGCTAATTGATCCACTTGATATAGATGCAACTTTTACTACAGCTTCATCACCAAGTCTCATTATGGATCCTTTTCCATATGATTTCTCTATATTTCCAATAGTGGCCTCAAGGGCTTTTAATTTTTCTTGTCTTAACTTGTCAGCGTTTTCTTTTGCTTTATTGCTAGTCATATCCTGTTTATTTAATAGTTTCTAATATTTGATTAGTATGGTCTTTAGTTTTTACTTTTTCAAAAATATTTTCTATGGTTCCATTTTCATTAATAACGAAGGTTGTACGCAGTAGCCCTTCATATTCACGACCATATAACTTTTTTGGACCCCAGGTGCCATATTGTTTAATTATAACTTTATCAGGATCAGAAATAAGTGTAAACGGAAGTTTATGCTTATCAATAAATTTTTGATGTGATTGTTGACTATCAGGACTAATACCAATTACTTCATAATCCTTTTCAAGCCACATGTTATAATTGTCGCGTAAGTTGCATGCTTCATTTGTACACCCTGGTGTATTATCTTTTGGATAGAAATAAAGTATAATATTCTTTCCTTTGAAATTAGAAAGTGATATATTTTCTCCATTTTCGTCAACACCTTTAAATTCAGGGGCTTTATCTCCAATTTTAAGTTTCATATTATAAGTATATCTCAAGATGAATTTTCATGAAAAATTAATACAAAATTAAGAAAAAAATAAGGCGGTATGAATTTTCGTTTTTCTAATTATACCAATTAGTTATCAGAATGTGCATTATAAAACAAAATATTTTTCTGCTTATCGATTTAAAATATTTGTTGCATAGCCAAAGTTACGGAAGAAATATTTTAAGAAGATAAGATAAAGATTTTAAGGCTCATTTTGGTTGCTATTTGGTATTTTATAATTAAAGTTAACAAAGAAAATCTTCAATCAAACATTGATAATGTATCCGTTTCTTTATTAAATAGGTCAAGTTGATTATGTTGAACGTGGTATTTATTAGGAACAGATTTATCAAAATTCTCAATATATAATCGAATACTTTTCTTTATGAGTTTATTAGGTGTAGTATTTCGCGCGTGGCAATAATTTTTTAAAGATTTCATTTGCCTTTCTGAAAGCATAAAATTCAATTTTTTGAATTTCTTTTTTTTATACCGTTTCTTCATAAGGAAATTATCTTTGCTCAATATAGCTGCAAGTTACTAAAAATTATCAACTTATGAGATTAATTACGTCCAAAGCATATTTTTTTGCTTTTTCCATACTTGTACTTTCAGCATATACTCTCATTATTGGTTCGGTATTGGAAGTCCTTAAATGAACCCACCCATCTGGAAAATCAATTTTAACACCATCTATTGTGAGGATTGGAAAATCGCTATAATGAGTTATTATTTTATTATACATCTTGTCAATATTCATTCCCGGAGTTAAGTCAATCCTATTTTTTGACACAAAATAGTTATTATAACGTGCTCTTAATTCACTTAATGTGATATTTTCTTTTGCAAGATATGTTAGTATCAAAGCTATTCCAACAAGTGCATCACGACCATAATGTAACTCGGGATAAATGACACCGCCATTTCCTTCGCCACCAATAACAGCATTAACTTCCTTCATTTTTTCAACAACGTTTACTTCGCCTACTGCTGAAGCAGTATAACTTCTATCGGCTTTTTCTGTAACATCACGTAATGCTTTAGTTGATGATAAGTTTGAAACGGTATTCCCTTTTTGAGATTGTAATATATAGTCTGCTACAGCAACCAATGTGTATTCTTCACCAAATAGTTCTCCGTTTTCCATAACAAGTGCAAGACGATCAACATCAGGATCTACAACTATTCCTATATCGGCTTTTTGTGCAATTACTAACTTGCAAATTTCGCCCAGATTCTCAGGTATTGGTTCAGGATTATGAGGGAAGTCCCCGGTGGGCTCACAATATAGTTCAATAATATCATTTACTCCAAGTGCTTTAAGTAATGGTGGAATTGATATCCCGCCGGTTGAATTTACAGCATCTATGGCTACTCGAAAACCAGTTTTCTCAATAATATTTTTGTCAACAAGATCAAGTTTAATGATCTGCTTTATATGATCATCGATAGTCTTATTGTTATGCTCAACCTTTCCCAGATCGTCGACTTCACTAAAAATAATATCTTCATCTTCAGCAAGTTTAAGCACCCGTTCTCCCTCAGTGCCTGAAATAAATTCACCTTTTCCATTAAGTAATTTAAGGGCATTCCATTGCTTTGGATTGTGACTTGCTGTTATTATAATACCACCATCAGCTTTCAAATTTATTATTGCCATTTCAACTGTTGGTGTGGTTGAAAGCCCTGTGTTAATAACGTCAATGCCCATACCTGTTAAGGTTGATACAATTAATGATTCAACCATCTCTCCTGAAATACGTGCATCGCGCCCAATTACAAATTTTAACTTTTTATGATGTTGATTTTCTTTAATTAATGTTGCAAATGCAGCTGTAAATTTGACAATATCGATAGGAGTTAAGTTACCTCCGGGTTTTCCTCCAATGGTTCCCCTTATTCCTGAAATGGATTTTATTAATGTCATAGTATGAATTTGTTTCTATTGTTCTATTGTTGAATTATTTTTCGCTTTACTAAAATACAAAACTATTAAAATAGACCTATTCGTAAAGTAAATATTTTGATCTTATTTTTTTAAATTTATTGATTTTGGGTTGCCAGCTTTTTCTAATTTTATTTTCTTTTACTCCTGAGATTATCTGTTCTCTTAGCATAGCAGTTCCTGCAAGTTTTTCAAAATAATTGCTAAAAAAATCTTTTTTGTTATTCATTATATTGTAAGAAGTGATTAGCCAGAATAAGTTTATTTGAGCAGGATTTCTCCTTAAATTTTCTTCGGTAACATTTATATTGATGCCATAACATTGTTGGTCTTTATATTTTGGATTAGTTGCCCCTTCATTACTTCTGGGTGTAAAAATGAAACTGCCAGACATATATTCCGGATGGCCGAAAACCTGGAAGGGGAACTCAGTACCACGCCCTGCACTCATAATTGTGCCTTCAAAAAAACAGATTGATGGGTATAGATAAACCGATTGCCAGTTTGGTAGATTGGGTGATGGTTTTGTTTTCAGCTTGATTATCATATTATGATTCCATCCTGATAAAGGGATGACTTCTAAGTTAATATTATTGGCCTTGTTAATCCAATGTTCTCCGGCTACCATCATGGCATATTCTCCAATTGTCATTCCATAAACTACGGGTACTGGATGAAGTCCCACAAATGAACTGTATTCCTCTTCAAGTACCGGTCCATCAATAAAATATCCATTTGGATTTGGCCTGTCGAGTACAATTATAGGTACATTGTTTTCTGCGCAAGCTTCCATTACATACGTTAATGTTGAAATATATGTGTAGAATCTTGTTCCCACATCTTGTAAATCAAAAAGTACAATGTCTATATTTTCAAGGTCGGCAATAGTTGGCTTTTTATGAGATCCATAAAGTGAAATAATAGGAACATTGGTATTTGGGTCTACGTTATCCTTAATTAATTTGCCCGCTTCTGCAGTTCCTCTAAAGCCATGTTCAGGACAGAAAATTTTACTGATTTTTATATTCTGCGAAAGTAGTGTGTCAACTAAATGTATATTCCCAACCAATGAGGATGGATTAGCAACTACAGCGATATTTTTATTTTGCAGCAAATTAAGGTAACTATCTAACTGCTCTGCTCCACTTTTAATTTCATCATATTCTACAAGCATGGGCTTTTTAGATTGACCATAAATAGCGAAAGACCACATTGTTAGTAATATAGCTATTAGTATTTTTGCTTTCATTGGAGTTTTTTTTCCTGTGTAAATGTATCCATTTTTTACATTCAATCATTTACGTATTCACTCATTCAATCTTGTGTATATTTGCAATAAGAACCATATAATAAAAATCACTCTAATTGAATTTTGAATATTTTATAGCAAAGCGTTTAACAACCGGTCGATTTCAGAGCCTGTCAAAACCCGTTGTGAGGATTTCGTTAATCAGTATAGCTTTAGGTCTTGCGTTAATGATTATATCCGTTGCCATTGTTATTGGTTTCAAAAAATCAGTAAGTGAAAAAGTTATGGGTTTTACCTCACATATTCAGTTGGTACCATTTGATAATAATCAAGCACTGCAAGGAAACCCTATTTCAGTTTCTGAAGAGTTTATTAGTAAATTGCTTGTTAATAAAAAAATAGATCATGTCCAGTTAAGTGCTCAAAAAGCAGGGGTTATAAAAACAGATAATCAAATACAAGGGGTTATACTTAAAGGAGTTGATGGTAATTATGATAGCAGTTTTCTTGTAAGTTGTATTGTTGCAGGTAGTTATCCTAATCTTGCAGATTCTGTAAAAAATAATGAATTGTTAATTTCAAAAAATATTGCTCAAAAACTTAACCTTGAGGTTGGTCATAATATACGAATGTGGTTTATTGATGAAGGGGATTCTCGCGCTAGAGGTCGGAAATTCAATATCAGTGGTATTTATTATACCGGAATGGAAGAATTTGATAATATGTATATCATAGGTGATTTACGGCATTTGCAAAAGCTCAATAACTGGAAACCGGATGAAGTTGGTAGCATTGAGATAATGCTGAATGATATAGCGGATATTAACAACACATCATTTGAGCTATATAATGATATTCCTTATAATCTATCGGTAATTACTGTTTATGATGAATTTCCACAAATATTTAATTGGCTTAACCTGCTTGATATGAATGTTATAGTTATACTTGTTTTAATGATAATTGTGGCAACAATAACTATGGTCTCAACACTGTTGATTTTAATTATTGAGCGTACCAGCATGGTTGGTTTGTTAAAGGCGCTGGGTGCAAATAGCAGCTCCGTTCGTAAGATATTTCTTTATCAGGCTTCCGGAATAATTATAAAGGGTATGATATGGGGTAATATTATTGGCTTACTATTTTATTTTGCACAATTGAATTTCCGATTAATAGGCTTGTCGCCTGAATCATATTATGTTGATTATGTTCCTGTTGAATTACATTGGACGTATGTATTTTTATTAAACCTTGGTACATTTGTAGTCTCGGTCTTGGTGCTGGTTATTCCATCCTATTATATCACTCGAATTGTTCCGGCCAAAGCACTTAGGTATGAGTGATTAGGTAAAGGTATTTTCTGTTTTTTGAAGTTGGGGATCTGAATTTGGGAAAGAATGTTTTTATTCTTAAATTTGCTTATTACCAGCAATTTAATGCTTCCTAAGTATTGACTCATTAAAACTAAAAATCCTGGCAAGCATTGATGTCTTTTCCAAAGCTTATATACTTTGCAATATTATTATTGTGTAGACTTTACCTTCACCAATGCTTTTGTTCCAGTTAGATAACCAGAAATTATAATTAATGTCAGGAAATTTCATTTTTTAACGT
>CAYWRM010000020.1:0-34045 GCA_964460905.1 uncultured Lentimicrobiaceae bacterium
TATCAGAAGATAATAAACATCGTAAGGGTAGTTACCTACCGACGCATTAATATTACAGGAGGCTGTACAAAAAGTTAGCTTTTTGTCATTCTGAACGATAGTAAAGAATCTCTAAAGGACGATTAAACAACTTATTAGATTCTTCGTTATCACTCAGAATGATAAACGTTTTTAACTTTTTGGATAGCTTCTTTTTTTTGCTTTAATCATTATCTGCAATAAGATTATCTACATAGTTAGGTATAGTGCTAAAAAATTGCATTACTTTGTAATTTATAACAATTCTAAATTAAATAACAGCTAATCATGAAGAAATCATTATTAATTTTATCACTAACTACTTTCTCAATATTATTAACTAATACTGCATCAGCACATTGTGAAGTACCATGTGGTATTTATAACGATGAACTACGTATAGAACTAATTAAAGAGCACATCCAAACCATTGAAAAAGCAATGAATCAGATTAATGAAATACAAAGTAGTGACTCAATTAATTATAATCAACTTGTGCGATGGATTAATACCAAAGAAAAACATGCAGAATTAATTCAGGAAATTGCCGATCAATATTTTCTTACACAAAGGGTTAAGTTTGCCGAGCCTTCTGACAAAGAAAAATATGCTGGTTATATAAACCAATTAACTTATCTTCACCAACTAATTGTTTATTCAATGAAGGCTAAACAATCAACTGACTTAGTACAAATTAATAACCTTAGTAACGCAATAGAAAAGTTTGAAATAGCATATTTCGGTAAAGATGCCCACCGTCATGACCACAATGGTGAACATAAATAATGAATTATAAAGAAACAATATCATGGTTGTTTAACCAGCTACCCATGTACCAACGTGTGGGCAAAGCGGCATATAAGGCCGATTTGAATAATACTAAAGCTATTCTTAAGGCATTAGGAAACCCTGAGAAAAAAATTAAAGCAATTCATATTGCAGGTACAAACGGGAAAGGTAGTGTTTCACATATTATTGCTTCCATACTACAAGATGCAGGCTATAAAACAGGGCTTTACACTTCACCTCACCTTAAGGATTTTAGGGAACGAATTAAAATAAACGGACAACTAATTCCTGAAGAAAAGGTTATTGACTTTGTAAGAGCCAACAAGGAGATTTTTAAAAATATTAAATCTTCATTCTTTGAAATGACTGTTGGAATGGCCTTTGATTATTTTGCAAAAGAGAATATTGATTTCGCAGTAATAGAAACCGGTTTGGGAGGAAGGCTTGATTCGACAAACTTATGCAAACCTGTAATATCAATAATTACAAATATAGGTATTGATCATACAGCATTCTTAGGTAATACTCTCAAAAAAATAGCCAAAGAAAAAGCAGGCATCATAAAATCAGGTATTCCTGTAGTTATAGGAAAGCATCAAGAGGAAATTGATGATATTTTTGAAGCATCATGTTCCAAATTAAAATCTCCTTTATTTTTTGCTGAAGATGATATGGAAGTCAAGCTATTACAATCGGATGAAAAAGACATACAAACAATGGATGTATGGTATAAAAACCAAAATACAATACAACACCTAAAATCACCTTTGTTAGGGAATTATCAAAAAGAGAATATTTGTACTGCATTAAGATCGATTGAGCTATTAAAAGAAAACAATATTATAAGTGTTTCTAACACCGAAATATGCGATGGCGTAGAAAATATAATTAGCAGAACAGGATTTTACGGACGCTGGCAAAGTTTAAGCACTAATCCGTTAACAATATGTGATACAGGACATAACATTGATGGAATATTGGCTATAGTACTTCAATTAGCTGAACAAAAGTTCGAGCAACTACATTTTGTTTTGGGAATGGTAAGCGACAAAGATATATCTGAAATACTAAATATCCTGCCTAATCATGCTACATATTATTTCTGTAAACCTGATATACCACGAGGACTGGATGCTGAGAAATTAGCTCAACAAGGATTAGAACATGGATTAATTGGTAAAACATATGACTCAGTAATGCAAGCATATAATTCGGCCAAAAATAATGCAGGCATGGATGAAATGATTTTTATAGGAGGGAGTACATTTGTTGTAGCTGAGGTAATTTAAATCAATTAATGATTTTCTATTGATTATTTTAAACTTAACCAGACATATTTCCGGATCAACTATTAAAGATTTTACTTTTAGGATAGATTAAAAATGGACATTCTCAATATTATTCAACTGGCTTTACTGGCAATCTTGTTAGGGTATTTTATTTATTATATTTTCACAATATTGTTTGGAAGATCATATGAACCATTGGTATGGAAAGTTGCATTAAAGAAAGGTATGATTACAAAAGAGTTAAAAAAGGCTGAAAAAAAATATAAAGATAAGGATCGCTTTTTTAACTTTTGGTTTCAGGTTAATAGATTAAAAAAGGAAAATGTACAAGGTTCATTTGCTGAACTTGGCGTTTACAAAGGCGATTCGGCTAGTATTATTCATGAAATGGATCCATCAAGAAAGTTTCATTTATTTGATACTTTTGAAGGCTTCAAACAGAAAGACCTTGACAATGAAACTGGAAAAGCTGCTACATACACTCAACGCAACTTTGCTGATACTTCGATAGAAAGGGTAAAACAGAAACTAAAGTCAGATGAGTTTATCTTTCACAAAGGATATTTTCCAGAAACAACACATGATATAGTAAATGAGACCTTTGCTCTTGTAAATATGGATGCTGATTTGTATAATCCAACAAAAGCCGGACTAGAATTCTTCTACCCTCGCCTATCACCCGGAGGTGTAATTATAGTGCATGATTATAATCCCGACTGGCCTGGCATTATGAAGGCTGTAGATGATTTTGCACTTTCCATTTCCGCACCCATTGTGCCTTTAACAGATTCAGACAGTAGCGTAATGATTTTTCGTATTTGATAAAATTAATTCAATACAATCATTTTTCTCGTAGCCAGTACTTTTTCATTCACGATAAGTTTAACAAAGTAAAAGCCAGCAGGTAAATTATTTACATTAAACACAATCGACGATTGATTA
The DNA here is from genome assembly GCA_964460905.1 of uncultured Lentimicrobiaceae bacterium. GTDB lineage: Bacteria > Bacteroidota > Bacteroidia > Bacteroidales > F082. Next base: position 3,039 of record CAYWRM010000020.1, read on the forward strand.
TTCCTTATATTATATTGCTTAATAATCTGCTCCTTAATATTATATATTTCGATCACCGTATTATTTCTGGCAGGATTAAAGGAAATAGTAGTATTTGTTAGAACAGGATTAGGAAAATTACTCAGATTCATTGATTCTGATAAATCATCAAATCCAAGGTTTGAAATGGTGGGTTTAATCTTCAAGCCAACAGGTCGGTGATCAGACACATTATTATCATAATCATAGAAACCTTCCTCAAAATATTCATCAACTTTAATAGTTCGAATATCCGATTCTTCATCTTCAAATTCATCAAATAATTCATTAGTTATTAGGATGTGATCAATGTGAGATGGCCATGAAGGATAAGACCAGTTTGAGCTACTCTCTTTTGCAATATTTATGTCAGCAAACAAGTAATTATCATCATCATCAATAAAATCCTGAAACACATTGTTTGCAGGACTATCTGTTAATATATCGTTAAGATCGCCCAATAATATTACATTATCATTATCATGATTTTCAACTATATACTGATCCAAAAGATTACAAGCATCAAATCTCCGTTTTTCCTCATCCCATGGGTCATCTAGGTCGAGGTATTGATCACCACAGCACTTAAGATGATTATTTATGATTACATAATGTTCATTCATAAAATTCATCTCCATCACCAAAGGTGATCTGGGAAATTCACGACTTCGGCTTGTATAAATCTCAAAAACATCTACTTCATCAAGTACATCTGTTTTATAAATGTAGGCTAATGCAGCATATTGATTATACGCATAAACACCATCCCAGCCGTCTAAGCTTTCCACTAACTGATCAAGAAAAACATTGTCAGTAACTTCTTGAATTGCTAACACATCAACATCAAGAGCTTGAATAATTTGACTTACAAGATCAATTGTAATTTGTCCGTTTTTCGGGAAATGCTCAATATTCCAACTTACTACATCTAAGGTAGAATCAGTTCCAAAAGTTAGTTCCTCAAATTGTGCTATCACATTAAAATATCCCAACAAAATAGCAACTGATAAAAATATTCGTTTCATATATTCAATTAAATAAACAATCTATAATATAACTAATAATCAATTAATTAAGAAAAGACAAATATAATTCTGATATTAGAAATAAGCTGCAAAAATAGTTAATAAAGCTAAAAACTATCAAACAAACTCAATTGACTTGTTTTTAGAGCATTTTCAAGCAATAGTAATTTCTTTTTTGTCTGAAGTCCACCTGCATATCCAACCATGGAACCATCGGCACCAATAATTCGATGACAAGGTACAATAATTGAGATAGCATTTGCCCCATTTGCTGATGCAACTGCTCTAATTGCTTTTTCGTTTTTTAACTTTTTCGAAAGACCCAGATATGTTTCCGTTTTTCCATAGGGTATTTGTTGCAAAGCACTCCAAACATCTTTTTGAAAATCAGTTCCAACTAATAGTAAAGGTATATCAAACTCTACTCTTTCACCCTTAAAATACTCACTAATTTGAGTTTTAGTTTCTTCAATTACAGATGAACCTCCTTCAACCATATCAGCTTTCAATAAGGTTTTTAACCTGTGGTCAATTGCTGATCTCATCTTTCTGTATCGCCAATCGCAAATACATAACTTATCATTAAATGAGCCTATTATTAGTTCTCCATAAGGAGTTTTAGCATATTCTACTTTTATTTCATTTGGCATAATTAAAATATCTATTACTTACTAAAATTTCCTTTATCCACCTCTTTAATAAACTGTAATATCCCTTTAAAATAAGTTTCCTGATCATCGTACATTGTTAAATGGCTCCCTTTGGGACAATGTAGATAACTACCAAATTGAACTTCCGAAGCCATCCATTCCATGTGTTTAGGATCCATCGTATCAAAAGCAGCTCCAATAGTTAGTGTAGGTACTTTTATTTTACATAGATCAGATTTCCGATCCCAATATTTTAGTTTAGCATTGCCTGCAACACCAAATTCGCTAGGGCCTTGCATTGTAACATAAATCTGATTATTTGTTTTACTGAAAGAACGTATTACAGGCTCAGGCCAGTTTTCAAGTGGCATATGGAGAACATGTTGCGGATAATAGTGTAATTCTATTAATTCAAGATAACGGGGATTAGTATAATCTTCATTGGCTTCTAAGTCCTTTATTTCTTTTAGTACGTCCGGATCAAGTTGAGGACCCAATACTTCATCAGCATATTTTGCATAATCAGGGATGGAAGCCATCATATTAGAAATAATTAGGCCTTTGAGATTTGATTGATATTTAAGAGCATACTCAATTGCCAAAATGCCTCCCCACGACTGGCCATATAGAAAGAAATTGCTACTATCAAGCCCTAAGGCAATACGTACTTCTTCTACTTCTTCAACAAAACGGTCAATATTCCACAGGCTTGTATCTGTTGGATGGTCACTATAATTGGAACCTAACTGATCATAATAATAGTATTCTATCCCCTCTTTTGGGAAAAATGAATCGAAGCTCTCCAGGTACATATGATTAACCCCCGGACCACCATGAAGCAATAACACCTTAACTTTCGGATTATTTCCAATCCTCTTTGTCCAAACATTAAACTCTCCGGATGGTGTAGATATTGGTATCATTTTAACACCACCGGTTAATCTGTCATCCTTCCCTAAAAAATCGTAATATTCATTATTAATGGCATTATTAGTTGAGCAATTATCTTCAACTCTTACAAAAATCGGTAAATGATCCGAAATTAGTTTGTTATCGTCCAATCTATCATCTATATGTATATAAGACAACACTTTTAATTTTGTTACAAATACATAATCTATTTTTGTTTCAACAACTTCATTTGAAAGAAATCCGTTGAATGTTCCAGTAGGTCCATAAAATGGTTTTTCGGTTACTTGAGAAGCATCAACAAGTTGCTTCTTAATAATTTGAATCGGTTTGCTATCAGGTGTTGAGTTTAGATCACCCATTAGTATAACTGGTAGGTTTCCATTATCTACCTCATCAATCTTAGCTAAAATATGTTCAGCCGATTTTTCTCTTGCGATAGTTCCAACATGATCGAAATGTGTGTTAAAAACCCATATTCTGTTTTTGGTTGATATTTCTTCGAAAAGGCCATATGTACATATTCTTTCCAATGCTGCATCCCATCCTACAGTAGCAGTATCAGTAGTTTGAGAAAGCCAGAATGTTGTATTTTCAATAACCGTAAATTTTGTTGAATCGTAATATATTGCATTAAATTCTCCCTTTTCTTTGCCATCTTTTCTACCGATTCCAACGAAAGAATAATCTTGAAGATTATCGTCGATGTATTCTATCTGATGAAATAACCCTTCCTGAATACCGAAGATATCAGGATGATAGTAATTTAGAAGCTGAGCAATTTTTTCTTTCCTGTTAGCCCACGTATTATTAGTATCATAAACATTATCATACCTTATATTATAGGACATGATGCTATACTCTTGCCCCATTACTTCTCCACTCAAAAAAAACAGCAATAGTATAATTGATTTGTAGGTTGATATGATTCTCATATTTTCAAAATAGGTCATTATAGGGCTGTAAAAATACACCATCTAGATTAAAAAAGTAATTATTACATCACGAAAGTGACACAATTATAAAAAAATCGCCATTCACCGAACTACCTACTCCACTCACCTAATAATCATTTACTAGCGCTTCTAAACACTCTATTTTTGCCAATAAATAATAACTACTAAAACACAATAAAATGAAAACTCTACTAAAAACTACCGCACTTACAGCTACTCTAACACTGTTACTTTCAATATCCCTAAACGCATCAACATACAACTTCAATGATGAACTATATATTGACGACATTCCATTTAACACAACCGAAATTTATAATGACATAATGGTTGAAAAAGAACTGGCAGAATTTAATTATGAAGAAGAAGGATATATAGATGATATACCTTTTGAAACAGAATGTGTAACTCTTGAATGTTTATATCATGAAGCTGTTTCGGTTGATTTTGAACATGAAGAAGAAGAGTATATTGATGACATCCCTTTCGACACAAAATGTGTATCAGCTCATTGTTTATATGCAAAAGCTATGAAAGTTGAATTTAACTTTGAAGAAGAAGAATATATTAATGATATAGACTTGTAGGGTATAAGTCTTGTTTTCATTCACGAAGTCAGGTGATTTAATTATTATCTGGCTTCATCTATTTATGTTTTATTAACCTCTACACTTTCCTTTTCCCAAAATACTCCAGAACCTCTGACAATGCAATTTTAAACCACACTGTATAATTATCTGGGCTTTCTTTCACGTCATTTTCCAAAATCTCTAAATCAACATACTTCCAATCACAAACCTCATCAGCATTAGGTATGGGCTCTTCATCAGAAACACCAATAAAAACATGATCAAATTCATGCTCAACTAATCCTTTACCAACATCGGCTTTATAAATAAACGAAAATACCTCTTTAAATTCGCAATCCATACCCATTTCCTCAATAATTCTTCTATGTGCAGCATCAACTGTTTTTTCACCCTGGCGGGGATGGCTACATACAGTATTTGTCCATAATAATGGAGAGTGATATTTATGAGTAGCTCTTTGTTGCAATAAAAGTTGTCCTTGTGTGTTGAATATAAAAACGGAAAAAGCCCGATGCAAGACTGCTTTTTCATGTGCCTCCATTTTCTCCATTGTACCCAGAGCTTTATCTTCTTTATTTACTAATATTACATATTCAACTGACATTTAAGTATTTTTTTGCAAACGTAATAAAATTAGAAATATGACAAATGTTTCATTTATTAAAGATGCTGAGATAATATATTAGAAAGGCTGTCATTTCGAGGAAAACGACTGCAGGGAGTGACGAGAAATCCTCTAAGCATTCGGCTGTCATGTAAAAGGAGGTACGACCGAGACATCCCCTAAGAATGTGGTGTTTGCCGTAGATATTTCTCTCTGCCTAAGGCGGATCGAAATGCCAGCATAATCCATTTTTTTCAAATAAAATTCAAAAAACACTTGACAAATATATTTTATGCATTATCTTTGACCGACCGTTCAGTCATAAAATGTTATCATGCCAAGGACAGAAGAACAATTTAAAGAAATCAGAGTAGCTAAAAGGAATCAAATAATGGATTCAGCTCTCAGTTTATTTGCGGAGAAAGGTTTTTCTGCTACTTCAATAAATATGATAGCAAAAAAGACTGGCATCTCTAAAGGTCTGGTATACAACTATTTTGAAAGCAAAGAAGAATTAATTAAAACAATATTAATTAATGGATTCAATGAGTTTCTAATTGTTTTTGATACAAATAAAGATGGTATTCTTACAAAAGAAGAATTTATTGAGTTTATTAAACAAACATTTGACATACTAAAAACAGATACAACATTCTGGAGACTCTATTTTGTAGTCATGTCACAACCAGATGTATTCGCACTAATTGAGAATGAAGTAATGGAACTTATTGTACCACTTATTCTTATTCTTGAATCATACTACAAATCTAAAGGAGTTGAAAATCCTATGGCACATGCTCGTTTGATTGGTGCAATGCTAGATGGGATAAGCTTAAATTATATTATGGATCCCAAAAGTTTTCCCCTTGAAGAAATAAAAGAAATAATAATAAACAAAATTGTATAAAATATTTATAATGAATAATTTTAAAACAGCAATAGTAACATCTTTAATAGCAATAATATCCTTTTCACAGGCGCATTCACAAAAAATTACTGCCAAAGAAATTATTAAAATTGCCGATGAAAAAAATCGAGGTATTTCATCTAAAGGTACTATGTCTATGACAATTGTCAGGCCCAAGTGGGAAAGAACAATAGTAATGAAAAACTGGTCGAAAGGTGATGACAACTTTATGTTATATATATCTGAACCAGCCAAAGAAAAAGGACAGGTATTTTTAAAAGTAGGTAAAGAAATGTGGAATTATGTACCTACAATTTCACGAATGATCAAAATTCCTCCATCAATGATGATGCAGTCGTGGATGGGTTCCGACTTTACAAATGATGACCTTGTTAAACAATCATCAATAGTTGTTGATTACGATCACAAACTTATTGGCGAAGAAGTTGTTCGCGATCAAAATTGTTATAAAATTGAATTAATACCACATCCGGATGCTCCAGTTGTTTGGGGAAAAATTATTTCATGGATAACAAAAGATGGTTACAATTTATGGAAAAATGAATATTTTGATGAAGATGGATATTTACAGAACATTGAAAACGGCTACAATATTAAAAAAATGGGTGACCGAACAATTCCAACAAAATTTGAAATGATACCTGCTGATGAAGAGGGTAAAAAAACTATTATGGAGATCATTGAAGTTGAATACAATATAGATATCAATGACAGTTTCTTTAGCAAACAGAACATGAAAAAAGTAAGGTAATTTAAGGTTGTCGGGTTATCAAGTTAATAACAACTATGATAGCAGTGACTGTAAAAACCGCCTAAATCATTCATAAATGCTCAAATACATAAAAATAGCTTGGCTTAATTTGTGGCGCAACACTCGCCGAACATTAATAACATCATCATCTGTTTTTTTTGGGGTTTTCTTTGCTGTATTAATGACTTCTGTTCAAAAGGGGTCATTTGAGAATATGATTAATAATATGGCTCGGTTTTATTCGGGATACATACAGATTCAACAGTCAGATTACAAAGAAAATCCTAGTGTTAACAACAGTTTTCAATTACCACAACAACTTGAAAATATAATTAATAGCAATACTGAAATTACGTCATCAGCTAACCGTGTTCAAACTTTCGCCCTTGCATCAAATGAAACAAAGAGTTTTCCGACAGTAATTTTTGGAGTAGACCCTGAGGATGAGAATTCAATATCACAATTGAGTAAACATATTGATGGAGGTGAATACATTACTAGCGGTTCGAAAGATTTGATGATTGGAAAAGTACTGGCAGAAAACCTCAACTTAGATGTAGGCGATTCATTAATTCTTATGGGACAAGGTTATCATGGTCAAAGTGCTGTTGGCATTTATAGAGTAGCAGCTTTACTCGACTTCCCACTACCCGATCTAAGCAAACAAATTGTTTACATGGACATAGGTAATTGCCAGGATTTTGCTTCCATAAACGGTCTGATAACCTCTAATGTAATTATGGTTGAAAATACCGAAGATGTTGAAAAAGTAATGAGTAGCCTCCAACCCCACTCCAACGATGAAATTACTATCTATTCATGGCAAGATTTAATGCCTGAATTATTAAACCTGATGGAAGGCAAAGAAGCTAGTGGGGCATTGATAAAAAGTCTGCTTTTTATGATTATAGGATTTGGTGTTTGGGCTACTATAATAATGATGATGCACGAAAGAAAAAGGGAACTGGGAGTTATGATTGCCATAGGCTTCCAAAAAGGAAAACTACTGGTAATGATGATGCTAGAGTCGGCATTTATAGGAATAATCGGAGTAGTTGCAGGACTTGCCATAAGTTACCCTATAATGTGGCATTTTTATAAAAATCCAGTTTATGTTACAGGCGAAATGGCCGAGACTTACAAGTCAATGGGCTTTGAACCAAAAATTGCTTTCAGCGCTAATCCGGAAATATTTTATAATCCGGCAATTACAATACTCATAATATTTCTATTAGTTTCACTATATCAAATATATTTTGTTGCAAAACTTAAGGTTGTAAATTCATTAAAAGGTTAAAAATAGCTCTCATAATTCCGATAATTATCGGATACAATGCATAAATAAAATAAACATGAAGAATATAATAATGGCATGGAGAAATCTTTGGAGAAAGCCCTGGAGGACGGTAATAACAAGCGGTTCAATATTTTTTGGGGTCCTCTTATCTACATTTATGACATCTATGCAATATGGCTCATATGATGCTATGATTAGCAATGTGGTGAAATTTTACTCAGGCTATATGCAAATTTTTACTGAAGAATATCACCTTAACAAAACCATAAATAACACATTTATTCTCAACGATACAATAAAAGGAATTATTGAGAACGAAAAAGGTATAACACATTCCACTCCAAGATTAGAGTATTTTTCCCTTGCATCTTCTGAGGAATTTACAAAAGGGAGTATGGTTATTGGAGTAGATCCAGTTGGTGAGAATCAGGTTACAGGCTTGAAAAAATGGGTTAAAAATGGTTCATATTTAGTTGATGGAGATTATGGCGTATTGGTAGCAACCGACCTGGCAAAGTATTTAAAAATTGGGGTTGGTGACACTATTGTTCTGTACGGACAAGGGTTTCACGGAGTTATGGCTGCAGGTCTTTATCCTGTTAAGGGAATTCTTGAGTTTCCTTCACCAGAGCTTAACAAACAGTTTATTTATATGACTTTAACAGCTAGTCAGGAATTATTTTCAGCTCCAAACAGACTTAGTTCTATGGTACTTATGATCGAAAATAACCACCATATGCCACCAATATTAAAACACTTAAAAAAAGAAGTTAAACCACCATTTATGGTTATGTCGTGGGAAGAACTTCAGCCCGAACTTGTTCAAATGATTGATGGTGACAAGGCCGGAGGACTATTTATGAAATCACTACTTTATATAATAATTACTTTCGGAATACTTGGTACAATTTTAATGATGGTGAGCGAGCGAAAACGTGAATTAGGAGTAATGATTGCCATTGGTATGCAAAGGGTTAAGCTCAGTACAATTCTATTTTTTGAAACATTGTTTATTGGAATAATTGGTGCATCTGCAGGAATTTTAGTAAGCATTCCAATAACATACTGGTATTTTTTAAATCCAATACCCCTTGTTGGAGATGCTGCCAAAACTATGATTGATATGGGAATTGAACCGTTTATGTATTTTTCAATTCAACCAGACATTTATTACATTCAAGCTCTTATAGTTTTAATTATTACCATGCTTATATCCATTTATCCAATAATAAAATCTTTTACCCTAAAATTAACAACAGCATTACACGGATAATTTTTATGAAATAATTAAGATTTAAAAAAAATAATCATTAGTCAATAATAAACAAAAAATAAAGAAATGCTACTATCAATTTCATGGCGGAATATCTGGAGAAACAAAGTACGTAGTCTGGTAATAATATTCTCAATTGCACTTGGGATATTTGCCGGAGTTTTAAGTGCTGCGTTTTTTAAAGGCATGGCCGATCAAAGGATTAACAAGGTGATAAACACTGAATTGTCGTATATTCAGATACACAATCCAGGATTTGAACAAACTTCTGATTTTGCCAATTTCATCATTAACGCAAACCAAATAGAGGACGAAGTAATAAAAATACCTAATGTAACAGGTGTAAGCCGAAGGATATCAATACAGTCAATGGCTGCATCCGCAGAAACTGCATCAGGAGTTAAAATTTCGGGTGTTTTTCCGGAAAAAGAGAAAACAGTTACTAATATCAGCACTAAAATTATTGACGGTAAATATTTTGAAGGAATATCAAAAAACCCCGTTGTAATTGGAAAAAAACTTGCTGAGAAACTAAATGTAAAAGTAAGATCAAAAATTATACTCACTATTCAAGACTTGGATAACAACATCACTTCTGGGGCATTCAGGATATCTGGAATCTATTCAACCGATAATAACATGTTTGATGAAGCAAATATTTTTGTGAGATTTCCTGATATCCAAAAACTAACAAACTTCCCTGAGAATGGGGCCCATGAAATTGCAATAAACATTAATAACAACGAAAATCTTCCAATTATCTTCAAAGTAGTTGAAGAAGTTACAGGTAACAAACTAGATGTTAAAACATGGAAAGAATTAAGTCCTGAAATGAACTACTTAACCGAAGCCATGGATATGTACATGTACATTTTCATTATTATAATACTTATGGCATTGCTGTTTGGAATAATAAACACAATGCTCATGGTAGTTATGGAACGCACTAAAGAGATCGGAATGCTTATGGCTATTGGCATGAATAAAGGTAAAGTATTTTGGATGATTGTGCTTGAATCGGTATTATTGTCGCTCACTGGCGGAATAGTTGGAATTGTAATCGGGGCTGTTAGTTCAAAGTTTGGCGAAACACACCCTATCGACCTTAGTATGTGGGCACAAGGCTATCAGCAACTAGGTTATGATGCCTTTGTTTACACCAGCCTTGATCCAACAATGCTCATTAATGTAACAGTGCTAGTAATTATTACAGGAGTAATTGCAGCCATTTATCCAGCGTACAAAGCACTAAAAAATGACCCGGCTGATGCTTTGAGGATGGAGTAGGTTATAAGCTATAGGCTCGTTCGGATTGCACCTGCCTGCGGCAGGCAAGTGCAATCCGAATGTAAAGTGAAAAGGATTTGCAATCCTAAAAAAAGATAATAACACAACAACATAAAAACGATGAACAACGTAATAGAAATAACAGGTCTCACGAAAATCTACAATAGTAGCGAAGTAAAAGTAAAAGCAGTAAACGGAATTGACATTAATTTTAAAGAAGGTGAATTTACAGCAGTAGTTGGACCATCAGGGTCAGGAAAAACCACTTTCTTAAATATGCTGGGAGGTCTCGACAGGCCAACTGAAGGTATAGTTAAAATTGGTGGTGTTGATATTTGGAAACTAAGCTCACGCAAACTCATCGATTTTAGGATGAATAATGTAGGGTTTGTGTTCCAATCGTACAACCTTATACCCGTACTTACAGCAGGCGAAAATGTAGAATTTATTATGCAGTTGCAAGGCAAAAAAAAGAAGGAAAGAGAAGAACGTACCAAAGAACTCCTTGATGCAGTTGGAATTGGCGACCGCATAAAAAGTCGCCCTTCTAAATTATCCGGAGGTCAGCAGCAAAGAGTGGCTGTAGCAAGAGCTTTAGCATCAAAACCGGAGTTTATTCTGGCAGATGAACCAACAGCCAATTTAGATTCTCATGCAACCAGCAGTTTACTCGAGCTTATGTCGCAAATGAACAAAAAATTCAACACAACATTTATTTTCGCCACCCACGACCAACGCGTAATGGACAAAGCCACAAGGATTGTTACCATTGAGGACGGTAAGATATTGAGTGATGAATATTTTGATAGAGGTTAATGTGGATTAAAAATCCATAGCCCCACACTTCTGAATTACAAATCCAGAAGTGCGCAAGCTCATTCGGATTTGCAATCCGAATGTAAAGGGCCAAGGATTTATAATCCAAAACGAAAAAAATGAAAAGAACAATATTTATAGTTTCGCTTATAGCTTCAGCATTGATCCTCTCTATCAATGTAAAAGCGCAAAATAAGCTACGGATAACAGGATTTATGGAATACCTAAATAACACCTGGATTCCTAGTAGTACATACCAGTCTTATGGATTTACTGATTGGCAAAATCAATCCACAATATACAACCGCATTAATTTATGGTGGACACCTGTAAACAACCTTGAATTTCATGCAGGCATGAGAAATAACTTCACTTTTGGACCATTAGTAGCACAGTACAACAATTTTTTTAAAGTAGCTAACATTGGAACCTATGCAGACCTTGTAACTTACGACGATGGCTACCTGGATCTAACATGGTTCATTTCAGGTGATAACTCAAATGTTCTTTACACTAACCTCGACAGGTTGAATATGAAATGGACAAGCAACAAATTTGAACTAACAATTGGTAGACAAAGAATAAATTGGGGGACAAATTTAGTCTGGAATCCGAATGATATTTTTAACGCTTTCAATTATTTTGATTTCAATTATATTGAAAGACCGGGAAGCGATGCTATACTTTTAGAATATTATACAGGAGATTTCTCATCAATACAATTGGCAGGTAAACTAAACTATCGCCAAGAACTAATTGATTCAATTTCATTTGAAAAAAAATTAAGTTTAACGGCAGCTGCTCTTTACAAATTTAACCGATGGAGTTACGACTTTCAGTTTTTTGGTGGTATGATGCAAACAGATATCACAGCAGGCTTGGGGTGGTCGGGCAATATAGCAGGAGCAGGATTCACAGGTGAGGCTAGTTGGTTTAAGGACATCGATAATTTTGATGATACTACAGGTATTGTAATTGCGTCCATAAGTGCGAACTATATCTTTAAAAATCAAATAATGGCAAGTTTGTCTTTCATATACAATAGTAACGGCTCAACAGGTGATGCGTACGCTAATGCAGGTGGTACGTTGGGTTCTTTATCAACACTGTTTTCCAGCAGCCTCAATGTTAAAAACCTTTCCCCCTCACGATTCGATATTTTTGGCCAACTTTCATACCCTGCAACACCACTTGTTAATGTGAGCCTTTCTGCAATGCTAAACCCTTACGATAAATCGGCCTACATTGGCCCCTCAGCAAATTTTAGCTTAACTGACAACATAAGTCTCATGCTTGTGGGTCAATTGTTTTTCGGTGAAACTTTAACTGAGTTTGGAGATTATGGTCAAATGTACTTCTTAGACTTAAAATGGAACTTTTAACATATAAAAATCATTAGTATCTTCGCATCAACTATATTTACTTTTATTATGGGTTTGGGATATCGCTATACAAAATATATACTACTAACAATACTTGCCATAGCAATGATGGCACTGTCACTATCCATTCAAGAATTTGGAATATATTTTGGAGTTCTCCTATTAGTAGGAGCTGCATTATCAACAGTTTACTTATTTATCCATTTTGATGAAAATATAAATGAGAAAATAATTATTGAATTAGCAATAGATGGTTTTGCTGGATTGATAATATTCACATATCCCGCTCCCGATGCAAGGTTTTTCATGTTAGACTTTTCATTTTGGATTGCAGTTATGGGGATGCTTCATCTTACAGCAGGCTTATTCGACAATAAAAACGGTAGGTATTTTTGGCTATACATACTAAGTGGAATTATGATGATTGTGTTTGGTTTTATAATTCTGAATTATAGTACAGAACACATTGGATCTGTAGTATACCTTATTGCTATTGTACTAGCCTATTACGGGTTACTTAATCTTTATTTAACAAATAAAAACAAAGTCTGATATAATGATTGTTTACATTTGCAAAATAAAATAACAAAATGTTGCTTGTTTTAAATAAAGTTTTATCTTTGCAGCCCAAAATTTTGAGTAAAAGAAACAACGTATGTATTTAAGTACAGAAGAGAAAAAAGAGATTTTTGAAAAATACGGTAAGAACAGTACTGACACAGGTTCTGCAGAAGGTCAAATTGCCTTATTTACCTATAGAATCAAACACCTGACAGGTCATTTGAAAGAAAATAAAAAAGACCTATTTACACAAAGGTCATTAATTAGACTTGTTGGTAAAAGAAGAAAACTCCTTGACTATTTGAAAGAAAAAGATATTGAAAGATATCGTATAATTATCAAGCAACTAAGTTTAAGGAAATAAAGTTTAAATAACTTATGCGCAATAAAAAGGCAATTTACCGATTGCCTTTTTTTGTGTTTTATTAATCATGCACACTAACAATATCCAGTAAATTATGTCTATAACCCCTATATCTAGTTCATTCGATCTTGGAGATGGAAGAACAGTAACTATTGAAACAGGCAAACTTGCCAAACAAGCCGATGGATCGGTAGTAGTAAAAATGGGCAAAACAATGCTTCTAGCTACTGTTGTAGCTGCAAATGATGCCAGAGAAGATGTTGACTTCTTGCCTTTGTCAGTTGACTATAAAGAAAAATATGCTGCTGCAGGAAAATTCCCAGGTGGTTTTTTCAAACGCGAAGCAAGACCTTCTGAATATGAAATTCTTATTTCACGTCTTATTGATCGTGCATTAAGACCATTATTCCCTAGTGATTACCACGCTGAAGTGCAAATGCTAGTTTCATTAATTTCAGTAGAAGAGGATGTAGCTCCTGATGCACTTGCCGCATTAGCTGCCTCAGCTGCACTTTCAGTTTCTGATATTCCTTTCAACGGCCCTATTTCTGAAGTTCGCGTTGCTAGAATAAATGGCGAGTTTGTAGTTAACCCATCTCTTTCTGCTAGAGAAGAAGCTGATATTGAGCTTATCGTAGCTGCATCAATGGATAACATAATGATGGTTGAAGGCGAAATGGAAGAAGTAAGCGAAGTAGAAATGCTCGAAGCTATAAAAGTTGGTCACGAAGCTATAAAAATACAGTGCCAGGCACAAATTGAACTGGCTTCCAAGGTTGAAAAATCAAAAGTAAAACGTGAATACAATCACGAAACCAATGATGATGAACTAAGAGAAAAGGTAAAAGAGGCAACTTACCAAAAATGTTATGATATTGCACGTGAAGGAAATGCTGATAAACATGCACGATCAAATGCATTTAAAGCAGTTCGTGATGAGTTTATTGATACATTTAGTGAAGAAGATAAAGAAGTAGTAACCAAGCTTATTAAAAGATACTTCCATGATGTAGAGAAAGAAGCTGTTCGTGATTCTATGATAAATGAAAATATTCGTTTAGATGGTAGAAAAATGAATGAAATCAGACCAATTTGGTCGGAAATTGATTACTTACCATCAGCACATGGCTCAGCAGTTTTCACTCGTGGTGAGACGCAGTCGTTAGTTTCAGTTACTCTTGGAAGTAAACTAAATGAACAAAAAATTGATGGTGCTGTAATATCAGGCAACAGAAACTTTATGCTACATTATAACTTTCCTCCTTTCTCAACTGGAGAAGTAAAAAGAATGATGGGTATAAGCAGAAGAGAAGTGGGTCATGGAAACCTTGCCGAAAGAGCATTGAAATTTGTTGTTCCTAATGGAGAAGAAAATCCTTATACAATAAGAATTGTAAGTGATATTCTTGAATCAAACGGCTCATCTTCTATGGCATCGGTTTGTGGTGGTACTTTAGCTCTAATGGACGCAGGTATTAAAATTAGCAAACCTGTTTCAGGTATTGCCATGGGGTTGATTTCTGATGACAAAACAGGTAAATATGTAGTATTATCAGATATTCTTGGTGATGAAGATCATCTGGGCGATATGGACTTTAAAGTGACTGGTACTCCTGATGGTATTACTGCTTGCCAAATGGATATTAAAGTTGACGGTTTATCATACAATATTCTGGAAGAAGCATTAGAGCAAGCTCGTCAGGGAAGATTACATATATTAGGTGAGATGGCGAAAACCATCAAAGAACCTAGAGCTGATTACAAAGATAATGCTCCTCGTATTGAGAAAATGATCATCGACAAAGAATTTATTGGTGCTGTTATTGGACCAGGTGGAAAAGTAATTCAAGAAATTCAAAAAGAAACTGGTGCTACTATTGTTATTGAAGAAGTAGATAACAAAGGTCTTATAGATGTTATGGCTGATAATAAAGAAGCTATTGAGGCTGCCAAAGACTGGATTGCGGGTATTACAGCTGTTCCAGAATTAAACAAAACATACCTTGGAACTGTTAAGAGCATCGTTGCTTTTGGTGCTTTTGTTGAAATTCTTCCGGGTAAAGACGGTTTATTACACATCTCTGAAATTGATCATAAACGTATTGAAAATGTTGAAGATGTACTAAAGCAAGGAGATAAGATAAAAGTTAAACTTATTGGCATTGATCCCAGATCCGGAAAACTAAAACTTTCACGTAAAGTACTTATCGACAGACCAAATAAAAGTGATAATAATTCATAGTAACCTTTCAACAAGAAATACGTATAAGATTCAGTAAAAAGTCAGAATAATATGAGGCAACTTAAAATCACAAAACAGGTAACAAATCGCGAAACTGCCTCGCTTGATAAATATTTACAAGAAATTGGTAAAGTTGATTTGATTACTGCTGAACAAGAGGTTGAGCTTGCACGTCGAATTAAACAAGGAGATCGTATTGCCCTTGAGAAATTAACTAAAGCTAATCTTCGTTTTGTGGTATCTGTATCTAAACAATATCAAAATCAAGGCCTTAGTCTCCCTGATTTAATTAACGAAGGAAACCTTGGATTAATTAAAGCCGCTCAGCGATTTGATGAAACTCGTGGATTTAAATTTATTTCTTATGCTGTTTGGTGGATTAGGCAGTCAATTCTACAGGCTCTTGCTGAGCAATCAAGAATTGTAAGACTTCCGTTAAACAAAATTGGATCTATAAATAAAATTAATAAAGCATCAGCACGACTTGAACAATCATTTGAAAGGGAGCCTAACTCAAAAGAGATAGCGGGCGAACTGGAAATGACTGAGAATGAGGTAAAAGAATCACAAAGAAATGCTGGCAGACATGTGTCGATGGATGCACCGCTTATTCAGGATGAGGATAACACCATGTATGATGTAATCCGTAGTGATGAGGCTACTACTCCGGAAACAGGATTACTTTATGAATCACTTCGTAAAGAAATTGATCGTGCAGTTCAAACTTTAACGCAACGTGAAGGTGATGTTGTTAAACTTTATTTCGGACTTGGTGAAGGCCACCCTATGACACTTGAAGAAATTGGTGAAAAATTTGACCTTACCAGAGAACGAGTCAGGCAAATTAAAGAAAAAGCTATACGAAGACTCAAACATACTTCAAGAAGTAAGATACTTAAATCTTACCTCGGCTAAAAATTTAAAGCGTTTGCCTCAGGCTGACGCTTTTTTTATATTTGCAATAAATATCTTCAATATGAAACATCTTGTTGCTCCATCAATGTTAAGTGCAAATTTCGGAAATTTACATGAAGATGTAGAGTTAGTAAATAACAGTAGTGCCGACTGGTTCCACCTCGATATAATGGATGGAGTATTTGTTCCTAATATTTCATTTGGATTACCTGTAATAAAAGCAATAAAGCTAATTGCTAAAAAACCCCTAGATGTACATCTTATGATTGTGCAACCCGAAAGATACATTATTGATTTTAAAAAAGCTGGCGCTGATATACTCACAATTCATTATGAAGCAAGTACACATTTACATAGAAGCATTAGTGAAATTAAAAGAGAAGAAATGAAAGCTGGTGTAGTACTTAACCCTCATACTCCTGTGAATGTACTTGAGGATATAATTACTGATCTTGACGTAGTACTACTCATGTCAGTAAATCCAGGTTTTGGTGGACAAACATTTATCCAAAATACTTATTCAAAAATAAGTAAGCTTAAAGAACTAATTGCAAAAACCAACAGTAATGCCTTGATTGAAATTGATGGTGGAGTTACTCTTGATAATGCATCAAAACTAGTTAGTACTGGGGCTGATATATTGGTTGCAGGAAGTACTGTTTTCGGGTCACCAGATCCTTCTTTGACTATCAAAAAACTTAAACAAGCATAACCAATGTATCCTTATTTGCGTTTACTAAAACTTTTTGTTACAAAAAAAACAAGAAAGAAACTTGTTATTGGTGATGAAAGCATACTATCGATGAGAGTTTGCCTTGTTGATATAGACCCATTTATGGAACTTAATAATGGCCGTCATCTTACAATGATGGACTTTGGCAGATTCGATTTAGCGATGAGAAGCGGCTTACTTTCTGTTGTAAAAAAGCAAAGCTGGGGATTAGTTGTAGCTGGTGCAAGTGTTCGTTATCGACATAGGCTTAAGCTTATGCAGAAATATTATCTTCACTCCCAAGTTGTTGGTTATGATGATCTTTGGTTTTACTTCCACCAAAAAACAGTAAGGCATGGAAAAATCCACTCGGCTGCATTAATACGAACTGCTGTTACATCCAAAAAAGGTATTGTAAAAACAAGTGAGGTCCTTAAAGTTATGGGGGGTTACAACAATATTAACCCAACAATACCTGATTGGGTATCAGCATGGGCTGCTGCCGATGAGTTAAGACCCTGGGAGTAATAACCTCAATACTGTATCGAGAAGTCATCAACATTTTTAAACCATTCGAGGTTATATGTATGACTACCATAAGAATAGTATCCCAGATAATAATCACCTTTCATTTTAAAAATGGTAACTAAACCATAACGACCGGACATGTAATTTGCGTATTCAACAATATAATCATATGTGTATTTCGATATTGACCCATTATTATGAATATAAGTAGATACATCCAGGATAGTAGAAAACGAAACAGATTTTCGTGATGAATAAGATGAATAACTATAATTAGAAGGAAAAACATAAACAGGATCAGGCATTAACAAATTACCCCCTGGGCCAACCATCATTTCACCACCCGATGCAATTTGATGGTTAGCTGATAAACCGGCTGTTTGATAAATATCTACAACACTTCCCAACAATATTTGTAGTTCTGATTGTTTTCTAAAAACCGAAATAGCCGGGCTCATCTTCCGCATCATCTTAAGAAACCTACTGATACTCTTTATCTCCCTCACAACAGGATCACCAAATAAAAATCCTTCTTTCTCATTTTTCATTTTCATAGATGAATTTGAGAATTCAATATCTTTATTTGCATAATAGTAAAATGCATTGTTCGTGTCTGTTGTTCTTTCTACTTTTAATACTAACTCATCATTATTTATGCTTATCTGAAATATTGTGCTATCAAATAAAAATGAATTACTTTTTGCCGATGCCTGTCGATCAAATTCAGGAATATAGTATGGGTATTGTACTGCATAACATATATTTTCATTTAATTTAACAGATAAATAATAAGTAGCATCTTCAAAATAATCAATAGTTATTATTATCTCATCATCAATTAAATATGTTTTATTTTTTGCAGATGCCAAATACAAACTTACAGGTATCGATGTATCAATCTTTTGAATTTTACCATCAGAAGAATTAAACAAGTCAAATAAAGAATTTTCGCTATTTAGCTGATCAACCTTAGTTATATCTATTTCATATTCATGCACCGAAACGCTGCCATTTCCATAAAATTTACTCACAACTAACCTATTTGAATTTTCTTCAATCCCCAAAACAAATAATCCATCAGCTCTCTCCCATGAAGCAAGATATTTTTGATCTTCAGTAAGCATTTCAACTTCTATTTCATTTGTATATCCTGTTTCCAGATTAATTCTAAGTTGCGAAACAGCTTTTAAAGTTTTGTTAGAAAAGATGATAACTAAACTACTGTCTATTATATAACTACCTAAATATAATTTAGAGTTTATTGCCGGTTTCTTTAATGATATTTCTTTGTTCAACTTGTATTTATTATCTAAATAGAAAACTTTGATATCATTACCCGAAATAGTAAGTAAAGGCAAACCAATATCAGAACCCGATGTTATCGGGTAAACATCAGTTTTTTTATTGAAAGGAAAATACTCACTAAAAACCAAAAATTGTGAAAAAACCTGAGTTCCACATATTAATAGCACTAACAACAATATTTGTCTCTTCATTTTATTCAAATAGAAGCGACAAAAATACCCACTATTAGTTAATATTTAAGTAAATAATCTGATAACTTTGCAGTTAATATTCAATTATTAATCGACATTAATAAATGATTTCCTAACTTTGCCTCAAACTAAAAATTATTATGATGAATACAGAAATATTAAAGCTTCAACCTGCTATAATTTGGCAATATTTTAAAGAAATACTTGAAATCCCAAGACCTTCAAAGAAAGAAGAAAAGATTATAAAATACTTACTAGATTTTGGGGGAAAACAAAACCTTGAAACTATTCAGGATGAAATTGGCAATGTACTTATCAGAAAGCCGGCGACCAAGGGCATGGAAAACAGAAAGTCGGTAGTTATGCAAAGCCATATCGACATGGTATGTGAAAAAAATAGCGATAAGGTTCATGACTTTGACAACGATCCCATTGAATCAATAATTGATGGTGATTGGGTAACTGCCAACGATACAACATTAGGTGCTGATGACGGTATTGGTGTTGCTGCTCAACTAGCTATACTTGCTTCCAGTGATATTGAACATGGCCCTATTGAATGTTTATTTACCATTGATGAAGAAACCGGACTTACAGGAGCATTTGGATTAAAACCAGGACTTCTAAAAAGCACAATACTACTCAACCTTGACTCAGAAGATGAAGGTCAATTATTTATAGGGTGTGCCGGCGGACAAGATACGCAAGCCTGGTTACCTTTTGATTATGAAGAAGTTTCTACTGATCATATGGCTTTTAAAATAATGGTTTCAGGGCTCAAAGGTGGGCATTCGGGTGATGAAATTGACAAAGGACATGCTAATGCTAATAAAATTTTAAATCGATTTTTATGGTGTAAAAAAGATGAGTTTAGTATTAAACTACATACTTTCGACGGTGGGAACTTACGTAATGCTATTGCTCGTGAAGCATTCGCTATAGTTGTTGTTCCAAAAAATAGTGAACAGGATATTGTTGCTGCAGTTGCCGAGTTTAAATCGATGAGCCGAGCTGAATTTAGCATTACCGAACCCCATATGGAAATTACTATTAATGAAGTACCTCTACCGGAGGTTGTAATTGATAATGAATCATTTGATGAGATGGTGAATGCTATATATGCTTGTCCCCACGGAGTAATTGCAATGTCACAGAGTATTGATGACTTTGTTGAAACCTCAACAAACCTTGCATCTGTAAAATTCTTGGAAGATGAAATACTTGTTACAACCAGCCAAAGAAGCTCCGTTGAATCAGAAAAACAGGATATAACAAATATGGTTACTAGCGTATTTAAACTTGCCGGTGCAAGAACTAAAACATCAGATGGTTACCCGGGTTGGAAGCCAAATCCTGATTCAGATATTGTTAGAATAACTGTTGATTCATACAATAAACTTTTTAAAACTGAACCAGAAGTATTAGCAATTCATGCAGGTCTTGAATGCGGATTAATTGGTGACAAATACCCGAATATGGATATGATTTCCTTTGGACCAACTATAAAAAGAGCTCACTCCCCAGAGGAAAAAATAGAAATTGAGACTGTAATTAAATTTTGGGATCTTACACTAGATGTATTGAAAAATATTCCTAAAAATTGAGATTGATATAAATTATAGATCCTTTTTGGTAACTATACATTTAAGTTGTGCCTAATTTAAATAAAGATTTTTAAGAATAGAATTTCACATCAGGATTAATGAGCATACATGTAGAATAGAAAAATTAATAACATTTAATAGATAATATCATGGGAAAAGGTAAAGACGCAAAGAAAAACGTTAAAAAAGAAGCTGCTAAAACTCCAAAAGAAAAAAAAGCAGAAAAGAGACTAAAGAAATCTAAGAAAGATTAATTAATTTCTGAAAATACTAAGTACAACAATACCTAAACGGCATTACAACAACCGCTTAGCCAAACTGTTATGCCCAAGCTTGAAAACGCAACGATAATGAATAAAATATCATCATACTTTATGTAAATCAAACATATTAAAACCGAAATATGAAAAATATTATTTTGATTGGATTATTATTGATTATAACAACAAGTTGTAAAAAAGATAGTATTGAAATCCAGCCAATAAATGGCATCTGGATAGAAACAATTCATAAGTCAGACACTTTAGTATTTGAAAATGAATATCCGGGTTTTACTCTAAACAGAGGAACAAAATTAAGAAATGGTTATTTATTACCCAAATATTCTTCAGGTCCATACTCGTATGAAATAGCACAAGATAGTATTTATTTAAAGTGGGCATTATCAAGTTATTCTGGTAGTATTAGTTACTATTTTGACTTGGACGAAAAAAATGACCAGATTAAAATTGGAAATTTCTTTGTTGATAGTTTATACAGTAATAATGTGACATTAACCTTTTCAAGAATAAATTGATTAAGTTAAAAACATTAAAATAATTTATACTAATAATTTCTTTGATTGGATTGTTCAGTTGAAATAATGATGAAACTGAAGAAATATATAATGCGATATTTCATACTAACTATAATTATACTTGCTTCATATATTAGCCATGCACAACTTTCAATTACAGGAAAAGTAACTGACAAAAGTAATGGTCAGCCATTGATTGGAGTTAATGTTATTGTTGATGAAATTAACATAGGGGCAGTTACTAATATTGATGGTAACTATATACTGGACAATATTCCTAAAGGCGAATTAATCATCAAGTTCTCATATATTGGATTCAAAACCAGCTACGAAAAAGTATTTATTTCCGACAAAGCAATTTTACTTAATGTTGCCCTGAACATATTAGTTATTGAAGGACAAGAAGTTGTTATTACAGGAAACTTTACCAGCACCCAGCACGATAACACCGTTAAAATAAATACAATTAACTCGAAAGAGATATCACAATCATTAGCTCCATCACTAATTGAAACAATTGCCGAAGTACCGGGAGTTGATTTTATTTCAAAAGGTCCGGGTATTGGGACTCCGGTAATAAGAGGTTTATCGCTCAGTAATATATTATTCTTAAACAATGGTGTGCCCTTACAAAATTATCAATTCTCAGCAAATCATCCATATATGATTGACGACAATGGCGTAGACCGAATTGAAATAATTAAAGGACCTGCCTCTTTAATATATGGTTCAGGAGCAATAGGGGGCGTTATAAACCTTATAAGTGAACCAATTGCAAAGGAAGGTACAATTGAAGGGGATGCAAATATTAAATATATTGGAAACACATCAGAAATTGAAGCAAATATTGGGATAAAGGGAAAAGAAAATGGAATATTCTGGGGATTTCGTGGTGGTATAGTTACAAACAAAGACTACATTCAGGGAGATGGAAATTTTGCTCCAAATACCAGGTTTAATAGAAATAACCTAAAAGCAACAGCAGGTATTATCAGGCAAAGAATTTCTTCAAAGATATTATATCAATACAATGATGACAAACTGGGATTAGCTGTAGAACCGGCTTTAGCCATCGTAACAACAAATAATCGTAACAATGAAGTTTGGTATCAAAGCCTAAAAAATCATCTGGTTATTTTGCAGAACAAGCTATTCCTGAACAATATTAAATTTGACCTGGATTTAGCCTATCAAAATAATAACAGACAATTATATGGTTCAGAGTTTACACCGGTTTTCAAACTTGTTGATATGACTCTTCAAACTTTTTCATATCGATTAAAATCAACTTACTGCATTAATGAAAATGCTAAAATTATTCTGGGTATTCAGGGCATGTTTCAAAACAACAAAAATGGTGAAGCACCAGATCACGTAATGCCTGATGCCAACTTATGGGAAACATCAGCCTATGGACTGGCACAATATAACTTCGGAGAAAGAATAATACTTGAAGCAGGATTAAGATACAGCTATAACTATATCAATGTTCCTCTGCAAGAAAAATCAGGCCATGATCATAAAAAAGACCTGTTATCAGATGAAGACCATATTGAATTCAACGGTAATTTTAGTAATCTTAGCATGTCGTTAGGCTCAACCATAAATGTTAATGAGCATTTGCTGTTTCGACTCAATGTTGCCTCAGCCTTCAGAAACCCAAATATTGCTGAACTAACTCAAGATGGGCTACATGGAACACGATATGAAGTTGGCAACCCTAACCTTGTTACACAACAAAGCACAGAAGTTGATATTGGAATGCATTTACACACAACTCACACATCTTTCGATATAAGCGCTTTCTATAATAATGTTGAAAATTACATTTACATTGCACCAACTAGTGATACAACCTCCGATGGCAATATAATTTACATGTACAAACAAACGCCATCAGTACTTTATGGTGGCGAGGCTCAAATTCATCTTCACCCCCATCCAATTCATTGTTTGCATATTAAATCTAGCTATTCGTATGTAATTGGAAAACAAAAATCAGGAGAATATTTACCATTCATTCCAGCTCAACGACTAAAATTTGAAATTAGGACAACTAAAGACAATCTGTCAATATTTAGAAACTTATACTTTATGGGTGGTATAGAAATAGTACTACCACAAAATCAACCATCAGAGTTTGAGAAACCATCACCTGGTTACAATCTTGTTAACATTGGATTTGGAACAAACATCAAATTTAATAATCAGCTAATTTTATTAAATTTCAATATTTCGAACCTTCTTAATGCTCAATACATCGACCACCTGTCAACACTGAGAACCCTAAATATACTTGATATGGGGCGAAGCTTTAATATGAAAATTAGTATTCCATTTGCGGTTATAAATTGACAGCTTCTCTTGTAACATCCAACCAACTTTAGTGCAAACGTAAAGGATATCACAACCACTTAAATATTGTTTGTTTTATGGATTCTGGCGATGATGTTGCCTTTGTTTATCGAAAAGCTGATTTTAATATGATATTACCTCTTCCAATTGTGGGTCATTAGTTAAAAAAGGATGAGGGTTCTATTATAAGAATTCAAAATTGAAAAGAATTCCAAGAATACCTGACATGTAACAGCCTGATTCACTATCATTTTTTATACCAATAAAACTATTCGTATTCGAGCATACAAACGACTTTACTAATAATTTTGTTGTCTTGGATAATTGCTTAATTTTGACCATAATATTTTTCTTATGGATGAACTTGATTTTGATATAATCAGGCCTTATAATGATACTGAGATTCGGGAAGCTATTCCTCGAATAATTGCAGATAGCACCTTCCATCATATGATGGATTACTTATTTACACCCGAAAAAAAAGAACTCATATTAGCTGATTTAGTAGATGTTAAGAATATAACTGAATTTCAAAGAGTATTTTCTTTGCCTGTAGTGCTATCTATTGTAAATAAAACATCTGACGGTGTTTCCCATTCTGGATTTGAAAATCTTAGCAAAGATGAATCTTATATTTACTTAGCCAATCATCGTGATATAGTACTAGACTCTTCAATATTATCTGAAACACATCTCCGAGTTGGTTTTAAAACAAATCAAGCAACATGGGGCAGTAACTTAATGGTTTCTCCTTTAATTATAGATCTGGGAAAATCTAATCAAATGATTACTGTATTTAGAGAAGGAAGTCCTAAAGAGCTACTATTAAACTCTCAGCGTTTATCAGCATATATCAGAAAATCAATTACTGGTTTAAATAAATCTGTATGGATTGCACAAAGAAAAGGCAGGGCAAAAAATGGATTTGACAAAACAGATGTTAGCATCCTCAAAATGCTTACATTATCAGGTGATAAAGACATTAAAAGTAAGTTATTAGAACTTAATATTACACCTGTAGCCATGTCTTATGAGTGGGAACCTTGTGATGCCGTTAAAGTTAGAGAAGTTTACCTTTCAAGAGATCACAACTATATTAAAACAGAAGATGAAGATTTTAACAGTATTCTTGGTGGATTAACCAGTAATAAAGGCAGGATCCATGTTGCCATGGGAACTCCCATTAATAAAGACTTAGTTAAAATCGACAACTCAAATATTAATAATAATGAATTTGTAAGCAAAGTTGCTGAATTAGTTGATATTCAAATTTATACTAATTACAAGTTATGGCCATCTAACTATTTAGCTTACGATTTATTAAACAACACATCCAAATTTTCTGAATATTATAATAATAATACAAAAACTATTCTGGAAGAAAGATATAATCGTACAGCAGAAGTAACACATCACGATAATAAAGATATTCGTGAGTTATTTTTATTGTTATATGCAAACCCGGTAATTAACAAGCTAAAAACATTATCATAGTTATGACAATTATAATAACGAAACTATTATTCTGCAGAATTAACAAAATTATTGACCCACAATTTTAATTAAAAATGGTAACTATATCGAAAAAACCACTGCTTACACAAGATTACCAAAATGTGCTTTTTAATAATGAGAGCATTACAATCGACAAGGAAACATTAAAAAATGTAGAAGAGTGTTTTGATTTTCTATTTGATTTTTCGAAGAACAAAATAATATACGGTGTAAATACAGGTCTGGGACCTATGGCTCAATATCGAATTGAAGACGAGGACCAACTTGACTTGCAATATAATTTAATTCGCAGCCATGCAGCTGGATCGGGGCAACCACTTGAGCCTGTTTATGTTCGTGCGGCTATGATATCACGCTTGAAAAGCTTGTCGCTGGGTTATTCAGGAATTCACACCGACGCAATTAAGCTCATTTCAGAATTAATTAACAATAACATTATACCATATATTCCTGAACACGGTGGCGTTGGTGCCAGTGGCGATTTAGTACAACTATCTCATCTTGCACTTGTACTTATTGGGGAAGGCGAAGCTTATTATAACGGAAAACTTCAATCCGTTAACTCTATTTATTCAGAACTAAATATAGTTCCGTTAAAAATTAAATTACGAGAGGGGCTTGGCTTAATTAATGGGACATCAGTAATGTCGGGTATCGGTATTGTAAACACCATTCGTGCAAAGCATATTATTAACTGGTCGGTTCTTGCATCAGCTATGATTAACGAACTAGTTGAATCATTTGATGATCATTTTTCAGTAGTATTAAACGATGTTAAAAAGCATAATGGGCAGCAGATTATTGCCAATGCCATGCGAAAAATTCTTAACGATAGCCAATTAATAAAAAAACGCGACGACCATCTATTTAATGGCAAAATAGAAGAAAAAATATTCAAACAAAAAATACAGGAATATTACTCATTACGTTGTGTGCCACAGATACTTGGACCCATATGTGATGCTGTTAAAAATGCCGAGAAGGTTCTTGTGAATGAAGTGAACTCCGTAAATGATAACCCTGTTGTAGATGTTAGTAGTAAAGAAGTTTACCATGGTGGAAATTTTCATGGTGACTATGTTTCGTTCGAAATGGACAAATTAAAAATTGCAATTACAAAGCTTTCAATGTTAGCTGAAAGACAATTGAACTTTTTGATGAATAATAAGCTAAACGATATACTGCCACCATTCGTAAACCTTGGAACACTAGGGCTAAACCTCGGGATGCAAGGTGCTCAATTTACAGCTACTTCAACTGTTGCTGAAAATCAAACCTTATCAAATCCAATGTACGTTCACAGTATTCCAAATAACAATGATAATCAGGATATTGTAAGTATGGGTACAAATTCTGCATTAATGACTAAAAAAGTAATCGATAATACTTTTGAGGTACTTGCAATTGAATTCTTGACTATAATCCAAGCTGTTGACTATCTGAAAATTAAAAATAAGCTTGGTAAACAATCTCAATTAATTTATAATGAACTTCGGAAACTTGTACCGGTTTTTATTGAAGATACACCAAAATACAAAGAAATTGAGTTATTAAAGCAACATCTAATGAAGGCCAGTCCAAGTGTAATTAACTAAATACTGAAAAAATGAAGTATGCATTAGTAACCGGTGGATCAGGTGGAATAGGTAGCGCAATTTGTTTACAACTTTCACTCATAGGCTTTAATGTCCTTGTTCACTACAACTCAAATATTATAGCTGCCAATAATACTCTCGATCAAATTAAGATAGATGGAGGCCAGGGTGAGTTAATACAGTTTGATGTTACTGATATTAAAGATGTTAATAACAAACTTGATGATTGGAAAGAAAAGCATCCTGACGAATATATATCAGTACTTGTGAATAATGCCGGAACATCAAAAGATATGTTGATGGTATGGATGGAAGAAAATGACTGGAGCAGCGTAATTGACACTAACCTAAATAGTTTTTACTATGTTACCTCGGGGCTTATTAAAGATATGGTTATAAACAAATGGGGGAGAATTATAAATATTGTCTCCCTTTCAGGAATTAAAGGACTACCCGGTCAAACTAACTATTCAGCTGCTAAAGCTGGTGTTATTGGCGCTACAAAATCACTTGCACAGGAGGTAGGACGAAAAAATGTAACTGTAAATGCTGTTGCACCTGGTTATATTGCTACTGAGATGACCAAAGATCTTGACGAAAAGCAACTTAAAAAACTTATACCAGCTAATCGATTTGGGACTCCAAATGAAGTTGCTGAACTTGTTGCATTTTTAGCCGGTGAAGGAGCCTCTTATATTACTGGTGAGGTTATTAATATTAACGGAGGACTTTATACATAAGAAGAATGAACAGGGTTGTAATTACAGGAATGGGCATTTATTCAACAATTGGATATAATCTTGACGAGGTTACAAAATCATTGTACGAAGGAAAATCAGGTATACGTTTAGATCCATTGAGAAAAGAACTTGGCTTTAGATCAAGCTTAACAGGTTATATAGATCGACCTGTATTAAAAGGTGTATTACCCCGAAGAATGAGAGTAGGTTTGGCAGAGCAGGGCGAATACGCATATATTTCAACATTGGAGGCACTTAAAAATGCAAACATTGATGAAGATTTTCTTGAAAAAAATGAAGTAGGAATATTTTATGGTAACGATAGTTCAGCCACAGCTGTAATTGAGGCTGCAGATACATTGCGTAAAAAGAAGAATACCATGATGATAGGCTCAGGATCAATATTCCAGTCTATGAATTCAACTATTACCATGAACCTTGGAGTAATTCTTAAATTAAAAGGAATTAACTTTACAGTTAGTGGAGCCTGTGCCAGCGGTTCGCATTCCATTGGTATGGGATACATAATGATAAAACAGGGATTACAAGATACAATTATTTGCGGTGGTGCACAAGAAATAAATGCGTTTTCAATGTGTAATTTTGATGCGCTCAATGCATTTTCTGTTAGAGAAGATAACCCTACAAAGGCTTCAAGACCTTTTGATAAAGATAGAGATGGACTGGTTCCAAGTGGAGGCGGTGCAACTGTTATACTTGAAAGCTACGATTCTGCTGTTAGAAGAGGCGCTCCAATACTTGCCGAAGTAATAGGGTATGGTTTTTCATCAAATGGCGAGCATATTTCTGTTCCAAATGTTGACGGACCCGTAAGGTCTCTTGAAAAAGCTCTCAAAGACGCTAACCTGAAACCTAAAGATATTGATTATCTAAATGCACATGCAACTTCAACTCCTGTAGGAGACTTAAATGAAGCAAAAGCCATTTTTAAAGTGTTTGATGAAGGCAGAGTTCCCATTAGCTCTACAAAAGGTATGACTGGTCATGAGATGTGGATGGGCGGCGCAAGTGAAGTAGTTTATTCAATGCTAATGGCGCAAAATTCATTTATTGCACCAAACTTAAATCTAGAAAACCCTGATGAGCATTCTGCTAAATTAAATATCATTACTAAACCTACTGAACATAAAATTGAAACATTCCTATCAAACTCATTTGGATTTGGAGGCACAAACTCAACTCTTATTATTAAAAAATTATGATAATTGATATTATTATTATACTTCAAAATATTATTTAGCCCATTTCGCATTAATTAACCAATACATTAAAAATTATTATTAATTTTGTATACTTTTATTTTAAAACCATATTAGAATAATGTGCAGAGAGGAAATTACAGAAAAAGTTAATGAGTTTTTGATTGAGGAGTTTGAGCTCGAAGAGTCACAACTTATAAAAAATGCATTGATGAAAGAAGACCTTGATATAGAGAGTCTCGATTTTGTTGATATTGCTGTAATTATTGAAAAAGAATTTGGGTTAAAGGTTACCAGTGAAGATATGATAAAAATAATTAAGCTGGAAGATCTTTACGAATTTATCCTGCATCATTCCAAAAACTAATGTCATCCTGGAAAGGTAAAACTCGAGGTGGACTAACCGGGTATCGGATTTTCATATTTTTATTAAAAAACTTTAATTTGCAAGGTGCATATTTGCTGCTTTATTTTGTAGCTATGTATTTTGTGATATTCGTAGCAAAAGCACGAAAACCAATGTATTATTATTTTAATACAATATTGGGGTTCAACTTTTTCAAAACAGCCTACTACCTCTATATCAATAATTTAACATTTGGCAAAGTCCTTATTGATAAGGTAGCTCTTATGGCAGGATTTTCCAATAAGTTTACTTTTAGTTTTGATGGTGAAAGTAACTTGCATAATATGGCTAATAA
This sequence comes from uncultured Lentimicrobiaceae bacterium, assembly GCA_964460905.1. Lineage (GTDB taxonomy): Bacteria > Bacteroidota > Bacteroidia > Bacteroidales > F082. The sequence continues at coordinate 32,869 of CAYWRM010000020.1, forward strand.
TAATGGAGGTTTGATTATTGGAGCTCATATCGGCAATTGGGAAATAGCAGGACAATTGCTGGACAGAATAAATACACGTGTACATATAGTGATGCTTGATGCCGAACACAAAAAGATAAAAGCCCTGCTTGATAATGTAATGACTGAAAAAAAAATGGATATTATAACTATTAAAGATGATATGTCACACCTTTTTCAAATAAAAGAAGCATTACTGAAAAATGAGATAGTGGCTATTCATGGAGACAGGTTTTTAGAAGGCTCAAAAACTATGACATGCAACTTTCTTGGACATAATGCCGAATTTCCAACAGGCCCGTTCTATATTGCTATGAAATATAGTAAGCCTGTAACATTTGTTTCAGCTATTAAAGAAACCAATAAGCACTATCATTTTTTAGCAACAAAACCCAGAGTTTACAATAATTCAAATAAAATTTCTGAAAGAGAAAAAATGCTGAAACAAATGCTTGATAAGTATATAAAACAAATAGAAGAAACACTCAGCAAACATCCCGAACAGTGGTTTAATTATTATTATTTTTGGGGAGAAGTAAAAAACAAAAGACACTAAATATGTCGCCACAAAGACACGAAGACACAAAGATGCACAAAGAAAGGTTTAAGCCTATACCGGAAGCATTGGAAAAAATTGGTAAATTAATTATCGATTCAGCATATTCGGTACATATTAATCTGGGCCCAGGATTATTGGAAAAAGTATATGAAGTCTGTTTTTGTCACGAACTAGAAAAGCGAGGACTAAGTTATAAAAGACAAGTAAGTATCCCAATTGTATATGACAACATCGAATTCAAAGAAGGTTTAAGGCTTGATGTACTAGTTGAAGATTGTATTATATGTGAACTGAAAGCACTTGAAAATGTTAATCCCGTATGGGAAGCACAAATAATAAGTCATTTAAAACTAACCAATAACCGGCTTGGATATTTAATCAACTTTAATGTACCAAGAATAAAAAATGGAATTAGACGATTTGTAAACTAACTTAGTGAACCTTTCTGCCTTTGTGACTTACTGGTAAGAAAAAAAAGACACTTAATATGTTGCCACAAAGACACGAAGACACTAAGATACACGAAAAAAAACCAATTTTAAAGCAATAAAATACAAATAACTTAGTGAACCTTTCTGCCTTAGTGACTTAGTGGCAAGA